>JAYZYX010000381.1:0-6266 GCA_036139795.1 Pseudomonadota bacterium | reverse complement strand
ATATGGACGCGCTGCCGATCGAAGAGACCACCGGCAAGCCCTACGCCAGCACTGTGCCGGGCAAGATGCATGCTTGCGGGCATGACGGTCATACCTCGATGCTGCTGGGGGCGGCGAAATATCTGGCCGAGACGCGGAATTTCGCAGGCACCGCAGTGGTGATCTTCCAGCCCGCCGAAGAGGGCGGCGGCGGCGGCCGCGAGATGTGCAAGGATGGCATGATGGACCGCTTTGCCATTGATGAGGTCTACGGCATGCACAACTGGCCCGGTATGCCCGTGGGTCAGTTCGCGATCCGTCCGGGTGGCTTCTTTGCGGCCACGGACCAGTTCCAGATCACCTTGCACGGGCGCGGCGGCCATGCGGCCAAGCCCCATGAAACCATCGATCCTGTGGTTCTGTCCTCTCACGTCATTCAGGCCCTGCAAACCATCCGCAGCCGCGTGGTCGATCCGGTCCATCAGGTGGTGGTCTCGGTCACCTCGATCGAGAGCAGCAGCAAGGCGTTCAATGTGATCCCTGAGCGGGTGGTGCTAAAGGGCACCGTGCGCACGCTGGATGAAGACATCCACGATCTGGTGGAAGAACGCGTGATCAAGCTGGCCACCCAGACGGCCGACGCCCACGGGGGCCGCGCCGAAGTGGATTATGTCCGTTCCTATCCGGTGATGGTGAACCACGACGCCGAGACCGAATTTGCCGCCGATGCCGCGCGTGCCCTGACGGGCCAGTGCGATGAGGCGCCCTTGATCATGGGCGGCGAGGATTTCTCGTTCATGCTGCAAGAACGGCCTGGTGCCTATATTCTGCTGGGGAACGGTGACACCGCGCCGGTGCATCATCCGGACTATGATTTCAACGACGAGATCATCCCCGCAGGATGCAGCTGGTTCGTTGAAATGGTTGAAAGCCGTTTGCCGCTGGCGGGCTGATCGCTAGAGAGGCGTGGAACCAAAGCCTTTCGGTTGCGTTGAGAAACCAGACGCAAATGCAACCGAAAGAGCAAGACAATGGATTTCATTCGCATCATCGCCGCCATCCTGCTGCCGCCTCTGGGAGTGTTTCTACAGGTGGGTATCGGCAAGCATTTCTGGATCAACATCCTGCTGACCCTCTTTGGCTATATCCCCGGTATCGTCCACGCGGTCTGGGTCATCGCCACCGTTGGGCCGGATCATCGTCACGCATGACACGGGCCGAAGACTTTCATCGTCTAGAGCGGCTGGAGCGGTTGGCCCACCGGATGGATCGGGCCTTCCGCATTCCGGGCACCAAAGTGCGCTTTGGCTGGGATTCGATCCTTGGGCTGTTGCCGGGGGTGGGGGACTCGGCTGCGCTGCTGCCCGCGGGGTATATTCTGTTTACGGCCTACCGGTTGGGCGTGCCCCCCGTGACATTGGCGTTGATGGTCAAGAACATCGGCGTGGACTGGTTTGTCGGTCTGTTCCCGCTGGTGGGGGACATTCTGGACGTGGGCTATAAATCCAACACACGTAACGCGGCGCTCTTGCGGCAAGAGATTGAGCAGCGCCATTACCTGCCTATGAAGGCCGCCTGATTTGCCAAACCCCGCCGGTCGGGGTATGGCCCCTGCAACGACAGCTTTTGCGGGGCGATCATGCAGCAGGCCAACATCATCTGTATCAAATGGGGTACTTTGTTCGGCCCTGAATATGTGAACCGCCTCTATTCCGGCGTGCGCCGGAACATCGGTTTGCCCGTGCGGTTCTTTTGCATGACCGAACACGCCGAGGGGCTGCATCCCGACATCAACGTGCTGCCTCTGCCCAATGAGCCTTTCCAGAAAGAAATGGACGCCGCGCTGGCCGTGGCCAACCGCCAAGGCGCGATGCGCAAGGTCTCGCTTTTCCGGCAGGGGCTGATTCCCGATCTGGACGGCCCGATCTTGGGCTTTGATCTGGATGTGGTGATCACCGGCGATTTGACCCCGATCTGGGAAATGGCACCGGGCAAAATCGCCATGCGTCATGACTGGGTCGAGGCCCGAAAAGGCCGCCCCACCGGTCATGGTAGCGTCTTCCGCTTTGATCCGGCGCTGCACGGCTATCTCTATGATGATCTGGCCAAAGACACCTATAAGGTGGTCGAGGCGGCCCGTGGCTCGGAGCAGCGCTATACGTCCCACAAAGGCATGGAAAAGGGGGATTTCGCCTATATCCCCGGCGATCTGGTGGTCAGCTATAAATATGACTGCCTCGGCCTGCCGCCGGTGAACTATCTGCGTGATCCGGTGCTGCCTGAGAATGCCCGCGTGGTCTGTTTCCACGGTCGCCCGAAGATGAGCGATGCGGTGGTGGGCTACAAAGGATCACTGATCCGCTACTCGCGCCCCTGTGCGTGGCTGAAGGATCACTGGATCGACCGCACCCGCGCCGATCTGGGAGAGCAGTGGGGATAATCCTCGCAGGACCAAAGGCGCAAAAAGCGCCTCTTGCGCCTTATGCGGGCCGGTGCCACCATCGCTCGCAGGAGGAGCCCCATGACCGAAGACAATCGTTTCGACGACATCCCCGAGCGTGCGCTGGCATGGCACACCGCCGGACGCCGCGCCGCCCTTGCCACCGTGGTCGAGACTTGGGGCAGCGCCCCGCGCCGCGTCGGCAGCCAGCTGGCGATTGCCGGTGACGGGGAAATGGCAGGCTCTGTTTCGGGCGGTTGCGTCGAAGGCGCCGTCATCGTCGAGGCGCTGGAGGCAATGGAGGATGGCCAAAGCCGCGTTCTGGAATATGGGGTCAGCGATGGCGATGCTTTCGCCGTGGGTCTGGCCTGCGGTGGCACCATCCGCATTCTGGTGGAACCTGTTGGCGGCGCGCTCTCTGCGGATGTGCTGACCGATCTGGTCGCCGCCCGCGCAGCCCGCACACCAGTGGCCTATGTCACCGATCTGGAGCAGGGCGGCGGTCATCTGGCCCATGACGGGTTCGAACAGCGCTTCCGCATGGATCGGTCCGGCGTGGAAGAGGATGGCGCGACCTTTGTCGCCATCCACAACCCGCCCCTGCGGATGATCCTTGTGGGCGGTGTCCATATCGCGCAGGCGCTGGTGCCGATGGCGCGGATCGCGGGCTTTGACCCGATCATCCTTGATCCCCGCGAAAGCTTTGCCAATGCGGCCCGCTTTCCCGATACCCGCATCGTCAACGAATGGCCGGACGAAGGGCTGGACCTGATCGGCATGCACAGCCGTACCGCGCTGGTGCTTCTGACCCATGACCCGAAACTGGATGATCCGGCGCTGCTGCGGGCCTTTGAGAGCCCCGCGTTTTACATCGGCGCGTTGGGCTCGACCCGCACCCATGCCAAGCGGGTGGACCGCCTGACCGCGGCGGGGATCACGCAAGACCAGATCGCCCGCATAGATGCCCCCGTTGGCATGGACATCGGCGCGTCGGGACCGGCGGAAATCGCCGTCTCGATCCTTGCGCAGGTGATCCACAGCCTGAGGCGCGGCTGATGCGGTTCGGTTCTGTTCCTCTGTCAGAGGCCGAAGGCGCGATTTTGGCCCACTCGGTCCAACTGGCCTCGGGCCGCCTGCGCAAGGGGCTGAACCTGACCGCAGATCATCTTCGGCAACTGGCCGATGAAGGCCATGCCGAGATCACAGTTGCCCGTCTGGACGACACAGACCTGCACGAAGATGCCGCCGCCGCAGAGCTAGCCCAAGCCGTGGCAGCGCAGGGCGTGCTGCTGACCGATCCCTTCACGGGCCGCGTGAACCTGCTGGCACCGGAACCGGGTGTGGCGCTGATCGACAGCGACAAGATCAACGCCTTGAACAGCATCGATCCCATGATCACCTGCGCCTCTGTCCCGCCCTATCAGCAAATGGGGCAGGGGGGCATGATCGCGACGGTCAAGATCATCGCATACGGGGTGCCGGCCACAGACCTGCGCCGCGCCGCGGCTGTCGCCCAAGACGCCATCAGCTTTGCCCCAAGCCTATTGCGCAGCGCGACCCTGATCGTGACCGAGGTCCCCGGTGGCCCCGGCCTGACGGGGCAGGACGCGATTGAAAGCCGCCTGAACGCCTTGGGCATCACCCTAGAGGCGACCCTGACCTGCGCCCATACCGAGGACGCCCTGTCCAAGCGTCTTTCCACCTGCACCAGTGACCTGATCCTGATCCTGACAGATTCGGCCACCTCGGACCCCCATGACGTGGCGCCCGAAGGGCTGCGCCAAGCAGGTGGCACCGTCACGCGCTTTGGCATGCCGGTTGACCCGGGCAACCTCTTGTTTCTTGGCAAACTGGGGCAAGCACCGGTGATTGGTCTGCCCGGTTGCGCCCGCGCTCCGGCGCTGAATGGCGCCGATTGGGTCCTTGCCCGTGTCGCTTGCGGGCTAGAGGTCACACATCAGGACATCGCCTCGATGGGAGTCGGCGGCCTGCTGAAAGAGATTCCCACCCGTCCCCAGCCCCGCGCCCGCCGCCTTCCGGCCAGCGCACAGCCTGCGGCAGCAAAACCTGCACGGGCTTCTTCATGATATAAATACTCACGGCACTGTCCCCGCCACAGACGGGCGGCCAAAGAAAAAGGCGCAGCCCTACAAAAGGGCGCGCCTCAATCGCATCATATGACCGGTGGATTACTTGGCCAGCGGACCGATCACCATGATCATCTGGCGACCTTCCATCTTGGGCATGTTCTCGACCTTGCCGATCTCTTTGACATCGACGGCCACACGCTCCAGCAATTCACGGCCAAGGTTCTGGTGGGCCATTTCGCGGCCGCGGAAGCGCAGGGTGACCTTCACCTTGTCGCCTTTTTCCAGGAATTTCAGCACATTGCGCATCTTGACGTCATAGTCGTGGGTGTCAGTGTTCGGGCGGAACTTGACCTCTTTGACTTCGATGACTTTCTGCTTTTTGCGCGCCTCGGATTCACGCTTCTGCTGTTCGTATTTGAACTTGCCGAAGTCCATGATCTTACAAACGGGCGGCTTTGCGTTGGGCGAAATCTCGACCAGGTCGAGTCCGGCCTCAACGGCCATGTCCATCGCTTTTGCGGGGTGGACCACGCCGACGTTCTCACCGTCTGCACCGATCAGTCGGATCTCGGGGGCGCGGATCGCTCCGTTGATGCGGGGGCCAGTGTCACGGGTGGGCGGCGCGTTATGCGGTCTGCGGGCTATGGCTATGATCCTTCGATAATCATCGGGAAATGTGTGAGAGCGCAAATTAAGGCTGCATCGGCGGATTTTCAACTGTGAATCGCGGGATTATGCCGGTTTATGGCAGTTTTCTCTTCGCCCATTGGAATGGGCCTTGCGCCGTGGAACAAATCCTTCGGGCGTGTGTTGGCCCCATTGGACAGTGCTAGGAAAGGACCTGTTATGAGAAATGTAGCGATTGCGCTGATTGTGATCATTGTGCTGATTGCCGGCGTGTTCGTCTTTACCAGTGGCCCCGAGAGTGACGACGCCATGACAACCGGCGTGGAAACCGGCGCAGATTCGGCGACCGCCATTACCCCGCCCCCAGCAGTTGAAGAAAGTGCGACGGACGTTGTGAATGACGCCGCAGAGGCAGCTCAGGGCGCAGCGGATACAGCGAGCCAAGCTGTAGAGGATGCCGGTGCCGCGGTGAGCGAAGCCGTCGAGGACGTGCAGGCTGGTGTAGAACAGATGGCCGAGGATGCCGCCGAGGGTGTGAGCGAGGCTGTGGAAGGGGCGGCCGATGCGGTCTCTGACGCGCAAGAGGCTGTGGGCGCCGCGATTAGCGACGCGGTGGATGGCGCAAGCACCCCTGAGGGCGAGATCGCCGATGAGGCTGTGGAAGGCGCAGAAATGGATGCCGCGGCTGCCGCTGCGGATGCAGGGACCTCGGTGTCGGGTCTGTCGGATCTGCTGACCGTCGATGGTTTCGATTTCGACAAAGTGACCGGTCTTATTCAGGATTCGTCGCTTGGTGCGCTGCAAAAGACCACTCTGGAAGCGGCCCTTGGGGCAGCCCGCGACAATCCCGAGGCTTTGGCCGAGGTGCTGGCGAAGCTGCGCGAAGCCTTGGGCATGTAATTCCTTTATTCAAAGTTGTGGGCGCGCCTATCCTAGGTGCGCCCGTTATTTTCGTGCCCCTATGCCCCGTAATGCCGATAGACCAGATCCGAGGGTTCAGGCCGCTGTGCCTTGCTATCCAGCGTCGCACCTAACCGTTTTGCCAGTTCGATTGATCGTAGGTTTTCCGGATCGATGTAGCTTACGAGGGTCGTGATATGCGCGGCATCTAGGCTCCATGTGCGCAGAGC
>JAYZYX010000380.1:0-7355 GCA_036139795.1 Pseudomonadota bacterium | reverse complement strand
AGAAAGCATTTTGCAACGGTCCGGCCATGCCTGTCGGTGTCTGTTATCTCAGCACTGATTTTTTGACCCTTGCATAGGCGGTGCAAAGCCCATTTCGCCTTCTGCCCATAGGGATGGCTTAATTCTGGCGCATCGATGCCGAAGAGGCGTATTTGTGTACCTTTAATGGTAATCGTGTCGCCATCTGTCACCCAAGCGCGCCCTTTCAGTGTTAGTTTGGGAGCTGAATCAATACGTTGTGAGGCATCAAAGACGGGGCGATCAACTTCGCCTTGTTCTTCGGGTTTTGGGGCTGTTGGCGCTCTCTCTGTTGACTTGGGTTGTGGCGGCGCAGCATCGAATTTTGATGCGTGGGTGCGGCTGATTTTGAGTGCAAAAAATAGTAACGCAGAAAAGAGCACGAGAAGAATAATGTGCATTTCTTTTTCCAATTTCAGCTTGTGATTTGGTTTTATTGTAATTGGAAAAATATAGGAGATTTCCCTTTTTGGTTTCAATAATATTTGTATTGATTGTGTTAAAAACAATAAGGGCCCCCGCAATTCATTGCGGAGGCCCTTATTGTTTCGAATTGTTTGACGCTTATTCTGCGACGCAGTCTGCGAAGTATTGCATGACGCCGTCTTCGTCGCGCTCTTGCACGAGGCCGTGGATGTCGGTTTCAAAGCCCGGGCATTTGGCGGCGAATTCGCGGTTGAATTGCAGGTACTCGACGATCTTCTTGTTGAATACCTCACCCGGGATCAGCAGGGGGATGCCCGGCGGGTAGGGGGTGACCAGCGAGGTGGTGATGCGGCCTTCCAACTGGTCGATCGGCACGCGCTGGGTGGTGCGGCGTGCGATGTGGGCGTAGGCGTCGGCGGGTTTCATCGCCGGTTGCAGGTCGCTCAGGTACATCTCGGTCGAGAGGCGGGCCACGTCGTATTTCGAATACAGCGCGTGGACGTGCTGGCACATGTCGCGCAGGCCCATCTGTTCCCAGCGGGGCTGTTTGGCGCAGAACTCGGGCATGATCCGCCACATGGGCTGGTTCTTGTCGTAGTCGTCCTTGAACTGCTGGAGCGAGGCCACCAGCGTGTTCCAGCGGCCTTTGGTGATGCCGATGGTGAACATGATGAAGAAGCTGTAGAGGCCGGTTTTCTCGACCACCACGCCGTGTTCGGCCAGGTATTTCGACACGATCGAGGCGGGAATACCGGTGTCTTCAAAGCGGCCGTCGATGTTCAGGCCGGGGGTGATGATGGTGGCCTTGATCGGGTCCAGCATGTTGAAGCCGCGGGCCATGTCGCCAAAGCCGTGCCAGCTGTCTTCGCCGTCGCTGTCGTTGACGCCGTCGCTGTCGGTTTTCTTCAGCTCCCAATCCTTGGCGCGGCCGATGCCTTCTTCGGCCAGCTCTTCGGGGCCCCAGACGGTGAACCACCAATCATCGTCACCGAATTCCTGATCCACCTTGCGCATGGCGCGGCGGAAATCGAGGGCCTCGTCGATGCTTTCTTCGACCAGCGCGGTGCCGCCCGGAGGCTCCATCATCGCGGCGGCCACGTCGCAGCTGGCGATGATCGAATATTGGGGCGAGGTCGAGGTGTGCATCAGATACGCCTCGTTGAAGAGGTGCCGGTCCAGTTTGGTGTCGTCGGCGTCCTGTACCAGCACGTGGCTGGCTTGGCTGATGCCGGCCAGCAGCTTGTGCACCGACTGGGTGGCGTAGGTCACTGAATGCTTGGTGCGGTCGCGCTTGCGGCCCATCGCGTGATAGGTGCCGTAGAAGGGGTGGAAGGCCGCGTGGGGCAGCCATGCCTCATCGAAGTGCAGGTTGTCCACGTAGCCATCAAGCATGCTCTTGATGGTTTCGGTGTTGTAGAGCACCCCGTCGTAGGTGGACTGGGTGAGGGTCATGATGCGGGGCTTCACGGTCTCGGGGTCGACGCCTTCCAGCAGGGGGTTGGCGCGGATTTTGGCCTTGATGGTTTCAGGCTCGAATTCCGATTTGTGGATCGGGCCGATGATGCCCCAGTGGTTGCGTGTGGGCTTCATGAACACAGGGATCGCGCCGGTCATGATGATCGAGTGCAGGATCGACTTGTGACAGTTGCGGTCCACCACAACCACATCGCCGGGGGCGACCGTGTGGT
The DNA here is from genome assembly GCA_036139795.1 of Pseudomonadota bacterium. Classification (GTDB taxonomy): domain Bacteria; phylum Pseudomonadota; class Alphaproteobacteria; order Rhodobacterales; family Rhodobacteraceae; genus Donghicola. Next base: position 5,223 of record JAYZYX010000380.1, on the reverse strand, counting down.
GCCAGACCATCTTGTTGCTGGTCGAGGTGCCATTGGTCACGAAGAAGCAGTGATCGGCGTTGAAAATCCGTGCTGCGTTGCGTTCGGACGCGCCAATCGCGCCGTTGTGGTCTAAGAGCTGACCCAGTTCCTCGACCGCGTTGCAGACGTCTGCGCGCAGCATGTTCTCACCGTAGAACTGGTGGTACATCTGGCCGATGGGCGATTTCAGGAAGGCCACCCCGCCCGAGTGACCGGGGCAGTGCCATGAATATGAGCCGTCCTCGGCGTAGTCCAGAAGCTCGCGGAAGAAGGGGGGCTGGATCGCCTCAAGATAGCTTTTCGCCTCGCGGATGATGTGACGGGCGACGAACTCGGGCGTGTCTTCATACATGTGGATGAAGCCGTGCAGTTCCTTGAGGATGTCGTTCGGCAGATGGCGCGAGGTTTTGGTCTCGCCATAGATGTAGATCGGCACATCGGCGTTCTTCCAGCGCACCTCTTCGATGAAGGTGCGGATGTTCAGAACGGCGGGGTCCAGATCGGGGCCGGGGGTGAATTCTTCATCGTCGATGGACAGCACAAAGGCGCTGGCCCGCGACTGCTGCTGCGCAAACTGGCTAAGGTCCCCGTAACTGGTGGCGCCCAGAACCTCAAAACCCTCATCCTCGATGGCCTTGGCCAGAGCGCGGATCGATGAGCCGGAGGAATTTTCTGAGCGGAAGTCTTCGTCGATGATGACGATGGGGAAACGGAATTTCATGGAAACTCTCTTCACGAATGGCGGGAAATAGGCCGCGGGCGGATTTGTGTCAGCGCTGGGCGCGCTGGCGGGATTCGTTATGTTCAGCTTTTGATGTTGGGCGCGGTAAGGTCAAGGGTTGTGGGGGAAGTTCGCGCATTTGCCGTGCTGTGTCACCGATTGGGCCGCTTGCGCGGGCCGGTGAATGGCGCATAGTTCGAAGAAAGAACTGCATGGCGGGGCCAAGCATGCTGATCCGAACGGGAGGCGCACGCACCGAAACACTGGACCTCTCTCTGGCGGCCCTGTTGTCCACCATTGCCGGTGCCTTGAACGCCGTGGGCTTTCTGGTCGCCGGAACGTTTACCGCGAATATGACGGGTAATCTCTCGGCCATGGCGGACACTTTGGTGGTGGGGCAGGTGGCGTTGGCGCTGTCTTTCGCCGGTCTGGTGCTGGCCTTTATCACCGGCGCGGTCTGCGCAGGAATCGCCGTGCACCGAGGAGAGCGTCGGGGCCATCGGGCGATCTACGCATGGGTGATCTGCGCACAGGCGCTGATGCTGCTGGCGCTGGGCGCGATGCAACTGCGCGGGGGCATGGATCAGGCGCATCTGGTGGTGTCGCTGAGCTTTCTGATGGGGCTACAGAACGCGGTGACAACGATGATCTCAAAGGCACGGGTGCGTACGACCCATGTCTCGGGCATGGCCACCGATCTGGGGATCGAGCTATCGGCCATGACCATCGCAGGCGAGACCCGCCGTGAGGCGCTGCCCAAACTGAAACTCCACGCTCTGTCCCTGCTGTGCTTTGCCTTGGGCGGGATCGGTGGCACGTTGTTTTACGGAGTGGTCGGCGGCTGGCTGTTCATTGTTGCCGCAGCGGTGCTGCTGGCCTTGGCCCTGTCCGAGATCTGGCTGGCGCGGCGGGGGTAAGAAGATTTGTTTGGGGTGTTGAATTTGGTAGAGCGCCTAGACTTGGCGAGAAAAGTCAGGACTGGTTTACGTATGGGGACAGATTCATCGCCTGCTTTTGCATCAGCTAGAACGTTGTCCAGTCTTCCTTTCGTTGGGTGTCCAATCTAAGAAATATGCTTTGTTATCTAGATGCGTGAGCCTGAGCTTGTTCCATTTCACTTCATTCGGCGCAGAAATGCCGTCGAAGTTCAGTCTGTAGAGTTCAAGAGAGAGTTTCTCGATTAATGCGTTGCATGCTGAGTGAATTTCAAAACTAATGTAGCACTCCGCCTTAATCGCGTCAGCGGCTCGGGGCACAGGGTAGCGGCCGGAGTATGGTACGATATCCGACAAAAAGTTTAAGAGTTCTCGCTCATCTGATGTCCAATCGTAGGTGCGAATTCGATTGGAAAGGCGATTGAGATCATGGCCCTGAATCTGCTTGGACAATTTCCCGCCTTCTAAATAAAGCGGGTTCTCGGAAATCAAAATTGCTTTAATCAGGTTCTCAACTGCTTGACCGTACAAGAGCAAAGCTGGACGAGACACAAGCGGCCTAAGGTCTGAAGTTTCACTTCGTGTGTCTATTGTGACCACGAGCTTGCTTCCGAGGCGTTTAAATAGTTCGTTCGCGGCTTCTGTTAGTTCAATTGCGTAGCTGAACCAGTTTTCAGGAGCGGCGTTTTCGGTGAATTTTTTCGGATCGCCCATTTGTACCCTTGTTATGAATTTTTGATTGTTTGAGTGAGGTTAAATCATTTTGGGTAGATACCTGTCTTGAAATTATCTCGCACAGGAAGTGTGCCCGGTGCCAAGTGCTATAGTCTTGGAGATAAGAGGGAATAACCTGCTTCCCAAATATTTGCGCGGAATAGTGTCGCATGCTCAGCCTTAATCAGCTGTATTTTTGGTATTGGCGATATCCTTCGCATTGCGAGAACGTTGTGTCTCAGGCACAAAAAAGGCGCCCCTTTCGGAGCGCCTTTCGCATTTTCAGCTTTCGCGATTGATCAGAGGTCCAATTTGGCCATGACCAGTTCGTTGACCGCTTTGGGGTTGGCCTTGCCGCCGGTGGCTTTCATGACCTGACCCACGAACCAGCCCGCCAGTTTGGGGTTGGCTTTGGCCTTTTCGACCTGCGCGGGGTTGGCTTCGATCACTTCGATCACCGCAGCCTCGATGGCGCCGGTGTCGGTGACCTGCTTCATGCCGCGCTCTTCGACGATGGCTTCGGGGTCGCCGCCTTCGGTGTAGACGATCTCAAACAGGTCCTTGGCGATCTTGCCCGAAATCGCGTCCGAGGAGATCAGACCCACGATCTTGCCCAGTTGCTCGGGCGAGACGGGGCTTTCGGTGATGTCCTTGTCGTCTTTCTTCAGACGGCCGAACAGCTCGTTAATGACCCAGTTGGCCGACAGCTTGCCGTCGCGGCCAGCGGCCACGGCTTCGAAATAATCAGCGGCCTCGACCTCGGCGGTCAGGACGGATGCGTCATATTCCGACAGGCCCAGTTCGGTGACAAAGCGGGCTTTCTTCTGGTCGGGCAGTTCGGGCAGCGATGCGCGAATGTCTTCGATGAAGCTGTCGTCGATTTCCAGCGGCAGCAGGTCGGGGCAGGGGAAGTAGCGGTAATCGTGCGCCTCTTCCTTCGAACGCATCGAGCGGGTTTCGCCCTTGTCCGGATCATAGAGGCGGGTTTCCTGATCGACCGAGCCGCCGGCCTCGACGATCTGGATCTGGCGGCGTGCCTCATATTCGATGGCCTGCTGGATAAAGCGCATGGAGTTCATGTTCTTGATCTCGCAGCGGGTGCCGAGGTGGCCGAAATCGCCGGTTTCAATGAACTTCTCGTAGGCGCCCTGACGGCAGATCGAGACGTTCACGTCGCAGCGCAGGTTGCCGTTCTGCATGTTGCCGTCGCAGGTGCCAAGATAGCGCAGGATCTGGCGCAGTTTGCCCACGTAAGCTGCGGCCTCTTCGGGGCCACGGATGTCGGGGCGGCTGACGATCTCCATCAGGGCGACGCCGGTGCGGTTCAGGTCCACGAAGGACATGTTGGGGTCCATGTCGTGGATCGATTTGCCCGCGTCCTGCTCCAGGTGGATGCGTTCGATGCGCACGCGGCGGGCGACGCCGGGGCCCATGTCCACGATGATCTCGCCCTCACCCACGATGGGGTGGTAGAGCTGGCTGATCTGGTAGCCCTGCGGCAGGTCAGGGTAGAAGTAGTTCTTGCGGTCGAAGGCCGACCATTTGTTGATCTCGGCGCTGATGCCAAGACCGGTGCGCACGGCCTGCGCCACGCAGAATTCGTTGATCACGGGCAGCATGCCGGGCATGGCCGCGTCCACGAAGGCCACGTTGCTGTTCGGCTCGGCGCCGAATTTGGTCGATGCGCCCGAGAAGAGTTTCGCATTCGAGCTGACCTGAGCATGGACCTCAAGGCCGATGACCAGCTCCCAATCATATTTGGCGCCAGCGATGACTTTGGGTTTCGGGGGCTCGAAGGTCAGATCAAGCATAGGGGCCTCATTGGCTATCGGAATCCGGTTGCAGAGCGCCATGGCGCCCTCATTCGCCACAGGGATTATCCCATGCGTGCGGGGGGATCAACGGGCGTGAGGGGGAACCCACATAGAGATACTTGGCTGGATAGCTGTCTAGTGTGCTGTGTCGATCGAATTTGAAGAGTTTTCTGTCACTTCTACCGTAGTGTTATACCGCGATTAATTTGAATAAATCTGTTGAGGGCAGCGATGTATACAACAAATCTACTAGCGTTGCGGAAATCCCGTAAGTTGACGCAAGCCGAAGTTGCGGTTCGAGCAGGCATTTCTAAGAGTTATTATAGCGAGCTGGAGAGTGGCAAAAAGCAGCTCAATCACGAAAAAATGGATGCGTTGGCTGCGGCTCTTGAATGCGCAGTAGCCGAACTGCTGGGGGAACTAGAGCCTTTAATGCCGACGGAGCCTTCCGTTGTGGTGGAGGGCAGTCAGCCAAACCCTTATGTTACGGCTGCAAAACTGGGGAGTTTGTCTGAAGCTGATTTGCAGCTAGTGGACCAACTTATTGATCGTCTTGTCAAAAAGTGAAGGGGAGAACGATCTTCGCCGAAGATCGTTTTGCGGGAAAAGTTTTCGGCGAAAACTTTTCTAGCCCAACTGTTTCACCCATGAAGGGCGGCGGGAATTTTGCACCAGAGAGACGGTGGGTGCGTAGCGTCCTCCAAGGGCGAGGGTGGCTTCGCGCAGCATCTGGATGCCTTCTTCCGACTTTGCCGGTAGGGCGCTGGCCGAGATCGCCTCGCCCACGGTGATGCGGAAGGGTTGGCGGTGTTTGTTCAGGGTCTCATGGAACAGGGTGATGTCCCGCAGCGTCGGGTGGATCAGGTCAAAGAGATAGAACAGCGCCGAGTTGCGGGCGCGCACGTTCACCGGAATGACCGGTAGATCAAACTTGCGGGCGATCATCGCCGCCGAGGCCATCCACGGGCGTTCGTGCAGCTTCAAGCCGCGGCGTTTGGCAAGGCGGCCCGAGGGGAAG
>JAYZYX010000379.1:0-11012 GCA_036139795.1 Pseudomonadota bacterium | reverse complement strand
AGGCATGTTCGGGGTTGGTGCAATTCTCTTGCATGGCATCTTCATTGATCACGCTGATGCGACAATCATAGGCGTACTGCTGTACATTGTTCTCGCCATCGAGAAAACGGAGCACCCGCTGATAGTCCCCTTCGCTGCGCGTAGCAAGCAGCGCGTTCACAGGCCCGATTTCTGCTGACATAAGATCATCCCCGAAACCGCGTGTCCCGATCAGCATCGGACCCTCTAGGGTGACGGTTATTTGCGAATCAGACCCCCAAACCGTGTAACTTCCATCTACGGTTGCTAAGGCGAAAAGATCGGCGCCGCCGGTCATCGGAGTTTGCGCAATCATGATGCCAAACCCCTTGGTTTGCGCAATCTCTTGCCCAATTAGTTTAAGCTGTTCGGCGGTGGCACGCTCAGGTGTTTCGGGAGCCATCCCGATAAGTTGCCGCGCAGAGTTCAGCATTAGGGAATCAAGACGCTTGTCCCGCACCCGTTGGTCGTCGTTACCGCAGGCAACAAGTAGCGATACGAGCGCGGTGCTTAAAATCAAGGCACGCAAAGTCATCTCCAGAACCTTCCGTATTCGGCGTCCAAGGTGGGGCGGTGGTAGTTGCGAACCTGTTTGTACAGACGGTTGGGCACCGTGACCCGCGCCCCGCCATTGCGTTGCAGTGGCCGGATCATGGTCGAATTTGTCCCGCGATCAGCCTCAAGCATCACGTAGCTTAGGGGCATGGTCATGAAAAAACCCTTATCAAAGCTGCCTTCGCCGAACTCTTCCGAGGTGATGTTGGTCTTGGTGGCGAAGACGCCAAAGATCCAGCCGTTGTTCAACTCGCGCTGCAAGGTCAGTGTCGCGCCAATGTCTTTGGCCAGATACTGGCCCGCATCGATCTGGGCGTGATAGCCGTTGCCAAAGTCATAATAGGCGGACAGATGGCCGGTCACGACGTCATAGTCCCGCAAGCCGAACATCCGGTCGAAGTCCCGCTGCTGGACGTAGGCAACCTCGCCCCCCAGCGCCAGTCTGCTGTCTACGGGCTTCCACAGCACTTCGGCGGCGATGCCCGCATACATGGTTTCCAGATAGCCGAAGGTCAGGTGCGAGTAGAGGTCCTTGCCCGGCCGCCCATTATATTGAAGCGTCAGGGACTGGATGCCGGTGGGATCACGATAGTAGCGCGACCCGTCGGTTCTGACCGCAGGCAGATAGGGGTCCTCTTCCGTTTCGCCGTCGCCAAGATCGCCGATCAGTCTATGAGTGATCGCGCCTTGAATCCGGAAATGCTCTGACAGACGGTATTCGCCTCGTAGTCTTATGCCGATATCGGCGCGGACGGGCTGTTTGACGTCAAAATACCCAAGAGCCAAGTAGGGCGCGAGGCCCCAGCGCCAATCGGGATAAAGATCGGCGCGCGGCGCGGGGGTTGCCCCGACAGCGTCGGTGACTTGCATTTTGCCGTTGATGGCGCGGGCAGATTTATACTGCAAATTTTCCAGATCACTGCGGTTCAGCGTGATCCGAGAGACCGGCAGGCCGTTCACCTCAGGGATAATGTGAAATGTCTCAATCGATTCAGGCAGGACATTCGCCATTGTGCGTGCGGCGCGACCGATGGCTTGGGGCTCTGAGTCAAAGCGCGGGTTGTGTAGCCGCAATGTGGCTTCGTGGGCAGATAGCTCAAGCCCCGTGACCGCAAGCCCCTCCCGTTCAAATGCCTGATCCAGGACGGTCAATGCTGCATCGCGGACCTCATCTTGCTGGGTGGTCCATCCAAGATCTTCCGCGCTATGGGCCGGACGTCGCAGGATGGGCAAGGGCGCCTCATCGCGGCCGCCTGCGATCTTTGGCCGTTTCGGATCGATCCCGAAGGTCAGCTGTACCCCGAACTCATCACCGCCCAGAGTATAAACGCCAAGCTGGGCCAACTGCCCCAAGTCATATTCAAGCGAGGCGTTCCACGGACTATTGATCGCGAATATCCCCGCCTCTTTCTCTGCGGAGTAGGCGTCGGATGAATATTCCAGATTTACCTTAAACTTATCAGTGGCTTGCCAGCTGACGCCCCCGAATGGCGCAACATCGCCTTTGAACCAGCGGTCTACGGCGAACATGCCGCCTTCCCCCAGAAACTCTGTCACCCCTGGGCGATCACCTATGGTTGTAATCGGGTTCCGCGATCCAAGACGGCCAAAGCCAAGGCCCGCAGTCACCGCAAGCCGCGGCGTCACTGTTTTGGTGGCGGCAATATATTCGCCTGAAAACAGACCCGTGCCCGCGAAATCCTGTAGTCCTACGGTCAGAGCGGGCAGATATTGACCCTCTTCCAGCAGCTTGTAGCGCAGATCAAAGCTGCGGTCCCAGTAGGTCGATTGTCCTTGATCCGGATTGATTGCGCCATCCACACCAGAGTAGCGGAACGATGCGGATAACCGCTTGCTGGCCTGAAAAGTCAGCGTTGTCGTGTCCATTCCCCGCATGTGCGAGACAGAGAACGAGGCACGCGCATCCGGTGCCTGTCGGGCATCTGGCATCACGACCAGACCCGGTGTGCCCATCATCGACATGTCGACGGGCCGGCTGGCATCTTGCGCAAGGGCGATTGGCGTCCCGTAAATGGTGGCGCAGGCAAATAGGATCAATTGAGGGCGTAACGCCCGAGTGCGTTTGGGGCAGACCATGACGACTCGTTAAAATATTTTGGTAAAGAACAGGCTAATTCTTGCACAACCATAGGCTGCACGTCCAGTTTCTTGTTAGTGTGGATTACACCTAAGTCGCGCCGGGTTAGCTTGCCCGACTAGGTGTTTCCTCTGACAGACGCTCTGACGCCCAGATTGCAGCTTGCGTGCGGTTCTTTGCGCCAATTTTGCGATAGCATGCGCGTAAATGCACTTTGACCGTTGCTTCCTGAATTCCCAAACGGTTCGCAATCGCCTTGTTTGTAACGCCATTGCGCAGCAGTCCAAGGATCGTGCGTTCCCGTTCTGACAGGCCGCTGGTGTCGTCATCGGGCACGGAAAACTCGGGCGTGCGAACCTCGGAGGTGCGCTGGTGGTATTCGCCATTCATGCGAACGATGCGATATCCTTCCTGAACCATTGTAAGCGTGGCCATCAGCGTTTTCGCGGATTGGTCCTCATCGATAATGGCGGCCATTTGCGGCGAAAGCAGATCCTGTACATGTCGCGGCAAGCCCCGACCTGCGACCATAATAAGGCGCAGATTGGGTTGGCGAACGCGAAAGTCGTGAATGTCGGACAGGATTGAACCTTCAGGCTCGGGGACATGATAGAGAACCAGATCGTCTTCGGCGACAGGTTCAAGCTGGGTTAGGCTGGACACAGTTTGCCCAACGCGGCAGCCGCAAGAGCCACAGATGTTAGAGAACATGTCTGTCAGCAGCTTGCTAGCACTTACTATATGTACGCACATTTCTAAAACGCCCCTTCCAGGCGGCATCAACTCTTATTTCAAAAGCAAAACTTTAATAACTTTGGTTCAATAATACACCCCAAGGTAGATTAAACAATAAGGGGTAGGTAGTCGGGTATTCCTACACATTAGGTCATAAAGACCTCCGTTGTCGATGTTTGAGAAAATTTCCGCCTATTATCTTATAATGCCCTGAAAACACTGAATTCATACCCTGATATGGGGAGGCGAGATTTCGCTCAATCTATGTTCAGCAAAGAACAATTGATTCGGATTTCAAAATCTGCGCTGCAAAAACGTTAATCTTGAAAGGGCAGGTCAGTTTACCACAAAATAGGGTATAGGTTGTACTTAGCCCACTAAAATGATGAATAAGTTTTGCAAAAATATAATCCGTTAGACGTTTGCTTTAGTACCTATGCACACGTTCAAGTTGTGTGGCGCTGTGTTAGCTTGGCTTCGTATCATTCCATTCCGGGGGGGACGATGATTACACAGGCAAAGGCCCGTCGCACGGGCCTCATTCATTATACAAACTATTTTCAAAGATCTCTTAGTGCACTGACAACTTACGCCCTCGCAAAGATTGAGATGCAGGGCAATCCCATCCTCCTGACGACGATCGAAGCATCCGAAGGTGCCTCAGCCGTTCCGCCTAGCGTCCCCAGCGCAGATGGTCCGGTTCAGGTCTCTTCGGTACGCCTTCTTTCACAGGCAGATGCTGATTTTTCATGGTTGCCTGACTGCGCCACCAAGTGGACCTGCTTTGCGATCGATCTGGATAATGGCGTAACAGATTACGTTGCGCTGCGCGAAGAAGGGCTGCCCTTGATGGGGGCAGCTGACACTGTGCTGCGGGCGATCTGGCCGATGGTTCGCGACGAAAGCATGAAAGAGCTGCGCACCAGCCACGAAGCCGCCATTAACAACGCCCTTCTCTGGACGGTTTCCACACGGACCGAGTCCGGCGTGATGATTGTGGACGGCGAGGGCGCCTTGCTTCATTGCAATGCAGCCGCACGTGAATCGATGTCCGCATCGGACTTCCTTCGTGATGTGGATGGCCGGTTGCGTTGCTCGGATGCGTCGGCAGGTCGGGTTTTGGCTAAAGCAATCAAGGAATGTTCCTCGGGCGATTTGCGTAAGGACCAGGAACTGATTCTGTTTCTGCGGACCTCTAAGGACGGCAGCCGTTTCCCGGTGGCCTTGTTCCGCCATCCCGACGAAACCGATCACAACCCGCTAGTGGTGATTATGCTGCCCCGCCGCCCGGATCCCAAGCGGACCGAGCTGCTTGCCCGCAAAATGGGTCTGTCACCGACCGAGGCGCGCGTTGCAGGTCTGATGCAGTTGGGTCTGCCCTACCGTGAGGCCGCGACCAAAGCAGGCGTCAAGGAAGAGACCTTCCGCACCTATTCCAAACGGGTTCTGTCCAAGCTTGACCTCGGATGCCGCGCCGAAATGGCTCAGGTCCTGACGTGGCAATCGATGCTCGGGAGGGCGTCATGAATCAGATCAATACGAACGAACACTACACTGCGGCTGAAGACACCGAGCAGACCGTTGTACAGGCACAAGTGCCCAATGCTGCGGCTGTAGAGGTTGCGCCCCGCGCTAATGCGGCACAGGCAGAGCGTCCAGCACCTGCGCAGGCTGCCGCGCAGAAACCTGCGGCCGCTGCACCTGCGGGCAATGATCCGCAGCCGACCTTGAACAGCGCAGACATGCGCCGCATTGCGACGCTTTTGCACAACTCGCCTTCGCCCATCGCTACCCGCGAAGATCTGGCGGCGCTTCAGAACCGCAACACGCAGCTTTTCTCGACCCTGCAATCCGGCCTTGCCGCGCTGGCAGACAAGAAAGCCGAGCAGGACCGCTCCGAGTTGGTCGCCCGTATGGATCGCCTGGAAGAATCGGTGAACCGGATGGAGGCCGCTCTGCGGATCGAGCTGGAGCCGGTGATTGAAAAGACCGTCGCCGCCGCCGTGGCCGAGGGCCAGCGCAAAGGTCAGGTCGGTCACGGGATTCGCCTTGCGGCGGTTGCACTGATTGCGGGTTTGGTGATCGGAGCGGTCTTCTCGAACGTTGCGGGCAGCGCTCCTGCAAGTGCTGACGTAACAGCTTCAAATAAAACAGTTTTTTCGTCCCCAAATGGGGGCATAGATCGCAACTTAAAAACAGTTAACTGACCTCGCAGGGTGAAAGCGACTCGCGCAGCGGCGCTCGTCCCGTGACTGGAAGGTGCACTATTGGTGCCGGAATTTTCGACCGCCTTCTATTTCGAAAACAAGGAGTTAAGACATGGCTGATCATGATCACACCGACGATCAAGAATGCATTGAATGCTATCCCGAGCTGACTGAAGAGTGGGCTCTGCCCGACGACGAATGCCCGATCGTATTCTCGGACGACAAAACCGATCCGAACTTCAACGACGGCGTGTTTGAGCGCGGCGGCACCGATGCGAACGTTATCGACCTGAACGACAACAATGCCGGTGACAACGCCTATGCAGGCGCTGGCAACGACAAAGTGTTCGGTAACGCGCTGAACAACAAACTGTACGGTCAAGCTGGTCAGGACTACGTTGAAGGTCAGGGCGGCGATGACGCGATCTACGGCGGCACCGGCAACGACGCGCTGTTCGGCGACGACTGGGACATGAGCACCAAGTCGGACGTTATCAGCGATCTGGACGGCAACGACTGGATGGACGGCGGCGAGAACTGCGACATCGTCGTTGGTCAAGCTGGCAACGACACCCTGCTGGGTGGCACCGGTGTTGACACCGTTCTGGGTGGCTCGGGCGCGGACATCATGTTCGGCGACGACGCAGACGGCGACCTGACCGACGATTCCGGCGACTACATGTACGGTGGCTCGAACAACGACGTCATGGACGGCGAAGGCGGCAGCGACGTCATGTGGGGCGACGATGGCGAAACCGAGAACGCGGAAACCGACGGCCACGACACCATGTACGGCCGCGCAGGTCACGACCGTATGGCTGGTCAGGGCGGCGACGACCGCATGTCCGGTGGTCTGGGCGACGACCTCGTAATCGGTGGTTCGGGCAACGACGAAATCTTCGGTGACGAGCGTTTCGCTCAGGGCGACAACCTGTCGTTCGGTTCGGACAGCACCACCGGTGACAAGTTCTACGATCCCTCGGGCGACGACTGCCTGTTTGGTGACTCCGGCGATGACACCATCGACGGTCAGGGCGGCAACGACTACATCCACGGCGGCGACGACGACGACCTTATCCAGGGTGGCCGTGGCTCGGACGTCATCGATGGCGGCGACGGCGACGACGATCTGAACGGCGGCGCTGGCGTTGACTTCATGCGCGGTGGCGAAGGTAACGACGTCATGGAAGGTGGCGCACAGCGCGACTTCATGTTCGGCGACATGGCAACCATGGCACCGGGCCGCATCCGTCAGCTGGAAGACTGGCTCTGCACCTACGAAGAGAACTACTGCGAAGGCGCAGTCGATCAGAACGTTCTCGAAGTATCGGCTCCCGATCTGGACACTGTCATGGACGTTGACTCGCACCAGAGCGCTAACGGCCGTGACCTGATGCGTGGTGGTGACGGCAACGACTTCATGTTCGGCGAAGGTGGCCGTGACAAGATGTTCGGTGAAAAGGGCAACGACTTCATGATGGGCGGTACCTTTAACGACAGCATGTCTGGCGGTCAGGGTAACGACAAAATGTGGGGCGGCTCGCAGAACGACTGCATGTGGGGTAACGACGGCGCCGACAAGATGTACGGCGGTGGCCACGACGACAAGATGTATGGCGGCAACGGCAACGATCTGGTCAAAGGTGAAGCTGGCGAAGATACCGTTGAAGGTAACTCTGGCAACGACACCCTGCACGGCAACGACGGCAACGACATGCTGAGCGGCGGCACCGGTGACGATGTGGTCTACGGTGGTGAAGGCAACGACACCGCATACGGCGATACCGGCAACGACTACATCGAAGGCAATGCCGGTGAAGACTCGCTCAATGGTGGTGCTGGTGCAGATACCATTGAAGGCGGCGCAGGCCACGACACCATCGAAGGTGACAACGGTTCTGACTGCCTGTACGGCGGCGACAATGCTGACTACATCGACGGCGGCAACGCAGACGACTTCCTTGATGGCGGCGCTGGCAACGACACCCTGCTGGGTGGCGAAGGCAACGACTTCATCAAAGGCGGCGAAGGCACTGACCACCTGTACGGCGGCGAAGGCAAAGACGTCTTCATCATCGATCTGGAGTGGAACGGCGTATCGTTCACCACGACCTCGGGTTCGGACACCATCTACGACTTCGACATGGATCAGGACAACGATCACATCCAGTTCCGCGTCACCAACGTTCTGGAAGCCGGCATCAACGACAACCAGGGTGGCCGTGGTACCACTGCAGCCCAAGCGTTCCAAGAACTGGAAGACATCGTCACTGTATATGAAGACGGTGGCGACACGATCATCCGCTTCCTTGGCGAGGAACTGACCATCAAAGGTCTGACCGCTGGTGCGAACGTTGAGTTCGGTTACCTAGGCCAGGACCGCGAAGCTGATCCGTGGTCGAACGAAGTTGGCATCAACGAACTGTCGTCGGGCGACACCGGTTCGTACGAAGCAATCCACGTGGTCGTCACCGACGATCCGCATGGCTTCGACGACGATCACGGCTTCGTCGCATAAGGAATGGGATGCCCGGGCTGTGCGCTAGCCCGGGCATTTCTAGCCCTGGTTCAGGAATGTTTCAATGGTCCCCCCGGCCAAGGTCAGCCTTGGACCAGGGTGCCAGTTAAGATCAGAAATTAGTTTTGTTGCTTTTTGTGTATCCGGGGGGGGCACGTGCAACCATGAAAATTCAGACCGTCTTCTCGGGACAACGTGGTGTGATCACCGCGATTTTTGTTACGAGTATTTTTGTAAACCTGCTGATTTTAACGGCACCTCTTTACATGATCCAACTTTTCCAACGGGTCATGTCCTCTGGTAGCATAGCCACGCTGGTCGCTTTGACGACTGGCGCGGCTATTGCGCTTGTATTCTACTTCTTTTTTGACGCGCTGCGCCAACGTCTGGTGGCCCGCCTTGGCACCCGCCTTGAGGCCCGGCTTAGCCCGATGGTTCTGCGCGCCATGATCGACAAACGTCTTCCCGACGGGATGCAAGGCTCAGAGCCTTTGCGTGACGTTCAGGAAGTGCGCAACTTTGTCACCAGCCCGATCTTTGTCGCGATGCTGGACGCCCCGTGGGCGCTGTTCTTCACCGTTCTGGTGTTCATGTTCCACCCGCTGCTTGGCATGATTGCTGTGCTGGGGATCGGGACCCTTGCGGCGATTGGTGTTCTTAGCGAAATCATGACCCGCGAAAGCGAAAAGCAGGCCCAGACCTCTGCCAAGGACGCGAACCGCGCCGTGGACGAGATGATGACCCACGCCGAGCTGATCCGCGCCCACGGTAAATCCGAAGCGATGCTGGAGCGGTGGAAGATGCGGGCCTTCTCGGCCATCATGTTCTCGACCCGCGCGACCGACCGCATGGCGATTATGTCGTCGGCGGCGAAAGGCGTGCGTCAGTTCCTTCAGATCGGCATGATGTGTACAGGTGTGATCCTTGTGGTCCGCTCTGAAATGACGCCGGGCTTGATGATTGCCTCGTCGATCCTGCTGGGCCGTGCGGCTGCGCCGGTCGAACAGTCGATCTCTGGCTGGCGTTCTCTGATCAACGCACGGGCGGCGAAAGAGCGTCTGAACACCATGCTGGCCGCTGTAAAGCACGTGAACGAGCATCGCATGGAGCTGCCCGAACCCTCTGGCCGCATCGATGTGAAGAATGCCACCGTCATGCTGCCCGGCCGGTCCGAGCCGCTGCTCTATGATATCTCGCTTGGTTTGCAGCCCGGTGACTCACTGGGTCTGATCGGCCCGTCGGGCGCAGGCAAGACCACGCTGGCACGCGCGATGATCGGTCTTATTCCGCTGGCCCGCGGCACGGTCCGCATCGACGATGCCGATGTGCGCGACTGGCCGTCTGATCAACTTGGCCAATACGTAGGCTTTCTGCCCCAACAGGTGGACCTGTTCCGTGGCACCATCGCTGAAAACATCGCCCTGATGGACAGCGAGGCCCGCGCCAGCGATATCGTCGCTGCCGCGAAAGAGGCAGAAGTCCACGACCTGATCCTCGGTCTGCCCGGTGGCTATAACGCGGATGTTGGTCCCCGTGGTGGCTTCCTGTCCGCAGGTCAGCGCCAGCGGATCGGTCTGGCCCGTGCCTTCATGGGGCGTCCCAAGATCATCGTGCTGGATGAACCCAACGCGAACCTTGACCCCGCAGGCGAGGCCGCGCTGGCCCGCGCGATCCAGAACGCAACCGCGCGCGGTGCGGTCGTGATCGCCGTCACCCACCGTATGAGCCTGCTGCGTCAGGTCACTCATGCTGCTCTGATCCGAGATGGCCGACTGGCCCGCTTTGGCACCGCCAAAGAGGTGCTGGAAGCCTCGGTTGAACCGGTGCTCGAGGCCGGAAAACCGACGAAACGGATCACCGTCGTCCCCAATGAGGACACCGACGAACGGAAAGGAGCGCAAGCATGACCATGGCAGAACATCACTTCGATCAGCGTCAGGTCGCAAAGGGCTTTCCTGACCGTCTTCCCGGCCCGAAACTGCCAGCCGCTCCGCCGGTCAGCGTGCGCCAGCTGGTGCTGTGGCTGATCTTTGCAGGCTTTGGTCTGTTTGGCGGTCTGGTGGTTTGGGCCAGCGTTGCCCAGATGACCAGCGCGGTCGTCGCGCCGGGTTCGTTCAAGGTGCTCGGGGATCACGTGCGTGTTGATCACCTTGAAGGCGGCATCGTTAAAGAGATCCTCGTCAACGAAGGCGATGTGGTCGAAAAGGGGCAGGTGATTGCTGTTCTGGACGACAACCGCGTCAACGCGCAAATCAGCATTCTGAACGGTCAGTTGGCCAGCGCCTTGGCCAGCGAGGCCCGCTTGATGGCGGAACTGGCTGGCTCGGATGAATTGACAGTCTCGGCGGAACTTCAGGCACTGGTGGACAATGACCCCGAACTGGCCAAGCATCTGGACAGCCAGCGCTCGGTGCTGAAATCGCGTAATGCGCTGATGGTCGGCACCTATGAGATCATGGATCAGCGTATCGCCCAGATCGAAGACGGTCTGGTCGGCCAGCGCGAACAGATGGCCGCCCTGCAAGAGCAGTTGGACATCGTGCAGGAAGAACGCGCGAACCTGAATGCTCTGTTCGAAAAAGGCATCGTGACCAAAACGCGGATGGATGAACGCCGCCGCCTTGAGACCGGCCTACTGGGCGAAATCGGCATCCTGCGCTCGCGGATGGAGGCATCCCTCAAGCAGGAAACCGAACTGGAAGAGCGTATCCTGCAAATCCAGCGCGACCAGCTGCGTGAGGTGTCCGAAAGCCGTCAGGCGGTTCAGGAAACCATCTATGACATTCGTCAGCGCATGTCGGTGGCTCAGGATACCTATAACCGTCTTGAGATCGTCGCGCCTGCGGCGGGGCAGGTGGTGGATCTAGAGATCAACACCATC
>JAYZYX010000378.1:0-10067 GCA_036139795.1 Pseudomonadota bacterium | reverse complement strand
CGGTTTACCAACGGGTTTCACGGGATGACCCTTGGTGCATTGGCGGCGACGGGCAACAGCTTTCACCGCAGCGGTGCCGGGGTTGGACTGACGGATACGCAGGTGCTGCCGTTTGACGGCTACTTTGGCGATGATGTCGATACGCTGGCCATCATCGAGCGGCTGTTTGACGACCCTTCGTCCGGGGTGGATCTGCCTGCCGCTGTGCTGCTGGAATGTGTGCAAGGCGAAGGCGGGCTGAACGTGGCGCGTCCCGAATGGCTGCAGGGCTTAGCGCGCTTGTGTCAGGCGCGGGGCGTTTTGCTGATCGTTGACGATATTCAGGCGGGATGCGGACGCTCGGGCCGGTTTTTCAGCTTTGAGGACGCAGGCATCACGCCTGATATCGTGGCCTTGTCGAAATCCCTTTCAGGGTTTGGCCAGCCGCTGTCGATTGTGCTGCACTCTCGGGCGCTGGATATCTGGAAGCCCGGCCAGCACAACGGCACCTTTCGGGGCAACTGTCTGGCCTTCGTCACGGCCCGCGTGATGATCGAGACCTATTGGGCAGATGGTCGCTTCCAAGAGACCCTTGCCCGTGATGCGGTCTGGCAGACCAACCGTTTGCAGCAACTGGCGGCCAAGTTTCCCGATATGGTGACGGGGCTGAAGGGCAAGGGGCTGATGCAGGGAGTGGTTTGCCACGATCCCAATGTGGCTGCTGCCGTCGGCGCTGCGGCTTTCCAACGGGGACTGATCATCGAACGCTGCGGACCGCAGGATGAGGTGATGAAGATATTTGCCCCTCTGACGATCTCTCGACGATTGCTGGAAGAGGGGTTCTCCCGTCTTGAGCAAGCGTTTCGGGACGTGAGTACCCCGTCGCGACACGTCGCGGCCTGATTTTACATAGTATCCTGTTTCAAGAGGACTTTCATGAACGGTCAAGTTCTGGCCGCGCCCCCGCTTGCGGGCGCGCGCCCCTATATTCTTACGTCCAACGCAGATGACCGCCCCCGTTGGCGCGAAGGCGAACGGTTGCACCATGTGTTCGAGACAACCTGTGATGCCAATCCCGATGGGATCGCGGTCGAAACCCTGAGCGGCGGGCTTTCTTTCGCCCAGATCGAGGCCCGCGCCAACCAGCTGGCCCGCTATCTTCTGACCCGCGGGTTGATCCCCGGTGATGTGGTGGCGCTGCTGTTTGACCGCTCGGCCGAGAGCTATATTGCCATGCTTGCGGTGCTGAAGATCGGCGCGGCCTACGTCCCCTTGGACCCCGGCTTTCCTGCGGACCGTATCGCCTATATCGGCGAGGATGCGGGCGTGCGGGCGGTGCTGACGATGGGGGACTTTGCCTGTCTGGGGGCCTCGGCGGCAGAGATGCTGATCGCATTGGACCGTGACAGCGTCGAGATCGCCCAGATGCCCCCGACGCGGCTGACCGGCGTGCCGTTCTCGTCCGAACTGGCCTACATCATCTACACGTCAGGCTCGACCGGACGGCCCAAAGGGGTCGCGATCGACCACGCGATGATCGTTAACTTTGTCCGCGTCGCAGAGGAATGCTACGGCTATCAACCCGGAGATCGGGTTTATCAGGGGCTGACGCTGGCCTTCGATTTCTCGGTCGAGGAAATCTGGGTTCCGCTTCTGGCGGGCGCGACATTGGTGCCGAACCAGTCGGGTGCCAGCCTTGTGGGCGAGGATCTATATGATTTCCTGAAAGAAAAACGGATTTCGGCCATGTGCTGTGTACCGACCCTTCTGGCAACGGTAGAACCGACCTTGCCGGATTTGCGCCTGATCATCGTCTCGGGCGAGGCTTGCCCCGCCGATCTGGCCGCCCGTTGGCACCAAAGGGGCAGGGTGATCCTGAACGCCTACGGTCCCACAGAAACCACAGTGACGGCCACGATTGCGCGTCTGATGCCGGATACCCCGATCACAATCGGCGCGCCGCTGCCCACCTACAGTGTCGCGATCCTGAAACCAGACACAGCCGAGGTGCTGCCCCAAGGCGAGGTCGGAGAGATCGCGATTGCGGGCATTGGTGTCTCGCGCGGGTATATCGGCCGCGATGACCTGACGGCGGCGGTGTTCATCAAGGACATTTTCGGGATGCCAGAGAATGCCTCGGGTCGGGTCTATAGATCTGGTGATCTGGGGCGGATCGATGATCAGGGCCGCATCGTCTACATGGGCCGGATCGACACGCAGGTGAAAATCCGTGGCTACCGGATCGAGCTGGACGAGATCGAAACGGTGATGTTGCAAGTGGCCGGTGTCCGCCAAGCGGTGGTGACGACCTACACCCCCGAAGGGCAAGAGACCGAACTGGCGGCCTATTTCACCGGAACAATCACCGCCGAAAAACTGGCAGGCGAATTGCGCCGCAAGTTGCCCCCCTTCATGGTGCCTGCCTTCTTTGAAAAGCTGGACGTGATCCCGATGCTTCCCAGCGATAAAGCCGACCGCAAGGCACTGCCCGCCCCGTCGGGCCGCCGTCTGGTGCAGGAGGCCACGGAATATGAGGCCCCCTTGGCCGGAAAAGAGGCCGACATGGCCGAAATCCTGGGTGGTCTTTTGAAGGTCGAACGGGTCTCGGCCACGGCGGATTTCTTTTTGGAGCTTGGAGCGAATTCCCTGCTGATGGCCCGTTTCGCGGCCCAATTGCGCAAGTCGGGGCTGGCAAAAGGCATTGCGATCAAGGACCTCTACCAACATTCAAGCCTTCGGGACCTGTCCGCCTTTTTGGCCCATTCGACGGATCAAGCGACGCCGTTCAAACGCGATGTGCAGGTCCATAAACCCACGTTGCTGCAATATTGGGGAACAGGCGTTTTCCAGTTGCTGGCGGTCTTTTCCTACCTGTGGCTTGGCAGTTGGGTCACAATCCACGGGATTAGCTGGACCTTCAACGCCGAGACAATGCTGACCACCTATCTGCACGCCTGCACCGTGGCTTTGGGCGGCTTTTTGTTGTTTTCCCTGTTGCCGATTGCGGTCAAATGGCTGCTGGTCGGGCGCTGGACACCGCAAAGCTTTCCGCTTTGGTCGTGGGCTTACTGCCGTTTCTGGCTGGTGAAGTCCCTGATCCGCACCTCGCCCATCGGACTGATGCCGGGCACCCCGCTGTATAATTTGCACCTGCGCCTTTTGGGGGCCGATGTGGCGTGGACCGCGATGATCCAGTCGGCGGCACCTGTTGCAACCGATTTGTTCCATGCGGGTAAGGACGCGGTGATCGGTCGGGATGTGCTGGCCTCGGGCTATGTGGCGCGGGACGGCTATATGCATATCGGTTCGGTCCATGTGGGGGATCGCGCGTTCGTCGGCGATGGCTCGGTGCTGGAGATCAACACCTGCCTGCCCAACGATGCGGAATTGGGTCACGCCTCGTCCTTGGCCGAAGGCCAGTCGCTAGAGGCAGGCCGCAGCTACTATGGCAACCCCGTGCAACCGGCCAAGGGCTTTTTCCGGACGCTGTCCAATCATCCCATCAGCGCCACTCGCCGCGTGCTGCATGCGCTGAGCGCGGTCGTGGCGGTGGCCTGTATTTTTGGCCCGATGCCTGTGCTGCTGTACCACTATATCATGCCTGATCAGGCGCGGTTGCCGTCCGAAGGTGCGCCGGTCAGTGTAATCCCGGTCGACACGCTGATTGTGATCGAAGAAATCGTGCTGGGGGCGGGTGTGCTGTTCTTCGCCGGTACTCTGTTGCTGATTGTGATGATGCTGGTCGTGCCGCGCCTGTCTTTCGCCTTCCTGCAAGAGGGACGCAGTTATCCGCTATATGGTGTGCGTCATTATCTGCTGAACGTGACGCGGGTGTGGTCGAACTCCAAGTTCATCTGCGGCCTATTTGGCGACAGCTATTTCGCCGTACCGTGGCTGCGTGCGGTCGGGTACCGTTTTCCTGATGCGGTCAACACGGGCACTAACTTTGGCATGGAGCAAAAGCATGACGTGCCGTTCCTGTGCGAGTTTGGCAGCGGCACGATGGTCTCTGACGGGTTGATGGCGGCGAATGCGGAATACTCGGCAGGGCAATTCCGTCTGGGCACGGTGCGTTTCGGCAAGAACAGCTTTCTGGGCAACGCCCTGTTTGCCACCCCGGAAATGGCACTTGGTGACGATGTGCTGTTGGGGACCAAGGTGCATATCCCGATCCACGGTCGAAAGCGGACCGGCGTGGGGCTGCTTGGCTCGCCCGAGTTCGAAATTCCTCGCTCGGTCAAGCGTGACATGGCGTTTGAGCAATACGATGATCCGGTGGTTCGGGCTGAACGGTTGCGCGCCAAGACTCGCTATAATCTGGCGTCTATGGGGTACTATCTGCTCCTTGGTTGGAGCCGTCTGGCCATAGCGGGCCTGATTGCGCACTTTCTGATGTTTTACCTCGGGCTTTGGTCTGCGGGCGGGCTGGCCCTGACGACGATGGCGATTTTTGTTGTTGGCGCCCTTTGGGGGGTCGTGGTCGAGCGCCTCTTCGTGCGCTACGCCTTGCATATGAAAGAGCGGGTCTGTTCGATTTATGACGACTATTTCTGGCGTCACGAACGGTACTGGAAACTTAGCGCGACCACGGCGCTGACCCCATTTAACGGCACGCCTCTGAAATCACTGGTATGGCGGATCGCAGGGGTGTCGGTCGGGCGCTGCCTTTACGATGACGGGGTGTCGATCTCTGAAAAGCCGCTGGTCCGGATCGGGGATCACTGCACGCTAAATGCAGGGTCCGCCTTGCAAGGCCATTCGCTTGAAGACGGCTGTTTCAAATCCGGCCCGATCGAGGTGGGGGATCAGGTGACGCTGGGGGTGAACAGCTTTGTCCACTACAGCACGACGCTTGAGGATCGCGCCACCGTGCAAAGCGATGCCTTCGTTCTTAAGGGCGAAACCCTTGAGGCGCAGACCGTCTGGGGCGGCAACCCTGCGAAATGTGAAAGCCTTCAGCTTCATTTGGCCCTTCCTCAGATGCTGGAGCTAACCGCGGCCATGCCTTTCCCCAATGGGGCGGGTAATTCACAAGTCCGTCCCGAAGTGGCCGCGCGGGCGGGCTCGGACATCGCGTCTCACGCGGTGTCCGGCGCCCCCTGAATATAATGGATGCGCACAGCGTCGCCGCAGGCCTGCTGTGCGATATCCAAAACATGGCGGTGAGGGGTCAGGTAGATGGCCTGACCCGTCTTGCCGATCCGCTGCATCAACCGGCAGGCGGCGCGGGTGCGCACCTCATCAAAGGTCTCAAAAATGTCGTCGCAGAAGAAGGGAAGGCAGGTGCCCTGCGCCGCAAGCTGTTCATAGGCCGCAGCGCGCAAAGCCAGATACAGTTGGAACCGTGTGCCTTTTGACATGTCCTCGGTGCGTTTGGCGCGTCCGCTTGCATCGATGGCAAGCAGCACCTCAGTGCCGCCGTCGACCTGAGTGCGCAACTGGCTATACGCCCCGTCGGTCAGAGCGGCAAAGGCGGTTTCGGTCGCCTGCAGCATGCCACTGCGATGGGTGTCGCGATAGCGGCGCAGGGCTTCTTCGGCCAGTTTGTGGCCGATGTGCAGCTTTAGATAACGGCGGGCGCAGTCCTCGATCTCTAGCTCGATCACCGCGCGGCGGGCGGTCAGGGCAGCCACATCCCCATCGGCAGACACGCTGCTCAGAGCGTTTTCCGCAAGCGTGCGGGCTGAAAGCGCGGCCTGCCAACGCTCTTCAGCGACGTTCAGGTCATGCTGTAAAGTTCCGGCCTGCGCCTCAAGTTCGGGCAGGGTGGCGCTTGCCAGGTCTTGCCGCGCCGCCGCGATGTCCGCACAGCCAAGCCGTTTCAGAATGCCTGCTTCAAGCTCTGCAATGGACCGGCGCAATGCGATCGCTTGCTGACAGGCAAGGGCGGCCTGTCGCAGACTGGCCAGATCATTGGGCGGCTCTTGCAGGTTGAATAGACGTGCTTCGCGCTGGGTTTCCTCATTCAGATGGACAAGGGTTTTTTGCGCCGTAGCAAGTCCCTCTCTGGCATGGGCCAGAGTCTGCGTCATTGCGGCGTAGTTTTCTTCGGTTTTCTCAGCCTGCGCCAACCGCTGTTGCAATCCGGCGAAGATCTCTAGCGGGGATGTGTCGGGCAGATCGTATTGCTGTGCCAAAGCCTGCATCGCGTCCACGAAGGCGGATTTATCCGCCGTCATGGCGTCGATTTGACGGCTCAGGTCTTTGCGTTTGCTGTCATGTACACGCAAATCGCGCAGGGGCTTGAGCGAGTGCATCAGCGTTTCAGCCGACAGTGCCCCACCTGCGATCTCAGTGATCAGTGCATTCCAGCGCTCTTGGCTACCATGGGCGGCTTCCTCGGCATCTGTCAGCCGCAGCGCGGCTTGTTGCTGGGTCTGCTTTGCGATCATCGCGGCTTGCGCGGCCTTTTCATGGGCGGCTTTGATGCGCGTTGCTTCGGCCGCGACGGCGCGCGCCTTGGATATGACCGTTTCAAAGTCATTGTCCGCGATTTCCATCGCCGCCCCGAGGTCCGTCGCGATCACCTTTGCCTTGGTCAGAATGCCTGCGTGCTGTTCTCGAACCCGTCGCAAATGGCGTGAGGCGCTGTGGGCGGCCTCTAGTTTGGCAATCCAGCCCGCAAAGGCGCGCGGTCCCATGGGCGCGGCCAACCCTGCGCGTTCGCAGTGGCCCGCGATCCGTGCGGCGAGTTCGCGCAACTGGCCTTGGCATTTTTCAGCCGTCCGTCGCGCAGCTTCAAGACGGATCGCTAATGCGTCAGCTGCCGCTTCTGCCTCGCGCAGGCGTGCTAGATCGCGGGACTGCTGCAGTCGTTTGGCGCTGGCTTGGTCAAGGGTTTGCTGCGTGGACCAAAAGCTGTCAGCACTTTCGCCGGAAAGCGCTGCGCGGTGGGCATCCCATGCCGAATTGCGCGCATTTAGCAGGGATTGGGCCGCCTCATCCCCCATTAAGCCGCTGCTTTTTCGAAGGGCTTCAGCTTCTTGCAGACGCTGGCGACGGTCCGTTTCCAAACCTTCACGTGTCGCCTCCAGCTCATCATGCTGGCGGATTAGGTCTGTGTGGCGCTCAGCGAGGTGTTCCGCATCAGTACTGGCGATTGGCAATGCCGGCAGCGCATCAAAGCTTTGCCCGAGATGTGTCAGCGCATCCCTCGCCGTATCGGCCGCAAATTCGGCCTGACGGATCGCTTCTGTCGCGCGGGCATACGCGGGCCCAAGCGTTTCCACCTCAGCGCGTTCGATGATGTCTTGTACAGCCGATTGCTGTGGGTCAAGCGGCGGCACGGCTTCCATTGCGGCCTGCGCTTCGGTCAAGCGCAGGGCTTGTTCGCTTACCGCTGCTTTCCGCTCGGTCGCCAAAGCCCGAGCTTTGCCCAACTGATCCAAGGCAACCTCAAGCCGACCTAATTGCCCGTCAGACATAACCAATTGCTCAAGCGGAAGTGTCGATGCCGCCAGATCGGCGGCCAAGCCCTTCATGTCCTGAAGCACATGGCTCAAAGACGTCTGCCTGCGTTCCAGATCGGCTTCGGCCCCTCTAAAGCGGGTGCGCTTCATATCCAGCGCTTGCAGAGTGTCAGCAAGTGACAAATCTTCCGGAGACCGTTTTAACTCTGCCAGTCGCGCCTCTAATGCGGTGATCTCTTGGCCTAGGCGTTCCGCGTTTGCGCTGGCGCGGTCATATGCGCTCATCCGTTCCAGCAGCGCCTCGGGCTCAACCGGAAGATCGCTGGGGTAGTGGGCAATCGGTGCAAGATCGGCGTTCAACCGGTCCAACTGAGCAAGCATCGGAAAGGCCTCTGCCTGCGCGGTGGCTTGCGCAAGTCTTGCTGCAATCACCTGTCGCGCTTTGCGTGCCTCTTGTTCGGATGCGGTGGCCGTGTCCCGATCCTGTTTCAGTTTCTTATAAGCAGTGGCAGGCACATCCAGCGCGTCGATATCTTTCTTCAGGTCTCCCAGTTCCTTTTTCAGCGCTGCCATCTGGGTTTTGCTTGACCGTTTCTTGTAGAATTCATCCGCTTTGGATCGCACAGCGTCCAGCACTTGGGACAGGTCAGCCACACCGGCAGCGGCCGAAAACAGTAGATGCCCGATGTCGCCCTTACTGCTGGCGATTTCTTCGCCGCCTTGTTCGATCGTGTGGTCGTCAAGGCATAGTAAGGCGCGGTAGTCCCGTTCCGACATGCCGCCAAGGTGCCCCGAAAACGTCGCCTCGGGTAGCGGATTGCCATGGGCGTCAACCAAGGCGCCGTTCGATGAGGGCAGGCGGGTGATCTGACGGGCATCGCCGTCAATCTCTAGAAGTCCCGAGACCTGTAGGTTCTTGCGTTGATGCTGGAATGCATAGCGTTCCCGCAGGGGAAAACCGTAGAGCAGTCGGAGGTAGCCCTCCATCGTGGTGGTTTTGCCAGCCTCATTCGGGCCATAGAGAATGTGGAAGTCGCACGCCGAGCGGTCGCCGAAGTCATATTGATGACCGCTGAAGTGACCGAACACATCCAGTTTCAACTGGCGCAGTCGCATCATGTGCTTGCCCCCCGCATCATGGCGAGAATCGTATCGGTGCCTTTTTCCGCACTGTCCTGCAGAAGGTTTTTCATGCAGTCTTCGTTGCGCGCCAACGTTTTGCGTACGGAGGGGGGAAGATCGGCAATCATGGCCTCAACCTCGCGGGTCGCCTCGGCGGCGAAACTGGCTTCGTATGTGATCTGGCCCATCAATTCTTCAAGGGTAGCCAAGGCACCTGAATGATCGGCCTTCGCTGAAGGAGGGCTGAGGTCAAAGATGAGCTTCTCGATCCAGAGGTTGCCCGCGTCTTCTGCAAGCGCCACAGCGGTTTCATGCCATGCGTCTGCGTCGCGCAAGAATTCCCACCGTAAATCGGTCTGGCCGGTGATCGTCATCCGCAGGATTGCTTGGTCCGATGTTATCGTAGTTGCGGTCTCGCTCAGAGCGTTGCGCATTTTGATCCGTAGTTCATCTGTTGACCGAAGATCGTCGACCTGAAGTGCGCAATCCTGAAACATGACTTGCGAAGTCGCGATCTCTGACACCGAGATGGCACCGTCGCGGATCGTCAGCAAGCTGGCTGTTTTTGCGCCGGCCTCGCCGATATCGCGCCCCTGAGGCATTCCGGGCATCACGATCCAAGGCTGGGAACTGTGTACTTGCCGTTTGTGAACATGCCCCAGTGCCCAATAGTCAAAGCCATGATCACTGAGTTCGGCCACAGCGCAGGGCGCATAAGGATCATGGCCTGCGGCCCCTGCAAGTGAGGTGTGCAGCATCCCTATATTGATCGCGTCTGGAACTGGCGGGTTGAAGCGGGGCAAAAGACTGTTTGGCGCATGTTTGCCGGAAAAGCTGACACCGTGAATCCAAATGTCGGTGTCGGGTATCCTGACCTTGTCACCGCGCCCATCAAACACATGAACGTTTGACGGTAGCGTCAGTTCACCGGTGATCGGGTTTTCAGCGTCATGGTTTCCTTTAATATAGAAGACATGGATATTCGCTTCTTGCAGCCGGCCCAGTTGGCTTAACAGGAAAGCTGCCGTCTTGGCGCTTCGCTCGGCACCGTCGTAGAGGTCGCCGGAAATCAATAGAGCGATCACTTCTTGCTCAATCGCTACATCTACGATCCGCTTTAAAGCTTGGCGGGTTGCATTCTGTACAAGATCGCTCAGTCGCGGGTCTTTGAAGGCCAGAGACCGTAGGGGAGAATCCAGGTGAATATCGGCTGTATGGATGATCTTCATAATATGTCGCTTTTGTTGGTCGTAAGGTGGCGGCAATCCTTTCTGTAGGCAAGTCACTACGCTGTTTGCTCGCGGTGCTCTAAAGATGGCGGAAGAACCCTTAAGAACCCGTGAATGTGCATCAGTTTTGTACGTGCCCTTGGATTTCGGTCAATTTTCCCTTTAAAAATCAGATGCTTACGATTTTTCTGCGGGTGCGGTGCATTTTTTCTGATTTTCCGCTTGCGACTCTTCTCCCCTATCCGTAGAAGACCCCTCACCGGCGGCGCTGAGGCGCGGTTGGGACGGGCGGGACGGTCGCAAGGCGGTTCGGTTCGGTAGGAATTCA
>JAYZYX010000377.1:0-3219 GCA_036139795.1 Pseudomonadota bacterium | reverse complement strand
TGGCAAATTCCAGCGCGATGAGGCGAAGTTCCGCAATTGGGTCACCGCTGACGGCACGGCTGGCCCCTCGGGCAAAGGCGGGTTCAAGGCCGAAAGCGGGCGGTACCACCTCTATGTCTCCTACGCGTGCCCGTGGGCGCACCGCGCCCTGATCTTCCGCGCGATCAAAGGGTTGACCGACCACATCAGCATCTCGGTCGTCCATCCTGACATGTTGGGCGAAGGTTGGACCTTCGAGACCGATTTTGACGGGGCCACGGGCGATACCCTGTTCGGTCTGCCCTACATGCGCGAGATCTACCTGAAGGACACCCCCGACATGACCGGCCGCGTCACTGTGCCCGTGCTGTGGGACAAGGGCACCGGCCAGATCGTCTCGAACGAAAGCTCTGAGATCATCCGCATGTTCAACAGCGCCTTCGACGGGATCACCGGCAACACGGATGATTACTGGCCCATCGAACTGCGCGACCAGATCGAGGACATCAACACCCGCGTCTATGACACGGTGAACAACGGCGTCTACAAATCCGGCTTCGCCACCACTCAGGAAGCCTATGATGAGGCCGTCGGCCCCCTCTTCGACAGTCTGGACTGGATTGAAGGCATCCTCAGCGAAAACCGCTATTTGGCAGGTGACACCCTGACCGAGGCCGACTGGCGCCTGTTCACGACGCTGGTGCGCTTTGACAAGGTCTACCACACGCACTTCAAATGTAACCGCAAGCAGATCACTGAATATCCCCACATGTGGGCCTATGTGCGTGAACTCTACCAGCATCCCGCCGTGGCCGAGACCGTGCATTTCGATCACATCACGCGGCACTATTACTACAGTCACGACATGATCAATCCGAACCGGATTGTCCCGATCGGCCCCGAGCCCGACTTTTTGATGCCGCACGGGCGCGGTTAAACGGCGCAAAAGGGGTTGCCCTGATCGCTGTGATGGGCAACCTGCGGGGCAACTCCGGAGGAAGCCCCAATGTCCATCGCAAACCCATCCCGCAAGCGCGACCACGGTGGCGGCATTGATGCCGCTGTCGCCCGTTTCGGCGGGACGCGGGATGGCTGGCTGGACCTTTCAACCGGCATCAATCCGGTGCCCTATCCGGTGGGCGCTATCAGCGCAGAGGCATGGGCCGCCCTGCCCGACCGCAACGCCCAAGACGGGCTAGAGGCCGCCGCCCGCGCCTTCTGGAACATTCCCGATGAAGTGGCTGTGCTGGCCGCACCGGGTGCCTCGGCGCTGATCGCCCGCATTCCCGCGCTGGCGGCCAAAGGCCGCGCCAAGATCGCAGGCGTCACCTATAACGAACACGCCGCCGCCTTTCGCGCCGAAGGCTGGAACGTTGCCGAGGACGCCGCCGCCCCCGACGCCATCGTCCGCGTCCATCCCAACAATCCCGATGGCAGCTTTGCCGATCCGGCAGACCTAACCGCTTCCCTCACGGTGATTGATGAAAGCTTTTGCGACGTCACCCCCGACCGCAGCCTGATCCATCTGGCCCAGTGCCCCAATGCACTGGTGCTGAAGTCCTTTGGCAAGTTCTGGGGTCTGGCGGGTCTGCGCATCGGTTTTGCCGTGGGCGATCCGGCCTTGATCGCACGCCTGTCGGATATGATGGGGCCTTGGGCGGTCTCTGGCCCCGCATTGCAGGTGGGCACCCGCGCCCTGCGCGACCTTGGTTGGGCAGATGAAACCCGCGCCCGCCTAACCCAAGACACCGCCCGCATGGACGCGTTGATGCAGGCCAAAGGCGCGGAATTGGTGGGCGGCACGACCCTGTTCCGCCTTTACGATGTGGGCGACGCAAGGGCGTGGCAGGACAAGATGGCCAAGGCCCACGTCTGGACCCGCATCTTTCCCTATTCGGACCGCTGGATCAGACTTGGCCTGCCCGCCCCCTCCCGCTGGGACCAGTTTGAGGCCAGCCTATGAGCACGACCCTCATCCTTGCCATGCTGCTGGACGGTATCTTGGGCGAGCCTGACTGGCTTTGGAAACGCATGCCCCATCCCGCAGTGCTGATGGGCCGCACCGTGAATTGGGCTGACCGGACCTTCAACCACGGACGGGCGCAGCGGCAAAAGGGCGTGATCGCGTTGGTGATGCTGATCGTCTTCTGGGGCGCTATTGCGTTCGGGATCGCGCAACTGGGGATCATCGCGCAGGTCATCTGCGGCGCAATCCTGTTGGCGCAGCGGTCCTTGGTGGATCACGTGCGGGCGGTGGCCACGGGGCTTCGGACCTCGGTCGTGCAGGGACGTTCCAAGGTGGCGATGATCGTCGGGCGCGACACCGCGCAGATGGACGGCCCCGCCGTCAGCCGCGCCGCCATCGAATCCGCGGCCGAGAATCTGGGCGACGGCGTCATCGCCCCTGCCTTCTGGTTTCTGGTCGGCGGCCTGCCCGGCATCGTCATCTACAAAATTGTGAACACTGCTGATTCCATGATCGGCCACCGCACTCCGCGGCACGAGAAATTCGGCTGGGCCGCGGCCCGTCTGGACGATGTGCTGAACTGGATACCCGCCCGCCTGACCGCCATTCTGATCCTGCTGTCCCACGGCAAACCGGCGCTCTGGCGCGGCCTACCCAAAGAGGCGCGACAGCACCGATCCCCCAACGCAGGCTGGCCCGAAAGCGCCATGGCCCGCATCCTGAACGTCGCCCTGTCCGGCCCCCGCGCCTATCACGGCAAGATGCAGGATTTCCCGTGGGTCCATCCATCGGGCACCCGCTCTCCCGGCCCCGGCGACATCGACCGCGCCTGCGATGCCCTATGGCGCACATGGATCGGCATGATGGTGCTGGCGGTCCTTCTGCTGCTTGGCTGAGCTTGCCCCTTGCGGGCACCGTGCTAGGGTCCACCGGACATTTCCGAAGACCCGAGGACTTTCATGCGCCCCATTGCCGCCAGCCTGCTGGCCCTGACCACCGCCCTTGCTTTGGGCACCTCTGCGACTGCCCAAAGCTGCGGCGGCAGTTTTGGCAACTTCGTCGGCCAGCTAAAGGCGCAAGCGCAGGCACAAGGCTATCCCGCGACCCTCGTGGACAACTTCTTCGCGGGCACCAGCCAATCGGCAGCGGTGCTGAAGGCCGACCGCGCACAGGGTGTCTTCCAGAAGGACTTTATCGAGTTCTCGCGCATGCTGATCAGCCAGAACCGCATGGACGCAGGCGCGGCCAACTGGCGCAAATACCGCAGCACCTTT
>JAYZYX010000376.1:0-5068 GCA_036139795.1 Pseudomonadota bacterium | reverse complement strand
CCAGCTACCGTCAGGTTCTGGGCGAGAAGATCTCGTCGCTGCCTTGTGTCGCCCACACCTCGACCTTCGTGGTGATGGAGGCGGTCAAGGAATCGATTCTTGGCGATGTGAGTTGACGTAACGCACGTCGCGGCCCCAACATGGGGCCATGCGAACATTTTTTGCTCTTGCCCTTTTGGCGCCCACCGTGGCGCTTGCGGAATGCCCTGCGGCGCCGGATCACTCGGCTGCGCTGGCAAGGCTGTTCGATCAGGCGCGCGCCGCCACCAGCCCTGCGGCGGCTGCCGAGCCCGCGAACCGCATGTGGGAACTCTGGACAGACGCCCCCGACGGCCAAGCCCAAGACCTGCTGGATGCAGGGATGGAGCGTATCCGCATGTCGGACTGGGACGGGGCAGGAAAGGCGCTGAGCGCCTTGATTGAATACTGTCCCGACTACGCCGAGGGCTATAACCAGCGGGCGTTCGTATCCTTCTTGACCGAAGATTTTGAAGGTGCCCTGCCGGATTTGGATCGGACGCTTGAGCTGTCGCCCACCCATGTGGGGGCCTTGGCGGGTAAGGCTTTGACACTGCTGGCTTTAGGGCGTCAGGCAGAGGGGCAAAAGGCTCTGAAACAGGCGCTGGACCTGAACCCGTGGCTCTCAGAGCGCGCCCTGCTGTCAGAGCCGCCCGGTCAGGACATTTAGCGCTCTATTCTGCGTTGCAATTTGATCGTCGATGGGTATGGTGCCGGTCCACACACCGCACGTGCCCGCGTGATGGAATGGTAGACATAGGGGACTTAAAATCCCTAGGCCTTGTGCCGTGCCGGTTCGAGTCCGGCCGCGGGTACCACCGGAATTCTTCTCCGAAAACAATCGCTTTGACTGTGCTCTTGAGACAGGAACGCCGCCCGTTTTACGGGGCGGCGTGTGTTTTGTTGCACGGGATGTTGCGGCTTAGCTGCGGGTGCCAGCAAAGCGGCCCTGCCACTCCTCGCGCTGCTCGTCGCTGATCTTGCCAAAGAGGTTGTCCGGAACCGCAAAAGCGTGACCTGCGGGCAGGCGCTTGACCGCATCCGCGGCGCTGCCGGGCCACTGGGCATCAACCTTCATCGCCTCATGCAGCTTGTCTGCCGCATCGGGAATGAAGGGGGCCGACAGAACCGCGTAAAGCGGGATCAGGTTCAGGGCAAAGCGCACCTGACCGGCGGCCTTTTCAGGGTCTTCCTTGAAGGTCGACCAAGGGGCGGCCTCTTGCAGGTATTCGTTGCCCATGACCCAGATTGCACGCAGGGCACCAGCGGCCTTGCGAACCTCTTTGTCTTCCATGAACTGCTCGTAGGCACGGATGTTCTCTTCCAGTGCGTCCATGAAGGCCTGATCCACGGGCAGATCGTCACCGCCTGCGGGAACCTCTTCGCCGAACTTCGAGCGGCAGAATTTGGTGACGCGGCTGACAAAGTTCCCCAGCACGTCCGCCAGATCCTTGTTCACCGAGGCTTGGAAATTGTCCCAAGTAAATTCGCTGTCCGAAGATTCGGGCGCATGGCTCAGCAGCCACCAGCGCCAGTAATCGGCGGGCAGAATCTCCAGCGCCTGATCCATGAACACGCCGCGCCCGCGCGAGGTGCTGAACTGGCCGCCGTCATAGTTCAGGTAGTTGAACGATTTGATGTAATCCACCAGCTTCCACGGCTCGCCCGAACCCAGAATGGTCGCGGGGAAGGACAGTGTGTGGAATGGGACGTTATCCTTGCCCATGAACTGGGTGTAGGTCACATCATCCGCGCCTTTGTCGGTGCGCCACCAGCGCTCCCAGTCGGTGCCTTTGCCCGCATCGACCCATTCCTGACCACAGGCGATATATTCGATGGGCGCGTCGAACCAGACATAGAAGACCTTGCCTTCCATGCCGTCCCAATCCGCGTCACCTTTCTTGACGGGAATGCCCCAGTCCAGATCGCGGGTGATGCCACGGTCTTGCAGACCGTCCCCATCGTTCAGCCACTTCTTGGCGATCGAGGTGGTCAGAACGGGCCAGCCCTCGCGGGTGTCGATCCACTCTTCCAACTGGTCCTTCATCTGGCTCTGGCACAGGTAAAGGTGCTTGGTTTCACGCATTTCCAGATCGGTGCTACCCGAAATGGTGGAATGCGGGTTGATCAGGTCCACAGGGTCCAGCTGCTTGGTGCAGTTGTCACACTGGTCGCCGCGGGCACTGTCAAAGCCGCAGTTGGGGCAGGTGCCCTCGATATAGCGGTCGGGCAGGAAGCGGCCATCGGCGTGGCTGTACATCTGCGTCTCAGAGACTTCGCGTATCAGGCCTGCATCGGCCAGACGGCCTGCGAAATGCTGGGTTAGTTTGTGGTTTGCCTCAGAGGACGAACGGCCGAAGTGATCGAACGACAGGCGGAAGCCTTCGGCGATCTTGGCCTGAACCTCATGCATCTCGGCGCAGTATTCGGCAACGGGCTTGCCTGCCTTTGCAGCGGCCAGCTCGGCAGGGGTGCCGTGCTCGTCGGTGGCGCAGAGGAACAGAACCTCATTGCCGCGACCGCGTTGGTAGCGGGCGAAGAGGTCTGCCGGCAGCTGGCTGCCCACAAGGTTGCCTAGGTGTTTGATGCCGTTGATATACGGAATGGCCGAAGTAATCAGGTGCCGTGCCATGAGGTGCCCCCAGAATTCTGTTGTCCGGCCTCCCTTAGCGCATGAATCCCCGCTGTGCCAGCATCTCGGGACGCTCTGGCATAGGTGAAAAATCTTCGCCGAAGATTTTTACCCCGTCATAATCTTCGGCGAAGATTATGCGACCCGCGGCGCGGTGGGCTGGAACGTGGGGCTATCGGTGCTGCGGGTCATGGTCCATGCAGCCAGAGGGGCCATCCGCGCCCGCAAACGCTCGATATGCCAGGCGGGCCCGTTTTCTGCGAAAACGGGGGCCATGTACCAGCGGCTTTCCACACCGGGGGCGCCGCCCAGACCGGGGGTCAGCAGAATGCCATAGGGGGGCTCGGGTGTTTTCAGGGCACCCCGCTCGGCGGCCAGATGCAGGCGGCGCACAGGGGTAAGTTCCGGAATTTCATTCACTTCGGCGACCACAGCGGCCACGGCCCCGCTGCCCAAGGCCTCTTCCATCGCCCAGAGGATATCGCGGGTTTGCCCTGCCTGCAGGGTTAGAATTCGCGTGGGGTCGCACCATGGCGCAATGCCTGTGGGATGCAGCGCCTCGGTCTGCCAAGCGGGCCTGATCCACAGCACGGCCCCTGTGCTACATCCCGCGAAGGCCAGTGCCAGCGTGGCTTTCGCCGGTCCGCACACCTCATGCACCCGCGCACGGGCCAGCGCCAGCGTGTCGCCCAACACCACGCGCGGACCCTGACGCTTGGGGCGCCGGTCCAGAAGATTGCTCTGATTCACCATGGCTCGATTATATGTTCTTATTTTGTTCCGTAAATATCCTTGCCTG
Source organism: Pseudomonadota bacterium (assembly GCA_036139795.1). GTDB lineage: Bacteria > Pseudomonadota > Alphaproteobacteria > Rhodobacterales > Rhodobacteraceae > Donghicola. The sequence goes on along the minus strand of JAYZYX010000376.1, from coordinate 1,619 downwards.
CAAAGCGGTAGCTGAAACATATCTTTCGGCTTACGCTGAAGGCATGACATTAGGGAGGAATCGTCATGACACGAATTATCTACGCACTGGCTTTCGCTATGGCGGCGCTGTTCGCAACGATCTCACACGCGGGCGAAAAGCTGAAAGTGGTTTACCATGTTTCAGAAATTGAAAAGGTCGGCTTTGCCTTGGGCAACATGGCCAACCATATCAAAGGCGTTGGCGGCCCTGAAAACGTTGAGCTGGTACTAGTGGTACATGGCCCCGCCCTGAAGGCCTTCCACAATGGTGTTGAGGCTAATCCAAAGATTGCTGAACGGTTGGCCGCGCTGCAAGGGGACGGTGCCCGGTTTGAGGCCTGCGGTAACACCATGAACGCCCAAAGCGTCGGCCTTGATGACTTGATGCCCAATTTTACCCGCCGCGATGAAGGCGGCGTTGTCCGCATCGCCGAGCTTCAGTCCCAAGGCTACATTTACATCCGTCCGTAACCGGCCCGACATTCCCGCAATATGGCAAAGGCCGGGATCGGCCCTTGCCTTTACGCCCCGCAGACGCGACCTTGCAGCCAAAGCATTCTGTGAAAAGGGCATTCTCCCATGAAAACCAGACCTCTTGGACGCACCGGCCTTGACGTGACCGTGTTCTGCCTCGGCTCGATGACCTGGGGCACCCAGAACACCGAAGACGAAGGCCACAGCCAGATCGAACGGGCGATCGAGGCGGGCATCAACTTTATCGACACCGCCGAGATGTATCCCGTAAACCCCGTGCGCGCCGAAACCGTCGGCGTAACCGAAGCGATTATCGGCAACTGGTTCAAAAAGACCGGTCGCCGCAATGACCTGATCCTTGCCACCAAGCACAGCGGCGTAGGCTCCCATTCCCGCGATGGTGCACCGATCACTGCCGACAGCATCCCGCAAGCGGTCGAGGGCTCGCTCAAGCGCCTCAAGACCGATGTGATCGACCTCTACCAGTTCCATTGGCCCAACCGCGGCAGCTACCACTTCCGCAAAATCTGGGACTATGATCCCTCGGGCCAGAACCGCGCCCAGACCGACCAGCACATGGCCGACGCATTGGGCGCTCTGCAAAAACTGGTGGATCAGGGTAAAATCCGTCACTTCGGCCTTTCGAATGAAACCGCTTGGGGCACCACCAACTGGGTGCGTCAGGCGGAAAAGGGCCACGGTCCCCGTGTTGCGTCGATCCAGAACGAATACTCGCTCATGTGCCGTTACTTCGACACCGATCTGGCCGAGGCCTGCCTGAACGAAGACGTGGGCCTTCTGTCCTACACCACCCTCGCGGCGGGCCTGCTGACGGGCAAATACCAGAACGGCCAGATTCCCGAAGGCTCGCGCATGGCGATCAACGGCGATCTTGGCGGCCGCAAGACCGACCGTGCCTTCGCGGCTGTCGCCGCCTACCAGCATCTGGCGGACAAATATGACCTCAGCCTGACGCAGATGTCACTGGCATGGGCGCGGGAACGTCCGGGCCTGACCTCGATCATCATCGGGGCAACCACGATGGACCAACTCGAAGAGGTCCTCGCCGCCCATGATCTGGTCCTGTCTGAAGACCTGCTGAAGGAAATCGATCAGGTCCACAAA
>JAYZYX010000375.1:0-4274 GCA_036139795.1 Pseudomonadota bacterium | reverse complement strand
GCCGAAAGCTCTTCGGCCACGAGGAACGCCAGTTCCAACGACTGCGATGCGTTCAGACGCGGATCGCATGCGGTGTGGTAACGGTCCGAGAGGTTCTCTTCGGTCACGGCACGCACGCCACCGGTGCATTCGGTTACGTCTGCGCCGGTCATCTCGAAATGCACACCACCGGGGATAGTGCCCTCGGCCGCGTGGATCGCGAAGAATTCGCGGACTTCGCGAAGAACGTTGTCGAACGGACGGGTCTTGTAGCCGGTCGAAGACTTGATGGTGTTGCCGTGCATCGGGTCACAGGACCAGACCACCTTGGCACCCTCTTCCTGAACCGCTTTGATCAGACGCGGCAGGTTATCACCCACTTTGCCAGCACCGAAACGGGCGATCAGGGTCAGACGGCCAGCCTCGTTCTCGGGGTTCAGTTTCTCCAGCAGGATTTTCAGATCGTCGGCAGTGGTGGTCGGACCACACTTCAGGCCGATCGGGTTCTGAACGCCGCGCAGGAATTCCACGTGGGCGCCATCGGGCTGACGGGTACGGTCGCCGATCCACAGCATGTGGCCGGAACCTGCCAGCCATTTGCCGCTGGTCGAATCCAGACGGGTCAGCGCCTCTTCATACTCCAGCAGCAGGCTTTCGTGGCTGGTGTAGAAATCTACGGTCTGCAGGGTATGAGCACGCTGGCTGTCCACGCCTGCGGCCTTCATGAAGTCCAGCGTGTCGCCGATACGCTCGGCCATCTCGCGGTACTTCTCGGCCTTGCCGCTTTCGGTAAAGCCAAGGGTCCAGCTATGAACCTTGTGCACATCCGCGTAACCACCGGTCGAGAACGCGCGCAGCAGGTTCAAGGTAGCAGCCGCCTGAGTGTAAGCCTCAAGCATTTTGCTGGGGTTCGGGATGCGGGCTTCGGGCGTGAAGTCCAGATCGTTGATGATGTCGCCGCGGTAGCTTGGCAGTTCCACGCCATCCTTCACCTCGGTCGGGGCCGAGCGCGGTTTCGCGAACTGGCCCGCCATACGGCCCACTTTGACCACGGGCACTTTGGCGCCGAAGGTCAGAACCATCGCCATTTGCAGCATCACCTTGAAGGTGTCGCGAATCAGGTCCGCGTTGAACTGCTGAAAGCTTTCGGCGCAGTCGCCGCCTTGCAGCAAAAATGCCTCGCCACGCGATGCTTTGGCCAGCTCGGTCTTCAGCTTTCGGGCCTCGCCGGCAAAAACCAGCGGGGGATACGAAGAAAGTTTGGCCTCAACAGCCGCCAGGGCGGCAGAATCGGTATACTCGGGCATCTGCACTCGAGGCAGGTTGCGCCAGGTCGATTTGCTCCACTCGGTCATCTCTCATACTCCGCTGGAAGATGTTTAAAGTGTTACCGCTATACCCAAGCGGGCCACCGTTGACCACCTTTGAAATTAACCGGACCTCTTGACGCGGGTGTCGACCTTCGTCGAAATGCTACGCTAACGTTGCGATATGCAGCGACATATAAGTCCGACAGGATATCGATAATGGACAGCATCAAAGATCCCCAGCCAGTTCCGGTCACAGGCGAGCAGAAGAAAGCCCGTCACTTTGCCTTTGTGCTTCTGGACAATTTCACCATGCTTTCTTTGGCAGGGTCGATCGAATGTCTGCGTATTGCCAACCGGATGGCGGGCAAAACCCTGTACACGTGGTCGCTGGTCGGTGAAGGCGGCGTCACGGCCAAAAGCTCTAGCGGTGTTGAGTTCAAGCTTGATTCGGATCTGGACGAGCTGCCGCGCGATACCATCGTGATCGTCTGTGGCGGCATCAACGTGCAAGCGGCGACCACCAAACGCCTATTGAATTGGCTACGAAAAGAGGCACGGCGCGGGGCACCTATGGGCGGGCTGTGTACCGCCACCTATGCGATTGCCAAGGCAGGTCTGCTGGACGGCAAACGCGCCACCATCCACTGGGAGAATCAGGACAGCTTCTCGGAAGAGTTCGATGAGGTGGACCTGACCAAGTCGGTTTTCGTGGTCGACGGGAACCGCATCACAGCCGCGGGCGGCACCGCATCGCTGGACCTGATGCTGAAACTGATGGCAGATCATCACGGCGAGGACCTCAGCAACGCGGTCGCGGACCAGCTGATCTATAGCTCGATCCGGACAGATCGTGACACTCAGCGCCTGTCGATCCCGACCCGTATTGGCGTACGTCATCCCAAGCTAAGCCAGATTATCCAGATGATGGAAAAGAACATCGAAGAGCCGATCAGCCCCGCTGTTCTGGCCAAGGATGTGGGCATGTCCACACGCCAGCTCGAACGTCTGTTCCGCCGCTATTTGAACCGCAGCCCCAAACGCTATTACATGGAACTGCGCCTCTCCAAAGCCCGCAACCTGCTGATGCAGACGGATATGAGCGTGATCAACGTGGCGCTGGCCTGCGGCTTTGCCAGCCCGTCGCATTTCTCGAAATGCTACCGCGCCCACTATGAAACCACTCCCTACCGCGAACGGGGCAGCCACGGCACCCACACCAATGAGGAAGGCGAGGCCTAAGGCGTCATCCGGTAGAGCGCGCCGTTGATTTCTGACAGGAACCACAGCGCGCCATCGGGGCCTTCTTCCACATCGCGGACGCGCAGGGTCTCGGGGGTCTTGATCCGCTCAAGCTCTTGCATTGTGTCGCCGTCCACGCGGCTGATCATGTCAAACTTGAGCGAGCCAATGAAGAAATCGCCCTTCCATTCGGGCGCATTGGTGCCGGAATGGATCGCCAAACCTGATGGGGCAATCGACGGGTCCCAATAGAACGCGGGCTGCTGCATCCCCTCTTTCGCCGTGCCTTCCCCGATCTTTGCGCCCGAATAGTGCCGGCCGTAGGAAATCACCGGCCAACCGTAGTTTGCGCCCGCGATGATGCGGTTAATCTCGTCCCCGCCTTTGGCGCCGTGTTCATGCACCCAAAGCTGGCCACTATTATCCAGCGCCGCCCCTTGGGGATTGCGATGGCCATAACTGTAGATCTCCGGCAATGCGCCTGCGACACCCACAAAGGGGTTATCTTCTGGAACTTTGCCATCGCGCGTCAAACGCACGACCGAGCCGTTGTGCCGTGCCAAATCCTGCGCGGCCATATCGTCGCCCCGCTCGCCCATGGTCATGTAGATCAGCCCATCGCGCCCTTCGACGATGCGGCTGCCGAAATGACGGCCGCCAGAGTTGCCGGGTTTCATCTCGAACAGGGTTTCCACAGAACGCAGGCTGCTGGCTCCTTTGTCCAAGACCCCGCGCCCAAGGGCCGTTCCCGCGCCGCCACTACGCTGGGGACGGGCATAGCTGAAATAGACCTGCCGTGTTTTAGCGAAATCCTTCGGGATCATGATGTCCAACAGGCCGCCCTGCCCCTTGGCAGCCACTTTCGGCAGACCGCCAACAGCCCGCGCCTGACCCTCTGTGATCCAGACGATCTTGCCGGATTTCAGCGTCACCAGCACGCCTTCACCATCCGGCAAATGGCCGATGGACCAAGGGCTATCAAGACCGCTTGCCATCAAGGTGATCTGCGGCGCAGCAGCAATCGGAGCCGCGGAGAGCAGAAAAATACAGGTCAGAAAACGGCGCATGGAACAAATCCTTATGAAAAAGGGACGCATTGCGAATCTAGTCTATCTCATCCTTGGGGCGAGGATGCCGCAACGGAACCCTGAAGGGTCGTGAATAGGCCAATTATGGCCCCTTTTCTTTTGACCGATTGGTTCGTAACCTCAGCTTTGGACGTCATGTTCCAACACGGGAGAGATAAAATGAAAAAGTTCCTGCTGGCCACCGCTGCCACTGCGCTGACCGCGGGCGCCGCCATGGCTGCAAGCCACGGCGAGACCGTAAAACTGGGCGTTATTCTGGGTTTCACCGGCCCGATTGAATCGCTGACCCCCGCCATGGCTGACTCGGCCGAACTGGCGATGAAAGAAATCAACGACGCTGGCGGCCTTCTGGGCAAGATGATCGAACCCGTACGTGCGGATTCGACCTGCGTTGACGCGGCTGGCGCAACTGCTGCTGCTGAACGTCTGGTCACCTCGGACGGCGTTGCGGCAATCTTCGGCGCGGACTGCTCGGGTGTAACCGGCGCGATCCTGACCAACGTGGCTGTGCCCAACGGTATCGTCATGGTATCGCCCTCGGCCACCAGCCCCGGCCTGTCGACCGTCGAAGACAACGGCCTGTTCTTCCGCACCTCGCCGTCTGACGCACGTCAGGGTGAAGTTCTGGCGGGCGTTCTGAACACCAACGGCGTGACCT
>JAYZYX010000374.1:0-4783 GCA_036139795.1 Pseudomonadota bacterium | reverse complement strand
AGCCGCCAAAACCGAGCATGCCGATCACCGCCAGCAGGGCAACGGACGAGCCGATCGCCCCGGGTTCGATCCCGGCAAAGAAGCTTTCGCGTCCGGGGACAAACGGGGTCCCGGAAGCCAGCAATGGGTCTGTGTTCATAGCACGTGTTTTCGGTTGTGGGGCAGAGCGGGTCTTCAGCGAAGAAGCCTCGGGCGCCATGCCGTGAGCGGTCGAAAATCCGCTCTCCACGCAAAAATGTCTAAAAATCGCGTCAGGATCCAAGTTCAGATAGCGCGCGTAGGAACGCACGTATCCGGCGATGAACCCCGGCGTGTCAAATACGGTCGGGTCGCAATTTTCAATTGCAGCGATATAGGACGCTTTAATGCGCAGCTCTCGCTGCACATCCAATAGGGATTTGCCGAGGGTCGCACGCTCGCCTCGTAGCATATCACCGAGGCGCAGATCATAGTCGTCAAAGCCCTTGGGGCCTTCGACCACGTCAACGTCCTCTTTACGGGTTTTTCTAAGGATACCCATCAAACTGCCCTGTAACCGCCCCAACATGGCACTCGACTCGCCTTTTGGCGAATCGAAGTACCTACTTAATAGGGCAATTATAACACAGTGCTATCGCGATCTTGTGATTCTACGCCTCAGGCGCTCATTTCGGCACGATTTAGCGCACAGTGTGACCACAGATCATCCATAGCGCGAACTAACGCGTCCATCTCGCGCGGGCCGTGTACCGGCGACGGAGTGAACCGCAAACGCTCGGTACCGCGGGGCACGGTCGGGAAGTTGATCGGCTGCACGTAAATGCCGTGCTTTTCCAGCAGCATGTCGGACAGCATCTTGCATTTCACCGGATTGCCCACGTGAACGGGAACAATGTGGCTGCCGTGGTCGATCAGCGGCAGACCCATGCCCTTCAGGCGGGTTTTCAGGATCTTTGCCTGTGTCTGATGCTGTTCGCGAATGGTTGCGTCCGCTTTCAGATGGGCAATGCTGGCCGCCGCCCCTGCTGCAACAACCGGAGGCAGCGAGGTGGTGAAAATAAAGCCCGGAGCGTAAGAACGGATTGCATCACACATCTTGGCGCTGGCAGCGATATAGCCCCCATGTACACCGAAGGCCTTGCCCAGAGTGCCGTTGATGATGTCCATACGATGGGTCAGGTGATCACGCTCGGAAACGCCGCCACCGCGAGGACCGTACATGCCGACGGCGTGGACTTCGTCCAGATAGGTCAGTGCGCCGAATTCTTCGGCAGCATCGCACAACTCGGCAAGAGGGCCGAAATCACCGTCCATCGAATAGACCGATTCAAAGGCCACCAGCTTGGGGGCCTTGGGATCATCGGCGGCCATCAACTCGCGCAGGTGCTGCACGTCGTTGTGACGGAACACGCGCTTGGCGCCACCGTTGCGGCGGATGCCTTCGATCATCGAGGCGTGGTTCAGCTCATCCGAATAGATGATCAGACCGGGGAACAGTTTGGGCAGGGTCGAAAGGGTCGCGTCATTCGCGATGTAGGCGCTGGTGAACAGCAGCGCCGCTTCTTTCTGATGCAGATCGGCCAGTTCGGCCTCAAGACGGTTGTGATAGACCGTGGTGCCCGAAATATTGCGGGTGCCGCCAGAGCCCGCGCCAGTGGCGTCCAGCGCTTCGTGCATAGCGGCCAGAACGACAGGGTGTTGACCCATGCCAAGGTAATCGTTGCCACACCATACAGTGATTTGCTGTTCGGTGCCGTCGGGCTTGCGCCAGACCGCGTGGGGGAAGTTCCCTTTCCGACGCTCGATATCGATAAAGGTCCGATAGCGGCCTTCTTCGTGCAGACGGTTCAAAGCTGTATCGAGCTGCTGGGTGTAATCCACCGGTCTCTCCTATGTCTGGTCGTCCCTAACCCGTTCAAGCAAGGGGCGTGCCTACCTGGGCCTACCGCTAATTTAGAACGGATATAGGTTACTGTTCGCGTAGGCAACAGGCTACAAGGTGCCGCACCTATTAGACTTTGATCTGTGTCAACGGCAGCGACTGGACTTCGCTTAGACCCCTGTTAGGGTCGCGACAGACAATTCTGGAGGTAAAGATGTCTCTGTCATCCGTACTGGAAAAGATCGATCAGGACCTTGATGGGGCGCTGGAGCGCCTGATGGACCTGCTGCGCATCCAGTCGATTTCCACCGATCCCGCCTATACCCAAAACTGTCAGGACGCCGCCGACTGGCTGGTCGCAGACCTTAAAAGCTTTGGGATAAATGCAGAAAAGCGCCAAACGCCCGGCCATCCGATGGTTGTCGGCCACGTAGAGGGCGACGGCCCCCATGTGCTGTTCTACGGCCACTATGATGTGCAGCCCGTGGACCCGCTGAACCTGTGGCACCGCGATCCTTTCGACCCCGCAATCGAGGATGCGGACGGCGTCAAAGTGATCCGTGGCCGTGGCGCATCGGACGATAAAGGCCAGCTTATGACCTTTGTCGAAGCCTGCCGCGCGTGGAAATCGGTGCATGGCACCCTGCCCTGCCGCATTACTTTCTTCTTTGAAGGCGAAGAAGAAAGCGGCAGCCCCTCACTGATTCCCTTCATGAAAGAGAACGCGACAGAACTTGGCGCGGATATCGCGCTGATTTGCGACACCTCTATGGTCGCCCCTGGTGTTCCCTCGATCGCCAGCCAGCTGCGCGGGATGCTGAAGGAAGAGTTCACCTTGATCGGCCCCAAGATGGACCTGCACTCGGGTCACTACGGCGGCACCGCTCTGAACCCGCTGCATGCGATTTCCGATATCGTGTCGTCCCTTCATGACGAGACCGGCCGCGTGTCGGTCGAAGGCTTCTATGAAGGTGTCCACGAGGTTTCGGACGAGCTGAAGCGCCAGTGGGAAACTTGCGGCTTTGATGAGGACGACTATCTGGGCAGCGTCGGCATGAGCAAAGCCCACGGCGAGGTGGGCTATTCGACCCTAGAACTGCAATGGGCGCGGCCTACGCTGGAAGTGAACGGACTTTGGGGCGGCTATAATGGCGCGGGCAGCAAGACCGTGATCCCGTCGGAGGCGCACTGCAAAATCACGTGCCGTCTGGTGGGCGATATGGACCCCGTTCACGTACGCAGCGTTGTTCGCAAGCACATCGAGGCACGCTTGCCGCAGGACGCGAGCATCAAGTGGGACAATGACATTGATGGAGCCAAGGCCTCGGTCATGAACATCAACCGCCCCGAATTCGAGGCCGCCCGTCAGGCCCTGTCTGATGAGTGGGACCGCGAGGCAGTGTTTGTGGGTATGGGCGGATCAATCCCGATTGCGGGCCTGTTCAAGGATATCCTTGGCATGGACGCCATGTTGATCGGCTTTGCCCAAGACGATGACCGCATCCATTCGCCCAACGAAAAGTATAATGTGGCAAGCTTCCACAAGGGCATGCGCTCTTGGGCGCGGGTGCTTGAGGCCTTGTCGCGGTAAGGCTTTGGCAGGCCGGGTTGGGGCTCTGCCCCGCTCGGGCATGCCCTCGCCCCCCGAGGTATTTGTGCCAAGATGAAAAAGGCAGCGACGGGCTGTCAAAGGTCGCCTTCGGGCGGCCTTTTTCATTCCGCGCCGAAGATCCTTTCCGCGTGTTCGGCCATGTAGATCTGCATCCAAGGGGTGAAGTCTTGGGGCGCTGCTGCGATTTCTTGGGCGAGATGTTCGAGCGGGACCCAGCGGGTGTCCATGACCTCATCTGGGTGCGGGGTGATTTTCAGGGGGGCCGTGCAATGGGCGATGTAGATATCGACCAATTCATGCTCGGTCAGGCCTTGCCCCACATCCGCGCGGTATTCGACGGTCTGGCGAAGTTCGAGGGTCACACCCGAAATGCCCAGTTCCTCATGTAGGCGTCGCAGAGCGCAGGTTTCGGAAGGCTCCTGCCAGAGAGGGTGCGTGCAGCAGGTGTTCGCCCAGAGACCCGGTGTGTGGTACTTGGACAGGGCCCGCTGTTGCAGCAGCACCTGAGCATCCTGCACCAAAAATACCGAGATCGCCGGATGGCGCAGCCCGCGCTGGTGGACCTCCAGCTTTTCGACTGGCGTCAGGACGCCGTCCACCCATGCGGGAATCATCTGTGCCATTGCATTCTCGTCCGAGGCCTTTTGCATCGGGGCGGGCATAGACGCGGAACACCACAGGTTCAAGGGATCAGGGCGTCGCGGGACGTTTCAATGCTGTTGGGTTCAGGCGCCAGATGCCCGCATTCAGCGCTGCAGCGACAGTGACCCATGCCAGATAGGGCACCAGCAGCATCCCTGCGAGCCAATCGATCCACCACATCACCACCATGTCCGCCGCAACCAGAAGCCACAGCAGGATGATGATTGCCATGCCCAGACGAATGCGGTGCGCGCCGAAGAACACGGGGGTCCAAAGCGTGTTAAAGGCAATCTGCGCAGCCCAGAGAGCCATCCCGAGACCAAGTGATGGGCCACCAGCGGCGACCGCGCGGCCGCCCGCCAGTGCCATCATTATATAGAGAGAGGTCCAAACCACTGGAAAGGCCCAATTCGGCGGGGTGAAGCCGGGCTTTTCCAACGACAGATACCAATCACCGGGTTTAAAAATCACACCGGTGGCGCCTGCCGCAAAGCTGGCCAGTAGAAGCAGAGAGAAAGCGATCCAATCCATATGGTATAAACTATATCAGACCGCAGCTGTTTCCAGCGCGATCTTGATAATAGCCACATTTTCCGAAGAGGAAAAATGGCGCGGTTGACGGGGCTCGAACCCGCGACCCCCGGCGTGACAGGCCGGTACTCTAACCA
>JAYZYX010000373.1:0-4189 GCA_036139795.1 Pseudomonadota bacterium | reverse complement strand
ACTCCCAGTCGACAGCAACGTTCATCTCATCCTCGTTGACGCTGAACGTGTCACCGCCGAACTCGGGGCCGAGGCGTTCGATCATGACGCTAGATTGATTGTCCCAACCTTCCTCGAACAGCGCCTGTTTCGAGAATTTGTCTTTGGGGTCCACGATGATGATCTTCGCGGTCGGATTTGTTGCTTTCAGGGTGTGCGCCACCATGCTGACACGTTCATAGGGGCCGGGGGGACAGCGGTAGGGGTTCGGCGGCGCGACCATGACATAAGTGCCGCCTTCGGGCATCGCCTCGATCTGGGCGCGCAGCAACTCGGTCTGGCTGCCCGCCTTATAGGCGTGGGGCATCTTGTTCTGGGTGGCCACCGACCATCCGGGCACTGCGCCTTCGATGAAATCAATGCCGGGGCTCAGGATCAGACGGTCGTAAGGCACACTGCCACCACCGGCCAGCGCCACAGTCTTGGCGTCGCGGTCAATGCCAACGGCCCAATCATGCACAACGTTGACCCCGTGCGTGGCAAGCCCGCCGTAGGAATGGCCAAGGCTCTGCATCTCGCGGAAGCCGCCGAGATAAAGGTTCGAGAAGAAACAGGTGTAGTACTGACGACTGGGTTCAATCAACGTCACGTCGATCTCGCCTTTGCTGTCCTTGGCGATATAGCGGGCTGCGGTCGCACCGCCTGCCCCACCGCCAACAACAACAACACGGGGCTTGCCCGATGCGCGAACCATGGGCGCGGCCATGGTGGCTGTTGCCACGCCGGTCGCGATAAAGGTGCGTCTGTTCAAAGTCATGGTCTTTCCTCCCTGAAAGAGGCCCCGCGCCGAGTTTTCTCAGTCTTCCAGAGCCGCAAAATACGCAGCCAGCGCCGCGATTTCTTCGTCCGACAAACGGCCAGCCATCATTTGCATGACCGGATGGGGACGGATTTTCTCCTTATATGCATGCATTGCCGTCACGAAATCTTCGGTCGGCCACTGAGTAATCGAGGGGATCCCCTCATCTCCACCATCACGCTGATGGCAGGTCGTACACTCGCTAGATAGATATTCACCGTACTCCGGATCCCCCACAATCGCGAGGATATCATCGGATAGCTCGATCTCTTTCGGGATAGCCGTCGGCTGCGCCTCGGGGATATCGCGGGGGCTGGCGCTGAACTGGCGCAAGTAAGCCAGAACGTCGTGGCGTTCCTGTTCATCCTTCAACCCGCGAAAGTTCATGCGGGTGTCGCTGACCAAAGCCTTGGGATTGTTCAGATAAGCGTCCAGATGCTCATAATCCCAGACCAGACCGTTATTGCCTTCACGGATCAGACCATCTGAATAGCGAAATCCCTCGATCGCGCCCGCTTTACGGCCGAAAATCTCGTTCAACTGCGGGCCGACCTTGTTCTTGGCGTCTGGCCCGACGGCGTGACAGCTTTGGCATTTCCGAAAGACCGCAGCACCGTTTTCGGCATTGCCCAGTGCCTCGGTTTCTTCAGCCCCATAGGCCGGAGACAGAAAAGCAGTGGCGCTAAGCGCCACTGCTGAGAGGTATTTCGCAACACCCGACATCAGATCACTGACCGAAGGTCTTGAGGTATTCGATGACCGCAGCCACGTCTTCCTCTTTCTTCAGACCCGCAAAGGACATCTTGGTGCCTTTCACCTCGCTCTTGGGGTTGGCAAGGAAGGCCGCCAGACGCTCGGGCGTCCATTCGCCACCATGATCAACCATCGGACCCGAGTATTTGAACCCGTCCGCACTGGCCACAGCGCGGCCTACGATACCATTCAGTTGCGGACCCGAGCCGTTCTTGGCCCCGTCACCAACCTTGTGGCAGGCTTTGCACTTCTTGAAGACCTTCTCGCCTTTACCGGCCAGATCCATATCGATGGCAGCGGGTGCTGCGGCCTCAACCACGGCCTCTGGTTCGGCTGCGGGCTCTGCGGCGGGTGCCGCTGCTTCTTCCACTGCCGGAGCTTCGGCTGCCGGAGCGGCTGCGGCCTGCTCTTCAGCGGTATCTACGCCCGGTGTCACGTCCAGATTGGTCGCGCGCCGGGTGATCTCAACGCTTTCCTTGCAGTTTTCCATGCAAGGCTCGCCAGACCAGATCGGATATTCCGTCTCGGCGCGATCATCGATGATAAAGCCTTCGGCGTTCGGCAGGACGATCTCGGTGAAATTCTCGTTCGAGAGGACAAAGTCGTCTTCGACCAGATAGTTCGAATAGAGAATGTAGGCCACAATCGCGTAGACCTCATCCGCAGTCAGGCTTTGGGCATTCCCAAAGGGCATCGAGCGGTTGACATAGTCCCACGTGGTCGAAAGGTGCGGCCAGTAGCTGCCCACAGTCTTTAGCGGGTCCTCATCCGCCAGCGTGCCATCGCCGCCCGCCAGCTTGGGCCAGTTGTCACGACCTTCGGCAAAGTCGCCGTGGCAGACGGCGCAGTTATCGGCAAAGACCTCTTCGCCGGTCATCACATCGCCCGAACCTACGGGCAGACCAGTGCCATCAGGGCTGACGTCCAAGTTCCATGCGGCGATCTCTTCCGGCAGTGCCTCGCGGCCCAGACCAAAGGGCGCATCCGCCTTCGCCTCATCCGCGTAAGCGCGGGCGATCAGGTGGAAATCGGGGTCATTCTCGATGGCCACTCGATCGAACTCGGTGGGCATTTCGGGGGTCAGACGGTCGGCGAAATTCACCGACAGGGTCAGCATCAGCACCGTGCCGATGGCCGAGCCTGAAAAGAGATTAAGAGACTTCGACATTTTCTGCCTCCCCGTTCGTTTTCACATGCCAGGTCTGGATACAGTTGTTGTGGTAGACCGAGTTCAGACCGCGCACTTCGCGCAGCTGCTTTTTGGTCGGCTGGACATAGCCGGTTTCGTCCATCGCACGGGATTGCAGCAGCATCTCGCTGCCGTCCCAGTTGATGTCGAGATAGAAGCGGGCCAGAGCCTTATCGCCGGGCTCGGACGCCAGACGGGCCTGCTGCCACGTTTTGCCACCATCGATCGAAACATCAACGCGCTTGATCTTGCCGTGGCCGGTCCATGCCAGACCGGTGATAACCAGCGGGCCGGGGCCGTGTTTGATGGGCGACTGAGGGCTGGGGCTGGTGACAACCGATTTGGCGTCCATGACCCATGTCCACTTGCGGCTGATGCCGTCTGCCAGTGTGTCGGTGTATTTGCTGGTTTCTTCCCGGCTTTCAACGGCTTGCGTGGTGACCTCAATGCGGCGCAGCCACTTGACCCACATGTTGCCTTCCCAACCAGGAACAACCAGACGGACGGGATAGCCGTGTTCTTTGCGCAGGGCTTCGCCGTTTGCCTTGAAGGCCACCAGAACATCTTCCAACGCCTTTTCCAGCGGGATCGAGCGGCCGTTCGACGACGCATCCGCGCCCTCAACGTAAACCCACTTGCCCTCGGTCTGGATGCCAGCCTCGTTCAGCAGAGTGCGCAGGGGCACGCCGGTATATTCCATGTTGTGGATCATGCCGTGGGTGAACTGCGCACCGTTCAGCTGCGCACCTGCCCATTCCATACCCGTGTTCGCCGCACATTCGCAGAAATACACATGCTGTTCGCGGGGGAAGCGTTCCAGATCTTCATAGGTGAAGACCAGCGGACGATCGACCAGACCGTTGATCATCAGACGATAATCTTCTTTGGCCAGCTCAATCGCGCCCGAGTGGTGGCGTTCGAACGCACAGCCCTGCGGCGTGATGGTGCCATCCAGCGCATGGATCGGCGTGAAGTTGATCGAGCTGATCGGGTCCGCAGTCAGCCACGGCACGTTGCGACGCACCACGTCCTGTTCGAACCGGATCGGCATTCCGTAGGGGGTCGCGTCCACGCCATCGCCCAAGCCCTGTGCCCAAGGCTGAATTTCGGTGATCAGCGGATCGGGGGTCGCGGCGCGGACGCCGGTCGCGGCCCCTGCCCCGATAACAGCCGCACCCGCCAGAAACTGGCGACGCGATGCTTTAGGTCCCTTGAAGCTGGATGTCATTGTCCCTTGCTCCCTTTTTTCAGATCGACGAATTCGAGTTCTTGAATTCGTAGGTGTAAAAATTTTTGCCGTAGTGGGGCGGTTTTAAGCGCCAACCACATTGACGGTGGTGTTTGGCTCGACCACAAACGTGCCCTTCGTTCGGGTGTGGCTTTGGACCACCTCCCAGATCTCGGGACCA
>JAYZYX010000372.1:0-7934 GCA_036139795.1 Pseudomonadota bacterium | reverse complement strand
GGCCTGATCGACATTATCTGCTCTATGCACACGCCACAGGACGAAGAAAGCAAGCGCCTGCCCTTCGAAGAGGCCGCCTCGGGCGCGGTGGGTCTGGAAACCCTGCTGCCTGCCGCCCTGCGCCTTTACCATGCGGGCCATCTGGATCTGCCGCAGCTGTTCCGCGCCATGTCCCTGAACCCCGCCAAGCGCCTTGGCCTGCCCGGTGGCCGCCTAAGCGCCGGAGCCCCCGCCGATCTGGTGGTCTTTGACCCCGACGCGCCCTTCGTCATGGACCGTTTCCGCCTGAACTCGAAATCCAAGAACACCCCCTTCGATGGCGCGCGTCTGGAAGGCCGCATCCGCGCCACGCTTGTCGGCGGTGACTTTGTATACGGAGCGCTCTGATGCTACCCGAGATCACAAACCCCACCAGCCTTTTGCTGATCGCCGCCGTTGCTGGCTACCTTCTGGGCTCTGTCCCCTTCGGCGTTCTGATTTCAAAAGCCATGGGCCTTGGAGACCTGCGCAAAATCGGGTCCGGCAATATCGGCGCGACCAACGTGCTGCGCACCGGCAACAAGAAAGCCGCCGCCGCGACGCTGATTCTGGACGGGGGCAAAGGGGCCGTGGCCGTTCTGCTGGCCCGCGCCTTTTTCGGCGAGGATGCGGCGCAGATCGCAGGTCTTACCTCATTCTTCGGTCATTGTTTCCCCGTATGGCTTGGCTTCAAAGGCGGTAAAGGGGTTGCGACTTTCCTTGGCCTGATGCTGGCGCTTTACTGGCCCGTAGGCATCGCATGCTGCCTGACATGGCTGGCCATCGCAAAGACCCTGAAGATTTCGTCCCTCTCGGCCCTAGTTGCCGCGGCGACCAGCCCGATCTGGGCCTACGCTCTTGGTGCACCCGAAATAGCCGCCCTCGCAGTCGCGCTGGCCGCCTTGATCTTTATCCGTCACCACCAAAACATCTCGCGCCTACTTAGCGGGACCGAACCAAAGATCGGACAGAAATAAAGCGCCGCTCACACGAACGACGCCTCTCTGTGTTGGCAACTTCGGATTTGAGTATTTAAGCGATAAAGAAGCGGGTTTTCTTTATCGTCCAAATACTCAAGTCCTACCACTATCCAAGTTCTCAGTAGCTATAGTCTGCGTAGATACGGGTCAAATCGCCGTTCCAATCGCCCTTGTAGCGCGTGAGCAGCTCGTCGGCGGGGACTTGGCCGGTTTCGATGCTTTCCTTCAGCGCATTGAGGAAGTGTGTCTCGTCGGGGACAAGGCCACCGGCGCCGGGCTTGGCACGGGCTTTCAGGCCCTGATCGGCAATTTCTACTACTTGGCGGGCAAGGTCATGCATCCGGATGTCATCCACTTGCGCCTGCAGGCCCTGTTCCGATGCGGCGATGCGCAGGGCATCGCGCTGTGCCGAGGTCCAGTCTTTGCACAAGTCCCAAGCCGCATCGAGCGAGGACTGATCATACATCAGCCCCACCCAAAGCGCAGGCAAGGCGCATAGACGGCGCCACGGGCCACCATCGGCACCGCGCATCTCAATGAATTTCTTCACGCGGGCTTCGGGGAAGATCGTGGTCAGGTGATCGGCCCAATCGCTGAGGGTCGGCTTTTCACCGGGCAGTGCGGGCAATTCGCCCTTCAGGAAATCGCGGAAGCTTTGACCCAGAGCATTGATGTATTTGCCATCGCGGTAGACGAAATACATCGGGACATCGAGAGCGTATTGTACCCATGCCTCAAAGCCGAAGCCTTCATCGAAGACGAACGGCAGCATACCAGTGCGGCTGCTGTCCAGATCGCGCCAGACGCGGCTGCGCCAGCTTTTGTGGCCATTCACTTCGCCATCAAAGAAGGGCGAGTTCGCGAAGAGAGCCGTTGCAACCGGTTGCAGCGCCAGTGCCACGCGCATTTTCTGGACCATGTCGGCCTCGGACCCGAAGTCGAGGTTCACCTGCACGGTGCAAGTCCGGTACATCATGGATTTGCCCATGGTTCCGACCTTGTCCATATATTCGGTCATCAGACGATAGCGCCCTTTGGGCATCTGAGGCATGTCCTCGTAGCTCCAGATCGGAGCCGCGCCGAGGCCGATGAAGCCTACGCCAACCTCATCGGCGATGTCTTTCACATCGGCCAGATGCTGGTTCACCTCATCACAGGTCTGGTGGATCGTCTCCAGCGGAGCGCCCGACAGTTCAAGCTGGCCGCCCGGCTCAAGGCTGACATTCGCGCCGTCTTTGGTCAGGCCGATCAGCTTGTCCCCTTCCAGCACCGGATCCCAGCCGTGGCGATCGCGCAGGCCCTCCAGCATCGCCAGAATGGAACGCTTGCCCTCATAGGGCAGCGGCTTCAGCGTATCTTTGCAGTAGCCGAATTTTTCATGCTCGGTGCCAATGCGCCAGTCTTCGCGGGGCTTGCACCCAGATGCAAGATACTCGGCCAGCTGGCTTTCGTCTTCGATTAGGCCGCCGCCGCTTTGAGGGATGGACATCCGGGATCTCCGCTTATTCCGTCGTGAGTGAAACACCTGTGCCGATTTGACAGTCTGTGTCAATGCAGCCGCAAGTGGTCCTTGCGCCAAATTGTAACAGGGTCATGTGCGCCAGAGCGCAACTCATCAATCATGCGTGTGGTGTTGATTCCAGGCAGGCGCGAAAAGATGTCAAACAGGGCGTCCGCCCCTTCAGCAGTGACCGGAATTTCGACCGTATCCATCTTGGTCTGGTACAGCCGCCACACCGCAGGAGAGCGGCTGGGGTCCAGTTCCAGACGATAAAGTTCGGTCAAGGCAACCACGCCGCCGCTATCAGGGCCGTAATAGACCACTTGGCCCTCAAGATGTTCGACCACACCGGGGCCGCCGCGTCCTTGGGAAAACCGCATCTTCTGCAAGGCCGCCAGCGCCAGCGCGATGCCCGCCACCAAAAGCGCCGCCCCGATCCACGGGATAAAGCCAAAGCCGGTCACAAGCCACCGCAAACCAAGGGCCGCCACCACAAGCGAAGCGATCACGCCGCGCCAACGCATCAGGGCTTCTTTTACCTCTGGCCGGATCATCGGGGCACCTTTCTGCAAGCATCAAGAGCGGCTTGCTCTTTCCCCAAGATAACCCTGCATTCAGGTTTTCCAACCCGCCGCGCGACAGGAAAAGCGGGAAAGGCGTCAGCCTTCCTGCGCCGGCACCGGATCGCGCAAATACATCTGGATACGCTTTTTCACGGCCTTACGGCCTTCGTCGTTAAAGTTGTCGCGCATCAGACGCTGCGCCATGGCGATCCCGATATAGAAGCGGATCACGGCCATATCCTCGCCCACCGAGGGCGGCAGCCCCGAAAGAAACGCCATCGCCATATCCGCATCCAGTCCCCAAAGCAGACGATCGGCGGGCGGGCGGTTCAGGTCCTTGGCCACCAGAAAACGGCAGGCAACACGGGCCAGCGGCAGGCGCGGCACGCCCTGAATATCATAGGCAGTCAGACAGTTGCCGTCGTCGCTGGCGTTCACCGGGGCATAGTCGCCGTGCGAATAGCTCCAGACAAGAGGGTGACCTTTCAGCGGCTCGCGCTGCTTGCGCAATTCACGCAGCAAGCGTTTGGCCAACCGGTGCATGTCTTGATCGCGGTATTCCTCGAACAGGGCTTTCACCTCTTGGATCGGCTTGCCGGGGGCCATACGGCGCACCTCCAGGTCATCCCCTGCGCAGACGGTCAGCCAATTCGCACAGCGCCGCATCAGCGCGTGCTGATCGACGCTTTCCACCCCTAAAAGGCGGTTCACTGGCGTACCTGCGGCCTGTGTCATCACCAAAATGCCGGCCTTAGGCGCTGTGGCCACGACCGAGACCATCGCCGCATCGGCCGTTTGCAGGCGCTTTTCGAAAAAGTTCAGCGCCTCGGCGGCTTTCCTGACCAGTTTTCCCGCGTCAGGTCCGCGAAACAGTTTGAAGACCACCAGATCGGCGTCAAAATCCCCGAGGGCAACCAGCGTTTCAGGCGAGTCCTTCAGGATTGCGCGGATTTTGCAGTGTCCGGACATGCCTGCGCGGGCAAGGGCCTCGTCAAAACCGGCAATCAGGTCCAACTCAAGTGCAGGGTCCAGCCACTCTTCCATCGCTCACCAATCGCCAAGATGTTCTTGCCACAAAGTCATTGCCGCCACTGCCGCCGTGTCCGCCCGCAAGATGCGTGGCCCAAGGCTGACAACACGGGCCTGAGGCAGAGCACCCAAACGGGTGCGCTCGGCCTCGGAGAAACCACCCTCGGGGCCGATCAGGATCGCCCAAGGACCACGGGTCCCGCCAGTCAGACCCAGCGCCTCGCCCACGCGGGCCTCATCGCAGAACATCAGCTGCCGGTCTTCGGGCCAGTCGGCAAGCAAGCGATCCAGCTTTTGCAGATCGCACACCTCGGGCACAAAGGTGCCACCGCATTGCTCGGCTGCCTCTAGAGCGTGGGCCTGCAGGCGGTCCTGACGGATGCGTTCAGAGTTCGTGAAATCGGTTTGCACGGGCATAATCCGCGCCGCACCCATTTCCGTTGCCTTTTCGACGATAAAATCGGTCCGCGCCTTTTTGATCGGGGCGAACATCAGCCACAGATCGGGTGGCAGTTGCAGTGGACGCGTTTGCTCAAGGCAGGTCAGCAGACCGCCGCGCTTTCCGGCCTCGGTCACCTCGGCCAGATATTCCCCGTTCTGCCCGTCGAAGAGCAACACGTGCTGCCCCACAGACAGTCGCATCACCCCAAAGAGGTAATGAGCTTGCTCGCGTTCCAAGGGAATGGTTTGCCCCTGCCCCAAGGGGTGATCTACATAGAGGCGTATTTTGGCGTTCGTCGACATGGAGACACCTTATGCCCGCAAAGAACAATGCACCAGAGGCCACGGGCCAGGTTGCCGATTCGGTTGGCAATTGGGTGGACAGGCTGGCGCCGCGATTTGCACAGCCCTATCTGCGCCTTAGCCGCGCCGACCGTCCAGCGGGAACGTGGCTGCTGCTGCTACCGTGCCTTTGGTCGGCGCTGCTGGCCTCGCTTAGTCAGGACCGCTTTGGACCCGATGTGATCTGGGTGATGGTCGTCTGCGCGATTGGTGCGTTTTTGATGCGCGGCGCAGGTTGCACATGGAACGACATCACCGACCGCAAGTTCGACGCTGAGGTTGCCCGCACCAAGTCGCGCCCTATCCCGTCGGGGCAGGTCACGGTGAAACAAGCCGCCGTCTGGATGGCCGTTCAAGCGCTGATCGCCTTCAGCCTGCTGCTAACCCTGCATCCGCTGGCGATCATGCTAGGGGTGATGTCGCTGGCCCCCGTGGCCGTCTACCCCTTTGCCAAGCGATTCACATGGTGGCCACAGATCTTTCTGGGCATCGCCTTCAACTGGGGTGCGCTGCTGGCATGGGCAGCTGTCACCGGAGATATCGGCTGGCCTGCGTTCCTGCTGTATCTGTCGGGCATGGCATGGACCTTGTTCTACGACACCATCTACGCCCATCAGGACACCGAGGATGACGCCCTGATCGGCGTGAAATCCACCGCCCGCCTCTTTGGCGAGAACAGCCCCCGCTGGTTGCGCCTGTTCATGCTGATCAGCGTTATTCTTATGGCCGCGTCGGTTCTTTTCGCCCTGCCCCACGCCAACGTCCTGACCCTTGCACTGGCCATCGGTGCCCCTTGGGCCGCTGCGTGGCATATGATCTGGCAACTGCGCAAACTGGACATCAACGACCCCGAAATCTGCCTGGCCCTGTTCCGCGCCAATCGGGACACCGGACTGCTGCCTGTGCTGTTTTTCGCCGTCGCACTTTTCACTTGATTGATCCCGCGCCCGCAAGGCCATAGACCTTCGGACACATCTTCAGGACGGAAGGAAGGTCGATGCGGCTTAGTTCTTTGGCGATTACTCTGGCGATTCTCTGCACAGCCAGCGTTCTTTGCTTTTTCGGAGCCTCTCTGGCCGCCACGAAGATCGAGGAATATTCCGAGACAGGCGTCGCGATGGCCCTCAGCGATGCGGGGCAGGACTGGGTCGAGGTAGAAGCCGACGGCCTGCAAGTACGTCTATTCGGCACAGCCCCCAGCGAGGCGCGTCGGTTCTCGGCGATCAATGCCGCGGCCAAGGTTGTGGATGGCGCCCGCGTCATCGACCGGATGGAAGTGCTAAAGCCCCATGAGATCACCGCGCCGCGCTTCTCTATCGAGGTGCTGCGCAACGATTCCGGCACCACGCTGATCGGCCTGATTCCCGAAGATATGGACCGCGAAGACCTACTGAAAGAGGTTGAGCGAATCACCAAAGGGTCGGTCACCGACCTGTTGCAAACCGCCGACTATGATGCCCCCGCCCTTTGGCAACCGGCTGTCGACTACGCCATCGACGCGCTTGGCTCTGTGCCGCGTTCGAAAATCTCGATTGCGGCTGATCATGTGCTGGTCAAGGCGATCTCGGACAGCGCCGCCGAAAAGCGCCGTCTGGAAACCGAACTGCTGCGCGATGTTCCCTCTGGCCTGAAGGTCGAACTGGATATCACCGCGCCCCGTCCCGTCATTACTCCCTTCACCCTGCGTTTTGTGAAGGATGCCGAAGGGGCGCGCTTTGACGCCTGCGCCGCCGACACCACCGAATCCCGTGACCGCATTCTGAAAGCGGCCGAGGCCGCAGGCGTGCCCGCAGGCTCGCTTTGTACAATCGGTCTGGGTTCTCCGTCGATCCAGTGGGCAGCTGCCGCCGAACGGATGATCCGTGGCTTGAACGAGATCGGCACCGGCACGTTTACCATCTCGGACGCAGATATCAGCCTGATCGCTGATGCGGACACGGATGCGGCCACCTTTGATCGCGTGGTGGGCCGTCTGGAAAACAGCCTGCCCGAGGCTTTCACCCTGCACGCCACCCGCATTGAAACAGAAGAAACAACCGACGGCCCGATCGAATTCACCGCCGCGCTGGACGAAGAAGGCAAGCTGCTGATCCAGGGCCGCATCACTGATGAGCTGAGCCGCAAGACCACCGAAAGCTATGCCCGCGCCCGCTTTGGTGCCGAGGCCGTGGATATGCAGGCCCGTCTGGACGCGGAAACGCCCGCTGGCTGGTCCCTGCGCGTTCTGGCTGGGATCGAGGCCCTCTCGCGCCTGCACGACGGCACTGTGACCGTCACCCCCGAAAAGATCACCTTGGCAGGCAACACCGGCTTTGAAAGCGCCCGCGCCGATGTCGCCCGTATCCTGTCCGAGAAACTGGGCGAAGGTGCGGAATTCGCAATCCGCGTCCGCTATGTCGAGGAACTGGACCCGCTGAAGAACATCCCGACACCTGATGAATGCATCGCCGACATCCGCGCCCTGAACAGCGCGAATAAGATCACCTTCGATCCGGGCTCCAGCAACATCTCGGCCGCGTCGCAGGACACGATGGAAAAGATCGTCGAACGCTTGACCGATTGCCCCCCCTTCCCGCTTGAGATCGCAGGATACACCGACAGTCAGGGCCGTGAGACCATGAACCAGCAGCTGTCCGAACAGCGCGCCCAATCGGTTCTGAACTATTTGATGTCGCACCGCGTGCGCGTGGCAGACTTTGTCGCCATCGGCTTTGGCGAGGCAAACCCCATTGCCGACAATGGCACCGAAGAAGGCCGCGAAGCGAACCGCCGGATCGAATTCCGCCTGCACACCGCTGAAACCGCGCTAGAAGCGGAAGAAGCACTTGAAACCGAAGGCACAAGCAGCGCAGAAGAAGACGCAGCTCCGCAGACCGAGGACGAGCCGACCGATGAACAGAACTGAGTTTATTGTTGCCACCGCTATTATTCTGTTCGTGGCCTATATGATCGGCTGGTTCTCTCATTGGCTGGTGCATCGCTTTACCCGCGTGTCCAAGGACGACATCAGCGAGCTGGAGCGTCTGGCCCGTGAACTGCACGAGGCCGAAGAAACCCGCG
>JAYZYX010000371.1:0-18374 GCA_036139795.1 Pseudomonadota bacterium | reverse complement strand
CGGACAGATACGCCGCCTCAACCAAGGCGAAGGTTTGAAGGTTGTCCGCGCCGCTGGTTTCGGGCTGTGCGCCGCGGGCGATGCAATCCACGAAATGCTGCTGGATGATCTGCACGCTTTCCTGAATGTTGTGCCAAGGCCGCTCTGCCCACGGCAGCACGGGGGGCGAGACATCGCGGACACGCTCTTCTCCGTCCACCTGAACGGTCAGGCGATACCCCGCATCCAGCCGCAAGGTGCCTTTGTCCCCGTCAATTTCCAAGAGGCTTTCGGGGAAGGTCTCGGGCACACGCCGCGTCGCATATGAGCAATCAACGACCGAGGTCACCCCGCCCCCGTGTTCCAGCAACATGGTGGCCACATCCTCACCCTTGATGGCGGGGTTGATGCGGCGGGTGGTGGCGGTGATGCGGGTGGCATCGCCGAACAAGGCGCGCGCAATGTCCAGAATGTGGATGCCAAGGTCTTCGATAATGAACCGCTCGCCCTCGGCCAGATAGGGCTGGCCCGAGAACACGTCATAGCCCGACCGGAACGAAATCCGCCCGAAGAACGGCGTACCGATGGCCCCACTGCGCACCTCATCAATCGCGGCGCGGATGGCTGATTGCCAGCGGAAATTCTCATGCACCATCAGGGTTTTACCTGTGGCCGTGACAGCATCCACCATAGCGCGGGCATCGCCAAGGTTCAGAGCAAAGGGCTTTTGGCAAATGACATGGACGTTGTGCCGTGCCGCCAGCTCCACCAAGGGCCGGTGCGATGAAACCGTGGTGGCGATATCCACCACGTCAAAGCCGCCGTCCGCCATCATCGCCTCGGCATCCGTATAGGTACGGGCGCCGCTGCATAGTTCCGCGGCCACCGCCAGCCGCGCGGGATCGCGATCACAGAGGGCAACAACCTCGGCCCCATTGATCCCTTTCCAGCCGTGCAGCTGGTTCATGGCGAAAAATCCGCACCCGATAACGGCGATCTTCATGGGCTGGCTCCTACTGTCCAAGGGCGGCTTGCTGCTGCAAGGCCACGCGGGCCTGCACCCGCTGCTGCGCCTGATCGATCACCACTGCGGCGATGATGACAAGCCCTTTGATCACGGTCTGCCAGAAAGACGACACGCCCATCATCACCAGACCATCGGACAAAACCCCGATCACAAACGCGCCAATGATGGTACCACCGATCTTGCCGCGCCCGCCGGCCATTGAGGTACCCCCCAGCACTGCCGCGGCGATGGCGTTCAGTTCAAAGGTGTCGCCTGTCGCAGGGTGGGCCGCCACCAGCTGGGACGAGATGATGATCCCCACCAGCGCGCCACAAAAGCCTGAGAACATGTAGACAAAGTATTTGACCTGCGTGACCTTGACCCCCGACAGGCCCGCCGCACGCTCGTTCCCGCCGACGGCGTAGATGAACCGCCCCAAGGGGGTGCGCATGGCGATATAGGCGGCCAAGACCCCCACCGCGACCAGCATCCAGATCGAGACCGGAATACCCAGAACATCCCCCGCGCCGATCCAGCGGAAACTGTCCGAGCCGTATTCGGGATTGCCATTCAGGTTCGGAAAAGTGCGCCCGTCCGACGACAGCATCGCCGCGCCCCGCGCCACATAAAGCGTCCCCAACGTTGCGATAAACGGGGCCACGTTCAGCTTGGTGATCAGAAAGGCGTTGATCGCGCCGATAAAGATGCCGACAGCAATCACCATCAGGCAAATCTCTAGGGTGTTGAACTGGATGGACCAACCCAGCCCCAGATCGATCCCGTGCAGCACCAGATAGCCCGCAACCATGCCGCAAAGACCGACTATAGAGCCGACCGACAGGTCAATCCCGCCCGAGATGATCACAAACGTCATCCCGATCGCAAGAAAGGCGTTCAGCGCCACGTGTTTTGACATGATCACAAGGTTCGCCGCCGATAGAAAGTTCGGCGCGAAGATGGTGAAAAAGACCGTCACAAGGATCAGTGCGATGAATGTCCGCGCCTTGAGCAGCAGCAAAAGCGCGTTCGAGTTGCCCGAAGGGACGGTCGATACTGTGTTGGCCGTCATAGAACCTGTTCCTTGTTTGCCTGAGTGGCCTGTGCGTGTGAAACCGAATGCCCGACCGCCGATGCGGTAATCAGCGCGGTTTCCGTGGCCGTGCTTTTGGTGAATTCGCCGGTGACCTTGCCATTCGACATGACGATGATCCGGTCCGAGAGGCCCATGACCTCTTCCAGATCCGAGGTCACAAAGATGATGCCTAGCCCTTCGGCGGCCAGTTGGCGCATGACGCGAAAGACCTCGGCCTTGGCGCCGATGTCGATGCCGCGGCTTGGCTCATCCATCAGCAGCACCTTGGGTTTGGTCATCAGCGCCTTGCCGATCACCACCTTTTGCTGGTTGCCCCCCGACAGCGACGACACGGCATTCTCGGCCGAGGCGATCTTGATCATCAACTGGCGCACATAATCGCCCACGGTCTTCTTTTCCCGCGCCACGTCCAGATGTCCGGCGGTGGCCAGACGGTCCAAAGAGGATAAGGTCATATTCTCGCGGATCGACAGGATCTGGACCAAGCCGTCCTGCTTGCGGTCTTCGGGAATAATGGCCAGCCCCATGCGGATGCGGTCCGACACATGGGGAGACTTGGCAATCTTGCCGTCCACGTAAAAGGTGCCCCGTGCATGGGGATAGCGGCCCATAGCGGTTTCCACGAACTCGGTCCGGCCCGCGCCCATCAACCCGTAAATGCCCAGAATTTCACCGGCTTGCAGCGAGAGCGAGACGCCTTCTACCGAGTAGCCGCCCGAGGTGTTGGGCAGATAGACATCCTCGGCGCGGAAGACCTCGGCTCCGAAGGGGTGATCAATGGTTTTGGGGAAATCCTTGCTGGCATCGCCGATCATGTTCAACACGATCCAAGGGATATCCACCCCTTGCATGGACCGCGCGCCGGTGATCACCCCGTCCCGCAAAACGGTGATGTAATCGCCTACGCGGATCAGTTCCTCTAGCCGGTGGCTGATGTAGACGATGCCCACACCGTCGCGTTTCAACTCATCAATCACGCGGAACAGGATCTCTACCTCTGCCGCAGACAGGGCCGAGGTCGGCTCGTCCAGGATCAGGATACGGGCGTTCTGGGCCAGAGATTTGGCAATCTCGACGATTTGTTGCTGGCCGACCTTCAGATCACCGACCAGCGTGTCGGGATCAATGTCGTGCTCCAGCCGCTGCATCAGGGCGCGGGTTTCCTCGCGCTGCTTGGCGCGATCAATATCCACGCCGAAACGGGTCTTTTCGCGGTTGATAAAGATGTTGTCGGCCACCGACATATTGGGAAAGAGGTTCAATTCCTGAAACACGATCCCGATGCCGTGGCGCACCGCATCCTCGGTCGAGGTCAGATGCACCTCTTGATCATCGATGTAGATCGTGCCCGAGGTCAGCTGTTCCACCCCCGCGATGACCTTCATCATTGTGGATTTGCCCGCGCCGTTTTCGCCGACCAGCACATTCACAGCCCCCATCCGCAGATCGAAATCCGCGTTCTTCAGGGCAACTGTGCCGGGGTACACCTTGGTGCCGCCACGAATTTTCAGACCGATGGGATGGGTCATTGCACCTGCACCACGGTTGGCACCAGCTCAATCTTGTCGCCTACGTTTTTCAGCGCATAGACCCCTTCGAAGGTCACACTGCGGCCCACCAGATCACCTTCGGGCAAGGCAACGCCTGCGTTGGCCAGATCGTTCAGCGCACGGGCCAGTTTGGCAAATTCGATCTGGTCTCGGAAATCGGTAAAGATCAGGAAGGGCATCGCGTCCCGCAGCGCCGTGCCACGGATCACCGGCCCCAGTTGCACGGTCATATCCGCCGCCCCGTCGCCGTTCATATCCACCAGCAGCTTTGCGGCGCGGCTTTCGGTGTTGGCCTCGGTGATCGTGCCGGTGCCGTTAACGGCAAAGTTCCACGAGTTTGCCTCGCCCTTGGGGCGCAGCCCGTGGGCCTGACCGGCCCCGTCCAGCCCGTCAGAGGCCAGCTTGGCCTGAAGATCGGCAAAGGGTACGGCGTGTTGCGCCACGGTCGGCAGCACCTTTTCCGCCCAAACCGAGGACGCATAGGCCGCCATGCGCGCCTCATCCGTCATCTCGACCGCCTGAGCGCTCGACGCTTCGGGGTCCGGCGTTTTGACGATTTTGCAACCCGACAGCGGCAACACCGCGCACGACAGGATCGCCAGCGGCATGAAAATCTCGCGCATTCTGAATCCTTGAAATCTGGAAATTAGCGGGCGCGGATGGGAGCCACGCGCCCGCTCTGGAACGATCAGCCCTCCAGGGCGAAGGTTTCCAGCTTGGCGGCGTTGTCGCCGTTGATCAGCACGCAGTCCATCAGCTGCTTTTCGTCATGACCTGTGCTGCCAGTGCTCAGGTACTGGTCGGCTTGCTCAACCGCCCACTGGGCCTGACGATAGGCCGGTTGCAGAACCGTCGCCTTGATGCCGCCTGCCAGAATGGAATCCCGAACGTCGTTCGACCCATCAAAGCCCACAACGATCACATCGGTCCGGCCTGCTGCCTCTAGCGCGGCCCAAGCGCCCATCGCCATAGTGTCGTTGCCACAGATCACGCCCTTGATGTCGGGGTTGGCCTGAAGGATGGTCTCCATCTTCTCATAGCCTTCGGTCTGCGACCAGTTCGCCGACTGCTGCGCGACCATGACCATATCTGGATACTGGTCGATGATGTCGTGATACCCCGACGAGCGGATGCCCGCGTTGGTGTCCGCCTCGCGGCCCACCAGTTCCACGTAGTTGCCCGCCTCGCCCATCAGCATGACGAACTCTTCCGCGCCAAGCTGCGCACCCTGATAGTTGTTCGACACGATCTGGCTGACGGCGATGCCGGATTCCTTGATTTCACGGTCGATCAGGAAGGACGGGATGCCCGCATCCTTGGCCCGCTGCACAGCCGCCACGGTGGCATCGGCACCGGCGTTGTCCAGAACGATGGCATTCGCGCCGCGTGCGATGGCGGTGTCGAACAGTTCGGACTGTTTGTTCGGGTCATCATCATGGACCATCACAAGGGTTTCATACCCCAGTTCGATCGCCCGCTTTTCCGCACCAACGGCTTCGGCTTTGAAGAACGGGTTGTCATGGCTGGGGGTGATGATGGCGATCAAGCCCTTTTCCGCAGCAAACGCAGGACGGACCGCAGGCAATACAGCAGCTACAGCCACGCCAGACATAAAATGGCGTCGGTTCAAATTCATATCTCTCCTCCAATGGCCAAACCCACACGGAATGCGTGTGCCCTCCTGTGGCCAAGGTCGAGCGTGGGGGATAATCATCACTCTGTCAACTGGTATAATGACTACTTGTGTTAGTTGCCTCGGCAGACCCGCTGGCGAGCCAAAGCGCCAGATCGAACCTTACCTCACCCGTTATTTTACAAAGGTTTAGATAGGCTTTGGCCAGACTGCCGCCCACACCCAAAGCCCGCAGCATCGCGCCACTGACCGGAAAAATCCTGTCAGCACGATCCTTTACGTCACACCTATACGGCGATTTCCCCATCAAGCCCCGCCATCAGCCCCGAGTCAGCGCCAAAGAAAAAGCTGGCCGCAGTGATAGCGACCAGCTTGAAACCCGGGCGGTTTTTGGCGGCAAAAGGCAACCGCCCAATGCATCCGCGCAAGCGACCCGTAAGTCCGCCTTGCCGCAAAATTTAATAGAAGCGAAATCGGAGGTCAGATCGTCCCTTCCGACGCCTTCTTCATCTCTTCCGAGAACTGGCGACGCAGGCGGCGGCGCACTTCGGCGGCGTTATGGCGCTTTTGCTCCAGCTCGGTCAGAACCTGCAAATCCGGCACCTCTGAAGGTTTGCCCGCATCGTCCACCGCCACCATGGTAAAGTAGCAAGAGTTGGTATGACGCGATTTGCCACTGCGGATGTCTTCGGCCTCGACACGGATACCGATCTCCATTGAGGTGCGGCCCGCATAATTCACGCTGGCGCGGAACGTCACCAACTCACCCACGTTGATCGGCTCTTTAAAGGTCACCTGATCCACAGACAGCGTGACCGCATAGCGATGGGAAAACCGCGATGCGCAGGAAAAGGCCACGCGATCCAGCAGGTTCAACAAGGCACCCCCATGCACCTTGCCAGAAAAGTTGGCCATGTCGGGGGTCATCAGAACGGTCATTTCAAGCTTGCGTGCGTCCATTGGTCTTTCCGGTAGGATCTAAGGCGGATTGGTTGCGTTGCGGTTGTGAAACCATAATCGCAACGGATTTGGCAGGGGCCATGCCCGCAAGCAAAGGACGCGGCATCTTTTGCCTCAAACCCGTGGCTGCGCCGCAACTTTAGGCGCGATGCGCCAAGGCGTACGTTCTTCCAGGCGATCCTCGGCAACGCCCCACCGGTCAATTTTTGCGAAGCAAACGCGGCGACTGGCGGCGTTCTGTCAATTTACGCACGAATCATCTAGCGGACGGAAAGTAAACCGAATTTAGCGCCAACAAAGCAGGCAACGCAGCGCTAGCTCAGAAGGAATGGAAATCAAGAAAACCAAATTTCGCAATTCCGACAAATGTGGAACTTCCTCCCAAAATTCAGCGCAAAATCAGAATTAACTTATAAACCGTTCAGTATATATTCTGATTAAGGAATTTCACTCCCCACAGTCATATATCGCCACTTATTAAATGATGTGCCGCGCGCGATTTCGGACAATTTCATATCATCCAACGTATGAAAACTGCCCGCAGCTTCTAAAAACCAATACACAATTAAATACGGCAGACGCCTACCTTTGAGTGTGTTTACATCTGTAATTTTGCCACCAACAGCCTCTCGTAGCTATTTGTGAAACATTAATAGCAATGGCACATTTATAAAATTGGTTGAGTAATCCTCTGCCAAGCTCCTGCGCAAACCACCGCAAAAGGAGCCGCCAAAGCCTACCATAGAAAGACCACCGATGCCCCAGATGCTCTCATGCACGGGCCTTCAAGAGCTTGCTCTGGAGGCACAGGAAATTCTTGCCGCTTTTAAAGCTGGCGAGCTGACCGAGTTGGACCTGCCCGCGGACTTCAAACCCGCGGTGGGGCTGTTGCAGTTCGCGGTCTCTCTTCGCCAAACCGCGCAAGAGCTTGGCAAGTCGATCACCATTACCACGCAGGATCCCGCTTTGCTTGGCACGGCGGCGGCCTGTGGGCTGGACGGTGTCATCACAGCCGCCACATCTGAACCGACCGGAGGGCCCGATGTCCAATGACGTCCTGCTGATCTTTCTGGAAGAACTGCGCGAACTGAAAGAACAGTTCGACACCAGCTTGCTGTCTCTGCGCAAGAATTTCGCGGACCAGTCCAGCATTGATGCGGCCTTTCGCGCCTTGCACACGATCAAGGGCAGCGGCGCCATGTGTGGTCTGACCCAGCTGTCGGAATTCGCCCACGCGTTCGAGACCCTGTTTGATGAATTCCGCAAGGGCAACGCTGCCGTCACCCAAGACGTGATCCGCCTGTCGCTTGAGGCCAGCGATCTGCTGCCCGAACTGACTACCCCCAGCGATGTAACCGCCGCCCGCAGCGCCGCAATCCTTTCGGGGCTGGCGGCTGTGGTAGACGGCGCGCCCGCCTCTGCCCCTGCCCCCGCTGGCCGCAGGAATTTCGGCTTTCGCCTCAAGGGCAAGGTGCTGGAACTGGGCGCAAACCCCGAGGTGCTGCTAGAGGACCTGCGCGCACTTGGGGCGACAGATATTACGGCCGACACCTCCAAGGTGCCCACCCTTGACGCACTAGACGTGGATTCATGCTATATCGGCTGGAAAATGACCCTGCCCACCGACGTGTCTCAGGACGCGCTGGACGAGCTGTTCATGTTCTACGACGTCGAGGACCTGATCCCGAACGCGCCCTCGGCGCCGGACATTCTGGCGACACAGGCGCGGCCTGAGCCGGAGGCGTCTTCCCGCTCCCGCCCAACCTCGCCGCCCGCTCAGGCCGAAACGTCGATCCGCGTTGGCACCTCTAAACTGGACAGCCTTGTGGATCAGGTGGGCGAGTTGGTCATCTTTGACGCCCGCCTCAGCGAACTGGCTCGCCAGTCGAAAGACCCCAGCCTAGTGGCTTTGGCCGAACAGATCACCCGCCTGTCCCTGGGTCTGCGCGATACGGCCATGTCGATCCGCATGGTGCCCTTCGGCACGCTGGCCTCTCGGTTCGAACGGCTCGTCGCGGATCTGTCCATGACCCTTGGCAAAGATGTCGAGATGGTGGTGTCCGGGCGCGATACCGAGCTGGACAAAACCATGATCGAAAAGCTGGCTGATCCGCTGGTCCATATCGTGCGCAACAGCATGGATCACGGCATCGAAACGGCCGAAAATCGCGCCGCCAGCGGAAAACGCGCCACCGGCAATATCGAGATCAAAGCCGAACACATCGGCAGTGAGGTCATCGTCACCGTTAAGGATGACGGAAAAGGGCTGGACGCGGACCGCATCCACGCGAAGGCCGTAGAAAAGGGCATCCTTGCCGCCGATGAACAGGTCAGTCAGGACCGCCTCTTCGGTTTGATCTTTGAACCGGCATTCTCGACCCAGACACAGGTGTCGGAACTGTCGGGCCGCGGGGTCGGAATGGATGTGGTCAAGAAAACCATCGACAGCCTGAGGGGCCGCGTTGAGGTCTCCAGCACCGGAGGTCTGGGAACCGAGATCACCCTGCGCTTGCCCCTGACCCTTGCCATCGTCGAAGGCTTGCTGGTCGAGGTCGCGGGCGAGAAATACACCATCCCCGTGTCGGTCGTGAACGAGATCGTCGATCTGCCACCCGAGAAATGCGCAGGCAGCACCGCCAGCGATTTCCTAAATGTACGCGGCGACTTCGTACCTTTCGTGCGGCTGCGCAACATTCTGCATTGCCCGCCCCTGACCACCGGCCCGCAGGTGCTGATTGTGATCTCGGTCGGCGGGGAGCATGTGGGTCTGGTGGTCGATCGCATCATCGGCAAAAGCCAGACAGTCATCAAACAGATGTCGCCCCTGCATGAAGAGATCACCCAGATCTCGGGCGCGACCATCCTTGGCGACGGCACCGTCGCGCTGATCCTTGACCCCATTCATCTGATCGAAGCGGGCCGCGATGTGCGCGACGCCATCCAAGCCGAGGAGGTCGCCGCATGACCATGCATTCGGACACCACCGCCACCTTTCTGCTGGTTGTCATCGGCGGCCAGCGGGTGGCCCTTAACACGGCGATGATCCGCGAAATTCTGGACCCTTTACCCGAAACCCGCGTGCCCTCGGCGCGGCCCTTTGTGGCGACCGTTGTGAATGTGCGCGGCACGGTTGTGCCCCTGATCACCATCAACAAAATGCTGAACCTTGAGGTCGGCCCCCGCACGGCGAAGACGCGCTTTGTCCTGCTTAGTGTGCCCGGCCCTCGCAACCAGCCCCTGAATGTGGCGCTGCTGGCCGATGCGGTTCTGACCGTCACCAGTATCCCTCTTGACCGGATCGAGCCTCTGGCGCGGATCAGCCACAACTGGCCCGCCGAACTGCTGACCGGCCTTTATCGCGATGGCGACGTCTTCGTCATCGTGCCTGACATGGAACTCATCCTCTCCCGTAACCTTGCCAAGCGTAGCGAAGAGTGACCAAGAAAGGGCGTCAAAATGCGCCTTACCATCAAACTTAAACTGATCCTTGCCTTCGTCGGCGTACTGGGTCTTGCCGGTTTTGCCATGCAAACCACGATGACAGCTTTCGCGCAGTTGGCTGACCGCGTGGATGCACTGGTGCATGTCCGCAGTGAACAGCTCAAAGCCGCCGAAAGGACTGGCGCACAGTTGCTGGTCGCAGAAGAGGCCCTGCGCGATGCGGCCATGACAACCGACCGCGCTGAGAGAATACGCTTTATCGATGAGGCCAGCTCTGCCGACAGCGCAATTGCAAGCTTCATGTCAGAACTCCGCGATCTGGATAAAGGCGATCTGAACCGCTACATCGCAACGTTCGAGCCCAAGCTGCAAGCTGCCACCAACAACCATAGCACAGTCATCACAATGCTGCGCGCGGGGAACGTGATTGATGCGACCGACATGCTGCTGCACTCGGGCCGGACCGCCTTTCAAGAGGCACGCGATGCCGCAATCGTCCTGAGCGAACACATTCAAGATGTCATGAACCAGAACGTGGCTGAATCCAGCGCACTCTATAAGGATGCCCGCTCGTTCGCGCTAACCTTGATCGTCGTTGCCGCCGCCCTTGGCCTCGGGGTTGCGCTTTATATGGTCACCACCATTTCACGCGGGCTGGCCCGTGCCAATGAACTGGCCCTTGCTGTCTCCGAAGGGGATTTGACCCGCACTGTCGCTGTGACCACCAATGACGAACTGGGCGATCTACTTCACACCAGCAACGAGATGGTCGAGCGCCTGCGCACCATCATGGCCGACGTCAATGCTGCCGCCGAAAACATGACCCTTGGCAGCACCCAAGTCGCCGCCACATCACAGCAACTGTCCCAAGGCGCGACCGAGCAAGCCTCGGCCACCGAACAGACCAGCGCCTCGATTGCGCAGATGGCCGCCAACACCAAGCAATCAGCGGAAAACGCAGCCGAAACCGAACGGATGGCAAACCGCAGCGCCCTTTCCGCCCGTGAAAGCGGTCAGGTGGTCAACGATGCCGTCGAAGCCATGACCACCATCGCCGAACGCATCCTGATCGTACAGGAAATCGCCCGCCAGACCGACCTCTTGGCCCTGAACGCCGCCGTCGAGGCCGCACGTGCCGGGGAACATGGCCGCGGCTTCGCTGTCGTCGCCTCAGAGGTGCGCAAACTGGCCGAACGCAGTCAGGAAGCCGCCGAGGAAATCTCGAACCTGTCGGGGGTGACTGTGAAAACCGCGACCCGCGCCGGCGAGATGCTGAACGTACTGGTCCCCGAGATCGAACAAACCTCGATCCTTGTCAGCCAGATTTCGGTCTCCATGCGCGAACTGGCTTTGGGTACCGACCAGATCACCACCGCCGTGCGCCAGCTGGATCAGGTGACGCAGGAAAACACCGCCGCCAGCGAAGAGCTGTCCTCGTCTGCGGTGGAACTGTCCAGTCAGGCAGAGAACCTCAAAGACGCCATCAGCTTCTTCGAACTGCCCCGTGCCCGTGGCATCCTGCGCCGCACAAAAGCGGCCCGCAAAAAGTCCCGTACCTCACAAAGCGGCTATGCCTACAACCTTGGCCACAGCAGCCCGAAGAAACCCGCGAAAAAGCCAGAGCGCCAACCCAAAAGCTTTGACTTCGACCTGGATAGCGACGTGGCCGACGAAGACGACGCCCAGTTCGAGCGCTACGCAGCAGAGTGAGCCAGACCATGACGATGTCTATAGATGTTCCCTACCTCACCATCGTGATCGAAGGCGGCACCTATGCCATCGACATTGCGAACGTCCGTGAAATCCTGGATGTGCGGGCGATCACCCGCCTTCCAAACGCTCCGATGAACCTGCTGGGGATGATCGACCTGCGCGGTGTGTCGGTACCCGTGGCCTGCATGCGCTCCATGATGGGCTACGGGATGACCTATGATGACCTGCACACCCGCTTTGTGGTGGTCGAAGTCATCGGCAAACTGATTGGCTTGCGCTGTGACAAGGTGCGCGAAGTCATCCGGATCGACGCGGGCACTTTCGCCCCCGTCGATCTGGCCCAACTGATGCACTGGTCGGAAAAGGCGGTTCTGGGAACCGCCCGCCACAATGGCCAGCCTGTCACCCTCATCGATATTGCCGCGCTCTTCGGTGCCATGCCGGACCTCGCCATGATGGCCGCCGAATAAAGACACTTCGGAAGGAATATGATGAACGCCCTGCTGAACGCGTTTCCAATGGACCCTGACACACCGCAAGCTTCCGGCCTTCTCGGCCAGTTCCGCGAGATGCTTCTGGAAACCAGCGGCATCCGCATCGCCGAGCATAAGGAATCCCTCGTCCGTCATCGGTTGGCAAAGCGGGTCAGCGCCACCGGATGCGAAGGGCTGAACACCTATCTGCGCAATATCCTGCACAATGAGGACTGGTCGCACGAACGGCAGGTGGCCATCGATATGATGACCACCAACACCACCTACTTCTTCCGCGAAACCACCCATTACGATTTTCTCGCCGGTGCCATTGTCCCTGATCTGGCAGCAACTGCCGGTCGCGGCTTCCCTTTCAAGGTCAACATCTGGAGCGCCGCCGCCTCCGAAGGCGCCGAGGCCTACACCGCCGCAATGGTCATGGCCGAGTTGAAAACCCTCCATCCCGCTATGGAATACGCTATCCTCGGCACCGATCTTTCCCCACGCATGGTCGAGATCGCCAACGCAGGCATCTACCGCGCCGCGCAAGCAGAGAAGATCCCCGACTACCTGCGCAAGAAATACCTGCTCAAAGGCCGCAACGAAGACGAAGGCCGCGTCCGCTTCGACAAGCTGATCCGCAGCCGCACCCGCTTTGTCCAGATGAACCTGATGGATACCACATACCCCGTCCCGCCAGAGGTGGACGTCGCCTTCCTCAGAAACGTGCTGATCTACTTCGGCGCAAAAGACCAGCAGGCGGTGGTCTCGCGGGTGATCTCCAAAATCAAACCGGGAGGCTACCTTCTGGTCGGCCACGCGGAATCGATGATCGTCGAACACCCCGATGTCATCCAGATCCTCCCCAGCATCTTCAGAAAATACGGCAACGCCCCGTCTGACAGCTAACCGCCCCGCCGCCCCTGACGGCAAAGGCGCGCCCTCTGGCTTTCATCTTGGTATAAATACCTACTGCGCCCCCCGCCTCACAGGGCATGGGGCGGAACAGACAGTACGCCTCCCGCAAAACCGAAAGCCTATCAAAGCCCCGTCAGTCTGCTAGGCTTGCTCCAGCCGCACTTGGCGCATGAAGAGAGGGCGTGATGGATCTGCTGGAACAACTCGGGCTTTCGGTCCCTTTGGTACAGGCCCCCATGGCCGGTGTCGCAACACCGGAACTGGCGGCAGCGGTCAGCAATGCGGGGGCTCTGGGCTCTTTGGGCGTCGGCGCAACCAATGCAGAGGGCGCGCAAAAGATGATCACGGCGCTGCAAGCCGCCACAACCGCCTCCTTCAACGTGAACGTTTTTGTCCATAAGGACCCGACCCCCGATGCGCAGATTGCCGCCCGCTGGTGCGCCGCCCTCGCGCCCGAGTTCGCACGTTTCAACGCCGCCCCACCGCAGGCGCTGCAAGTGATCTACAAGAGCTTTGCCAATGATGACGCGATGCTGCGCACCCTTGTGCAGCTGGCGCCGCCTGTGGTCAGCTTTCATTTCGGCCTGCCAGACCCTCAGCGGATCGCTGCGCTTAAACAGGCGGGCTGTTTGCTCTTTGCCAGCGCCACCAGCCTGCCCGAGGCCCAAGCCGCCCAAAACGCAGGGATCGATGCCATTATTGCCCAAGGCCATGAGGCGGGCGGTCATCGGGGGATCTTTGACCCCGAGGGGACAGATGAGCGCCTGAGCACCGAACAACTGACCCGACTGCTGACCGCCAACATCAGCCGCCCCGTGATTGCGGCAGGCGGGATCATGGACGGCAAGGACATCCGGGCCGCTCTTGGCTGGGGCGCGGCAGCAGCGCAAATGGGAACCGCCTTTATCGCCTGCCCCGAAAGCGCCGCAGACGCCGCCTATCGCAGCGCTCTATTGGCGGCCTCAGGCAACGCTGATCAGGGCGGCACCGTCATGACCCCCGCGATTTCCGGCCGGCCGGCCCGCTGTCTGGCGAACCGTTTTACCGCATGGGCCGCAGATCAAACCATCGCGGTCCCTGCCTACCCCACCGCCTATGACGCGGGCAAAGCCCTGAACGCCGTTGCCAAAGCCTGCGGCGAGCATGGGTACGGCGCACAATGGGCAGGCACAGGGGCAGCACGCGCCCGCCCGATGGCGGCAGCGGATTTGGTGCAAACTCTGGCAAGGGAACTGGCTGCGGCGGGAACATGAACCGACCGATACCAAACTATACCTTCGCGCAAAATGACTGCAGTAATCATATTTTTTTGCAATTCAATACCAGAAAATCGGTCGGTTTAGGCGCTAACGGAATCGGATTCGCGCCCCATAATACGAAAGATAACCTACCTTATTGTATGGGGTACCTGCCGTAAGGAGGTATCTTAGGGCAAAAACTTACGAAGATGTCACATTTATCACGCAGCCAAGGGTTGAAAGTGACCTTTTTAGCTAAAATGAGCTAAAATGGCGGATTGGCCAGCGGAAAAAATCGAAGTTTTCATTATTTTCAGATATTTACGGTCAACACTCCGTCGTGTCAAGCGAACGACATTTCGGGCTAACCACTGACAAATCTCAAGCTTTAGTTGAACGCCTCAACAGGTGTCGGTTTTCTGACACCAGAACACAGCCTTTTGCGCAAAATCCACACTTCAGAACACATTACCAAAATGACGTTTTTGTCGATCTTAAGAACATCGCACACACGCTTTTGCATGCTTGTACGTTAACTCGGACGGTTCCTCGTGGTGCTCAACAAAATGCTTGAAGGATAAGCAATGTCAAAGTCACTCTATGTCGCCGCGGCTCTCGCACTCGGAGCATCACCGGCCCTCGCGAACAGCGTAACCTACTCCAGCCAAGAAGGCGTCAACAGCCTCTATCTGCAACTGCAAGGGGTCGGTAACAGCGTCGGCGCCGAGGCACCCGCAGGTGCAAGCGTGAACCAGAACACCGGCACCTGGCAGAGCGAGAAAACCAAGGGTTTTGGCAACACCACCATGAACGGTCGCCCCGTGACCG
This sequence comes from Pseudomonadota bacterium, assembly GCA_036139795.1. Taxonomy (GTDB): domain Bacteria; phylum Pseudomonadota; class Alphaproteobacteria; order Rhodobacterales; family Rhodobacteraceae; genus Donghicola. The sequence continues at coordinate 3,542 of JAYZYX010000371.1, read as the reverse complement.
ATCTGCGCTACTTTGCCTACACCAACGTGACTTGGGCGCAGACCGCAACCAGCACCTACCCGACAGATTATAGCGCCGCCAAGCAGGTGGGTGACAACAACCGCGTCAATGCGATCCAGCATGGCGACCGCAACACACTGAACTTCAGCCAAGGTTCGGACTCTGCCTTCGAAGAGACCATTTCGCGGGCTGCGATTGACTCGGACCGTGTGCTGGATTTCAAACACGGGCAGGCAGATGATATCTCGCTTGGTCGCGATCTGCGCGCCGAGGCCGAATACAACCGCGAATTCGGCTTTACCCAGACCTTCAGCCGCGGCGCAGTGACCACCGCCACCGGCAACCTGCTGGACGTTGACCAGTACGGCGACGACAACGGCGCTGTGATCAACCAGCTTGGCGATTACAACGTGGCCGATCTGTACCAGAGCGGCGCGAACAACCAGCTTGACGTTATGCAGGCCGGTGACAGCAGCTATCTGGAAGCGAACCAGATCGGTGTAGGCAACGGCATGCTGGTCCGCCAGTACTCGACCAACACAGCAACGCTGAACCAGTTCGGCAACGACAACTTCTTCGAAGTCTATCAGGGCGACGTGAACGGTGCCTCGGCCCACGCCAGCACCGTGGACGTGACCACCAACGGCAACGAGAACACCATCCACATCACCCAGAACGGTGACTACGGCGGGAACTCGATCGTTGTGACGCAGGATGGCAACGGCAACGAAGTGTTCTCGACCCAGTCGGGCAGCGGCAGCGGGATCACTCTGCTTCAGGACGGCAACAACAACATGTTCAACGCGGTTCAGACCTCGACCATGCGTCAGGTTCAGGTGGCCATGTATGGCACCGGCGGCAACGTCTACCTGACCCAGCGCTAAATTCACCTCAGGCTGCGCCGGCCTCACCTCCCCTTTATTTTGGCGCGGCCTCAGGTCTCCGGAGACGGGCAAGCTGAAAAGCTTGCCCGTTTTTGACTCTGGCATGCCACATGCAAAGACCTACCGGATACTGGGGCTGGCAGATGCTGCGCTACCACATCGGGTATGCAGCTATCCTTAGTATATATTGGACCGCAAAATTGCAAAGACTATCATGCTTAAACGGAAGGGGCCGCCCTTCCTCCATACTTATGGAGATGCCGGAATGAAACGTTTGCTCTGCCTAGCCATTCTGGCGTTTCCCTTTAGCGCCCAAGCCTCTGATTTACGGTTTAATTTCGACCTTCCGGCCTTTGGCGGCAATGGAATGAACAATTCCTATTACATGACCATGCTGGAAAGCCAGAAACGGGTCTTCGAAGAGGAAGAGCCCGAACAGACCCAGTTGGAGCGTTTCCGCGAGGATCTGGAACGGCGTTTGCTGACCACTCTGGCCTCAGACATCACACAAAAGATCTTTGGCACCGATGCAACGCCGGGCGGCAGCTTTGAGATCGGTGACCTTAGCGTCAGCTACACCACGGATTCAAACGGGGATGTGATTATCACCCTCAATGACGGGAATTCGACCACAGAGATCGTCGTGCCGGAGCTTACGGATGCATCTTAAGGCCATTGCGGCGCTGCTTAGCGGAACCATCGCCCTTGGCGGATGCGCGGGCGTCTATCACGACAGCAAACTGACCAAGACCCAGACCGGCGGCGAGACTGTGGCCGCGCAGACGGCCTCTTACACGCCGCTGAAAAGCTTTCCCAAGCGGGCGCAAAAGACCAGCATCGCCGTCTATGACTTTCCCGATCTGACGGGGCAGATGGCCAAGAACGACAGCTATTCGGAACTTAGCAAGACGGTCTCGCAAGGGGCGGATGCCTATGTGGTTGCCGCCTTGCGAGAGGTCGGCGGCGGCAGTTGGTTCCGCGTGGTCGAGCGCCGCTTTCTAGAGCCCGTCCTGCAAGAGCGCCGACTGGTCACAGGCCAGTTCACCGAGGACGCCCAACGCGCCCATACCCAAGCCGAGCGGGGGCGCATCAAGGCCGAAACCGATGCGGTAGATCAGGACGTGGAAAAGCTGCGCAGCGACGTTTATCGCGATTACGGCATCGGGGGCGGTCAGCCCGCACAGCAGAACCTGCCACCCATTGAACAAACGCTGGACAATCTGGACCGCTACCGCGCCCGACGTATCTCGGAGATCGGGAAAGAGGTGCCGTTCTCGGCCTTTGTTCTGGGCAAGCCGATGGAAGACATCATCCCAGCGGATTACCTGATCACAGGGGCCATCGTGTCCTACGATCATGACGTGATCAACGGCGGTGGCGGCCTTCGGGTGGCCAATATCGGCGTCAAGGAACGCATCCGGCGCGATATCATCACCGTCAACCTGCGGCTGGTGAAGGTCAGCACATCGGAAATCGTCGCGGAGGAGACCGTCACCCAAGCGGTCGAGAGCCGGTTGGTCCAAGGCAGCTCCATGTCCTACGTGACGCTGGACAGAATTCTTGAGGCCGAGGCAGGCACCGCCATTAATGAGCCCAAGTCCTTTGCGCTGGACGCCGCCCTGCGTCAGGCGCTGAGTTCCGTCTTACGACAATGGACGGGACAGAGTTGACCGGCGATCCTCCCGCAACGGTCAACCCAGATGCAAAGGCCGCGAACCCACAGGGTGCCGCGGCCTTTGTTCATTCCTGAACGGGATTACAGCAGGCGGCGGGTGGGAAACAGGCTTAGGCCCGTGCGGGCAGCAATCCAGCCCCAGATGCCGCGCTTATCCACCAGCATGACACCAATCGCGATGGCCCCCATCAGCATCAGATACCACGTGCCCCAATCCGCCGCGACCTGCCGCAGGGCAAAGAACAGGATCGTCCCGATGATCGGCCCCTCAATCGTGCCAAGCCCGCCGATCACCACGATGAACAGCACGAATGCGGTCCAGTCGTTCACGCTGAAAGCGGCATCAGGGGTGATCCGCAGCTTTTGCAGGAACAAAAAGCCCCCCGCCAGCGCCGTAAAGCCCGCCGTCAGCACATAGACCGAGAACTTGAGACGGCGGGTGTTCACGCCAATGGTCTCGGCTGCCAGCTCGCTATCGCGGATGGCGGTCATCGCCAGACCCCAGCGGGATTTCAGGATGCCCCAGACCAGCAGAACAGACGCAACGCCAATGGCGAAGGCGATGTAATACATGACCATCTCTCGCTCGGCCCGCCCTTCGGCAAGGGAACGGGCAATATCCACGGGCAGCGAAATCCCCGATCCGCCCCCAAGGGCCGAGACCTGCGCGACCCCCAGACGATAGACCTCGGCGATGACCCAAGTGCCGATGGCGAAGTAGGCTCCGTTCAGGCGAAAGGCCAGCCAGCCGGTGGGGATGGCGATCACCGCCGTGCCAAAGGCGCTAAGGATCAAAGCGGGCACAACGCCAATGCCGCCAAAGATCGCCAAGGCAAAGAACAGATAGCCGCCAAGCCCCACAAAAGCCTGTTGCCCGACACTGACAAGGCCGGTGTAGCCCGCGAGCAGGTTCCACATTTGCGCCAGCGCCAGATAGCTGAGGGCCTCCATCAACAGGCGCAACTCGGCGCGGCCCGCCCAGA
>JAYZYX010000370.1:0-32954 GCA_036139795.1 Pseudomonadota bacterium | reverse complement strand
GTGCCTTCGTCGGTGATGATCTTGGCCAGCGCGTCGTCGCTGAGGGGACGGTTTGCGTCCTCATCCTTGACCAGCTGCTGGATGCGGTGACGGATGGCCGCCGAAGAGGCTGCCTCGTCGCCATCGGTGCTGAGGGCAGTGCTGAAGAAGGTCTTCAGGCCAAAGGTGCCCTGCGGGGTGACGATCAGCATGCCAGTGGTCACGCGGCTGACGGTGCTTTCGTGCACGCCAACCTTCTCGGCCACGTCCTTGAGGGTCATGGGCACGATGTGCGCGGGGCCATGCTCAAGGAATTTGGCCTGACGGCGGACGATTTCAGCGCCAACCATCATGACAGTCTGGTTGCGATGCTCGACCGCGCGGCGCAGCCAGCGGGCAAGGTTCAGACGCTCGCCAACAAATTCGGTGGCGGTCTTGTCACGGGTGACGCTTTGGGCCTTTGCCTCATCCACCACAACCGACGGCAGGGTCGAACGGTTCAGGTCCACGACCCAACCTTCTTCGCCTTTGGTCACGATCAGATCGGGTTCGCGCTGGGTCACATCACCATATTCGAAATCTGCACCCGGCTTGGGGTTCAGGCAGCGCAGCTCTTTCAGAGTGTCACGCAGGATGTCCATATCGCAGCCACAAGCACGGGACAGACCAGCCAGATCGGCAGCCGCCAGCTTGGGCAGGTTGTTCAGAACGCCGTCCATCACGGGGCTCATCAGGCCCTTGTCGATAGCCTGCAGACGCAGACATTCGGCCAGAGTGCGGGCAAACAGACCGGCGGGCTCGACCTGCTGGACGCGGCCCAGCATCTCTTCGGCCTCTTCCATTGTGATTGCGGCACGGAAAGCGATGTCTTCCAGAGGCTCGCCCAACCAACCGCTGGGTTCGATGCCTTCCAGGAACTGCTCTGCAATCACCCGCTCACGGGCATTGCCGAACATCAGATCGAATTGCGCAGCTACATGACCATAGAGGGAGGGAGCGTGGTCAGCGGCGCGGGCAGTGATATCGTCATAGTCCGATGCAGAGTGCTTCTTTAGCGAAGGCTCGCGCAGACGGTCATTGGTGGGGCGGGCCACCTCAACGAACGGATTCTCTTCCGCTTCGGATTCGATGTAGGATTGAAGGTCCGTGTTGCTCAATTGCAGAAGGCAGATCGCCTGTTGAAGCTGAGCCGTCATCACCAGCGATTGGCGCTGTCCGATTTGTTGAGTGTAGCTGAGTTGCATGTCGTTCCCTCCTGGAATGACCCAATTAGGGACCCAGTGACGGATTCTCGCAAGGCAGCTTATTTGACACCTAACGGCTACCCATTCGGGCATTTTAGTAAAAAAGTGAAAAAAATTTCTTCTTATTGAATCTAAACGAAAAAACCCGACGCCGAGGCGCCGGGTTGATTCTTGGGTGTCAATTTTCCGTCAGCCGCGGAGCAGCGACAGGACGTTCTGGTTCGAGGCGTTCGCCTGTGCCAGCATCGAAGTTGCCGCCTGGCTAAGGATTTTTCCGCGGGCCAGATCCGACGATTCTTTGGCGAAGTCGGCGTCAGCAATCTGACTACGTGCAGCTTCCACGTTGGTGGTGATGTTGGTCAGGTTCGAGATGGTGCTGTCCAGACGGTTGGAGACCGCACCCAGATCCGAGCGAGACTGCGAAACCTTCGACAGAGCCACGTCCAGAACCTTGATCGCCTTCGATGCGCCTTCAGCAGTGGTCAGGTCGATGTCCGAAACCTTTTCCAGCGAGGAGGTGTTCGAGTCTGCGTCCAGGAAGTCGACGTCTGCGCCAGCTGCACCACCCGAGACCGAGAAGGCCTTCATCGAGGTGAACTCAACCTGACCTGCAACAGTCGCGTCACCTGCCGAGCCGTCAGCTGCCAGAGTCTGCGATGCGTTGTCGGCGGTGCCGTCACGCTCCAGAGCGGTCACAGTCATTGCAGCGGCCGGAGTGGTCTGCTGGTCTTCGAAGCCCGAGATCGAGATGTCGTCACCGGTCTTGTCGGTCAGGATGATGGTGCTGTTGTCGTCGCCCATCTTCGCAGTCACACCAGTGGTGCCCGCTTTGTTGTTGATGGCGTCACGCAGACCGCGCAGGTCGGTGTTGTCGGTCACAGCGACGGTACCGATGTCAGTGCCGTTCACCGAGAAGGTGACGTTACCAGCAGCACTCAGCGAGATTTCGGCGTTGGTTTCTGCCGAAGCGTCCACACCGGTCGAAGCCGATACTTTGTTCACAGCAGCTGCCAGATCTTTTGCCGAAGTGTTCGCTGCGACAGTGATATCTGCGGTGCCAGTGTGACCAGTGACCGAGATGGTTTCGCCAGCGATACCGTTGTCGGTTGCATGCGCGTTGCTCTTGATCGAGGTGCTGAAAGAGTGCGAACCGATTTCGGTCGAGTGCACGCTGTCTACGTTGACTTCGATCGACTGGCCGGTGTCTGCACCGATCTGCAGCTGCTTGCCAGTGAACGAACCGTCCAGGATTTTCATACCGTTGAAGGTGGTGTCGGTGGCGACGCGGTTGATCTCGGTGATCAGCTGCGAACCTTCCGCCGAGATGTTACCACGGTCGCTAGCGGTGTTCGTGTCGTTCGACGACTGAACGGCCAGTTCGCGGAGACGCTGCAGCATGTTCGAAACTTCAACCTGTGCGCCTTCGGTGGTGTCCAGCAGGTTCTTGCCGTCGTTGGCGTTGCGAACCGCTTGGTTCAGACCCATGATCTGCGAGGTCATCTTTTCAGCGATGGCCATACCAGCCGAGTCATCTTTCGCCGAGTTGATGCGCTTACCTGTGGACAGGCGCTCCATCGAAACTTCCATGTCGGCGTTTGCGCGAGCCATGCTCGCCTGAGCATTGATAGAACCGATATTCGTGTTGATGATGGCCATTGTGGCGTCTCCTGTGTTCGGTTTGGTGTGCGCCCCTCGGCGTCTGATTAGGAGAACGGCAGGTCCGCGTTTTTTGTTTAGAAAAAAATGCGTATCGGGCTAAGTCATTGATTCTATTCAGTATCGTTATCCCATATCCATATGCGCATGAGTCTTTGATATATATATAGCGTTTGGCACGTCGTTTGCTTTGACATCACCGAAGCAACATTTGACGGGAGTTCAGACCCCTCATGGATATCGCAACACTTATCGGATTTCTTGGCGCAATGGGCATGATTGCTGGCGCAATGATCTCTGCGGGCGGCATCGGGCCGTTCATCGACGTACCCTCGGTCCTGATCGTTTTCGGGGGCGCGTTCTTTGCTGTTATGTATACGGCCCCTATGGGCACGTTCCTCAGCAGCTTTGGCGCGATGGCAAAAGCCTTCATGCCCAAAGCCCCCAAGCCGGAAGCTCTGATCGAAACAATGGTCGAGCTGTCGAACAAGGCCCGCAAAGACGGCATGATGGCGCTGGAAGGCGCAGAGGTGCCAGACAAGTTCTTTGGCAAAGGACTTCAAATGCTGGTCGATGGTGCAGACGAGCACAAAATGGCCAAGCAGATGAACCAGGAGATCAAAGCCATGAAAGCCCGCCACGCCGCGGCGCAGGGTGTTTTGAAGGCTTGGGTCGATATCGCCCCTGCCATGGGCATGATCGGTACGCTGATCGGTCTGGTGCAGATGCTTGGTAACATGGCCGACCCCAAGGCCATCGGCCCCGCAATGGCGGTGGCCTTGTTGACCACTCTATACGGTGCGTTCATCGCGAACGTCTTGTTCGGCCCCATGAACACCAAGCTGGAAGGCTACACCGGCGACGAGGTGGTCTACCGCGAGATGGTCATTGAGGGCCTGCGCAACATCGCCCGCGGCGAGTCAGGCCGGAATGTACAGGAACAGCTGCTTGCGAACCTGCCGCCCAAGGCGCAGGCCAAGATGCAAGACGCCGCCTAAAGCAGCATAGAAGACAGAGTAGGGCAGATACGCCATGGCCAAAAAGCCGATCCCCCTTCCCGTTCAGGCCGAAGAAACCCCCGAAGAGGATTGCCCAAAGTGTCCTCCGGTGGGTGCGCCTGCATGGATGGCGACATTTGCGGACATGGCGACGCTGCTTATGGCGTTCTTCGTGCTTATTCTGTCTTTTGCCGAATTCAACCAGCCTAAGTTCAAGATGATCGCGGGCAGCCTGAAGAACAGCTTCGGTGTTCAGAAACAGGTGCCCGTGATGGAACAGCCCAAAGGCACGACGATCCTCAAGCTGGAATTCAGCCCCTCGCCCGATCAGGCGGTGATCAAAGAGATCACGCAGGAAACGACCGAGACCGAGAAAAAGCAGATCGAAACCAAACCCGATGAGACCGAAGGCGACGGCGCCCAAGGAGAAGGTGGCGACGCGCAGGATCAGGCCAAGCAAAAGGCCATGCAAGATCTGGCCGAGGCTCTATCCGAGGCGATGCAGTCCGGCGCGATTGAGGCGAACGTGGAAAACGGTCAGGTCACAATGAACTTTAACGGTCAGGCCGAAAGCGCCGAGCAACTGGCCGAACAGCTGTCCGAAGCCGCAAATGCCATGGCGCAAGCACAAGCCCAGACCGGTGCGAACCCTGACGATGTGAAGATCGGCGGTCTGGCTGACGATCTGAAGCAGATGGCCGAAATGGCTCAAGGGGCAGGTGCTGGCGAAGGGGCCGGTGGCGGCGCCGAAGCTGGCGATGCAGCCCGCAAGGCCGGTATTGCTGCAGCCGAATTGCAGGTCGCCCTACGTCAGGAACTGGGTCAGGGTCTGGTCACGGTGGAACAGGAAGAAGGCAAGGTGAAGATCACTGTTGGCGCAGGCGGGGCCTTCCCGTCGGGCACCGCTGATCTGACCGCCGAAGCGCAAGAGATCATGTCGCGCATCGCCTTTGCCTCGATGGACGAAAACAGCAGCATCACCGTCACCGGCCATACCGACGACGTGCCTGTGAACCCGTCCTCCGAATTCCGTGACAACATCGGACTGGCCGCCGCGCGCGCCTCGTCCGTGGTGCGGGAAATGGCGAACTCGGGCCTGATTGATGCGTCGCAACTGACCGCCGTGTCGAAAGGTGAAAGCGATCCGGTGGCCGACAACAGCACAGCCGAGGGCCGCGAACAGAACCGCCGTATCGAGATCGAAATTTCGTATTAACCCTAATCCTTTTGAAGGATCGGCCGTTAGATCGGTCAGGAGGTGCCTAAAATGGCAGTCGACGTCATCAGTTCTCTGAACACAAATGGCTCGGGGTTGAACATCACCCAGCTGGCCAAAGACCTGACTCAGGCTGAAACCAGCGCCAAACGGTCCATCGTGACCGACCGCATTGACAAGGCCGAAGTGTCCCTGTCGGCGCTCGACCGTCTGCGCACCCAGTTTGAAAGCCTCGACAGCGCGGTCGGCGCAGCCGCCAGCGCCAGTGCAACCTCGATCACCAGCGACAACTCGGCCATCGTGCTGACCTCAGAGGATACCGAAAATCTGGTGATGGGCGACACGACCATTGCGGTCGAGCAGATGGCCCAACCGCAGGTTCTGGCCTTTGGCGGGTTCTCTGGTGAAACCGACACGCTCGCAGGCGGCACGCTGGTCATCGACTTTGGCAGTTGGGATGACGCCGAACCGTCGGCCTTCACCGCAGACGCCACCAAGACCCAACAGACCATCACCATCGCCGAGGGCTCGACCCTGGCGGAACTGGCGGAACAGATTACCGCGCTGGACGGGGTTGCGGCCTCGATTATCGATGTGGGCGACGGGACATTCTCGCTTGGGGTTCTGACTGATTACGGTTCCAAGAATGCCGTGCGCTTTACCGCCACGCAGGATGATCCGGCCTCGACGAATACTGCGATTGATGTGCTGGATATGACCGATCAGGTCGAAGACGTTCAGATGCAGGCGGCCATGAACGCCCAACTGAAGGTCAACGGCATCACCATCACCCGCCCAAGCAACGACATCGACGATGTTATTCCGGGCGTCAGTTTTACCGTAGCGGGATATTCCGACTACATGGCCACCGTCTCGGTCGAGATCAACACCACTGCCGCCGAAGAGGCGATGCGCGGGCTGGTGGATGCGTTCAACACGACGCTCAAGATGCTGGATACCATGACCGACCGCGGCTACGCGGGCTCGGCCGCGGGGGATCTGGCGGGCGATTCAGCGATCAACGGCCTGCGTCGTGAATTCGAACGCTCGCTCAATCAGGGGATCTCGGGCTATGGCGATCGGACCTACTACCTGTCCGACCTTGGCGTGCGCACCGAACGTGATGGCACACTGACACTGGACACGAACGCCCTTGAAGATGCGATGACCAACAGCCCGCAGATTTTCGAGGCAATCCTGCGCGACGGCCTCAGCAGCCCCACCGCGGGGGTCGAGCTGTCGGGCACCCCCGGTAGCACGGCAATCGCGGGACGTTATTCGCTGACCCGTGACACTGTCACTGGCACCGCCTTTGTGAACGGGATCGAACTGGTCAATGAGGGCACCGAGGACGGCATCACCACCTACACCGCCACCAGTGGCAACCTGCGCGGCGTATCCTTCAAGCTGGAAGACGGGGTCGAGAACGCGATCATCGACTTTGGCCGCAGCTTTATCTCGAATTTCCAAGACAGTATGGACAAATGGCTCAGCTCGTCCGGTGCCATGTCGCGGCGCGAAAACAGCATTGGCGACTCGATCAGCGATGACAGCACCATGCTGGATTCGATCGACGCCGCCGCCGAAGCGAAAGAGGCCTACTATCTGACCCGCTTTACCCAGATGGAGATGGTCGTGACCACGCTGAACAACACCGGCGACTATCTGGAAAGCCTGATCGATGCGTGGAACAACAGTAACAACTGATCCGCGTCACAGCCCTAAGCACAAATGAAAAACGAGCCGCCCTGTTCGCAGGGGCGGCTCGTTTGGTTCGCGCACCAAGGTATAGCGGAAGAGGGCGCGTCTTAGCTGGCAAGCGCGGCTTCGCGCGAGATTGCCAGTTTCTTCATCTTTTCAATCAGGGTCGTGCGCTGAAGGCGCAGGGTGCGGGCGGCGGCGCTGACGCTGCCTCCGGTTTTCTTCAGAGCGGCATCGATCATCATGACTTCCATGTCCCGCAGATGGCGGCGCATATCGACCGAAGTGTCGGTGTTCATGATCGAGTCCAGAATAGCATCAGCGGGCGCGACAGACGCCGAGGGGGCAGGCGCCGCGCTGATCGGTTCCGCTGCAAGGGCGGTCATGCCCTGCATCGGCAGTAGATGGCTGCAGACGGCCTCGGCGTTCACCACACGGCCCGCAAACAGAACGGCCGCGCGGTCAAAGACGTTGCGCAACTCGCGCACGTTACCGGGCCAGCCGTGGGTCGCCAGTGCCTGAATGGCACCTGCATTGAAGTGGGGGGTCATCACGTCGGGATACTGGGTCTGGCGACGCTCGATCATCGCTTCCAAAATCAGCGGGATGTCATCCAGACGCTCTGAAAGGGAAGGCACGCTTACAGGAAAGACGTTGATGCGGAAGTAAAGGTCAGCACGGAAGCGGCCTTCTTCCACGTCTTTGGCCAGTGCGCGGTGGGTCGCAGTCACAAGGCGAAAGTTCACCTCGATCTCGCCTCGGCCACCCACACGCTGGATGCGGCGGGTTTCCAGAACGCGCAGCAGCTTGGCCTGCAGAGCGGCGGGCATGTCGCCGATTTCGTCTAAGAAAAGGGTGCCCCCCTGTGCCTGTTCGATACGGCCCACGCGACGGCTGTCTGCGCCGGTAAAGGCCCCTTTTTCATGGCCGAAAAGCTCAGATTCCAGCAGTTCCGACGGGATCGCCGCACAGTTTACAGCAACCAGTTCCCCCGGACGGCCCGACACTGCATGGATAGCTTCGCACACCAGTTCCTTGCCAACGCCGGTTTCCCCTTGCACCATCACAGGGGCATCAGACGGCGCCACCATGTTCAGGACTTGCTTGAGCTGGCGCATGGGCGCGGATCGGCCAACAAGGATCTTGTCCAAGCGGCTATCGATAGGTGCGTCCTGATCGCCAAAGGTGCTCTGCCAGTGCTGTGTCATGAGAGTGCCTCGTAAGGGTTTGGTTTCGTTGATCCTAGATTACGACTCCTACAAGTGGTCCGATAAGCCGCTCATCGGTTTTTTTAGGTCTCCTTACGGGTAGTCGCCGTGATCCTTTGTGACCCGTACCATCCTGTGGATAACCCAACGTGATGGATTAATACCCGAATGCAGCCCTGACAGAGGCCTTCATTTCCGCCAGCGTTTCGATTCTCGCATCATCACCTGTGTTCACATCCGGCGTTGAGAGAATCACATTGCGGTTATCCTTGGGCAGAATCGCCGTGCCTGACGCGATCAGGCTACGTCCGCCGTGGACCAAAGGCGCCCCGGATATGCCGATCATCGGCGCGCGCGGGCGGCGCGGCGCGTTGGGATCTGCTGCCCCTGCCGCATCGGCCACCTGGATATCCGGCCCCAGATCGGGGCTTTGACCAAAACCGGCCATGACCTTTTGAACGCGGCTCAGATACGCCTCGCCCAGATTGGGCGTGGCCGAGTGATAGTGCCGCGTGGCCTCTTGCCAGCTGCCCAGACGTTTCTTCAGACCTGACAGAAATTGCGCCGCATAGGCGGTGTTTACGCCCGGATCGATCATCTGGTCGATCGAAGAGAACTGCTCGCCGTGCCAGCGGTAGTTGATCTGCATGCAGCCCACATCCACGCTGGTCTCGCCCGCGTTGATGGCTTGTTGCAGGGCGGCCAGCGCGTCTTCGCGGGTTTCGAAGTAATAGCCCTTGCCCCTGATGTTCAGCGTCCACGGCCACGCGCCATAACCACGACCTGCGCGGGTGTGGCCGGTTTCCGTGCGCGAGATTGCCGCCAGCAGAAAGCTTGGAATACCTGCCGCCTTTTCGGCGCGCACGGCGGCGGCCTCGCAACTGGGGACAGTCGCGGCAGCAGCGCCGGTGGCGGCACAGCCAAAACCAAAGGCGGCCAGTGCCGCAAACAAGGACATACGAAGGGTCATAGGACCCGAATTGCAAACGGCGGGCCAATCCTGCCCGCCGCTCTGTCTCTTTCGAAGGTCCCCGCCCCTAGCGGATATAATCAAACAGGCTGGTCTGGGTGATCTTCACAAAGCTGGACTGACTGGCCTCGCGGTTCAGCAGCAGCGATTGCAGCTTGGTGATGGCCGCCGCCAAATCCAGTTCCGACAGGTTCGAGACCGCCTCGTCCAGAATGACCGTCCGTTCGGCCACCAGCTTCTGGAACCGGTCCACGGATTCCGCCTGCGCACCGACCACGGCCCGCATATCCGCCACATGTTCACCCGCTGCGGTGATCTGGTCGATAATGCCGGAGGACGTGCGGTCCTTGGAGACCATCTGGATGAACACGCCTTCCTCGGGGTAGACGCGGGCCACTTCGCCGCGCTGTTCCGGCTCGACCTTGATGTCCGAAAGGGTCACGCCGTTCACGCCGGTCAGAACCATGCCATCACCATCATCGGTGAAGGTGGCAGTAATGCCGGTCTGGGTGCTGACCGCGTTGATCGCCGCAATCGCGGGGCCGGGCTGGCCGGACACCAGATCAGCACTGATCGTCACCGCGTTCGCCCCTTCGCCAAGGGTCATGGTCCATTTCGCATCGCCTTGGGTTTTGGCCAGATCGACGCTCATTGTATTGGCCTCAGTGACCGAGTCCCGCAGGCTGTGCCCCTCTGAGCCCAGCGTGAAGATAAAATCATCCACGATATCGAAGAGGCCGCGTGTTTCATCGGACAGCAGATTCACGCCCATAAAGGCCTCGTCCCCGCTGACGCCGGTTGAAACCATCGCGCTTTCCGAGACCCGCAGGGTATGGCGGCCCGCGTCCCCGTTATATTCGACGCCGTTGGTGCCTTCGGTGAAGGGGTCCATGCGGCCCTGATAGCCGCCAAAGATCGGACGGCCAGTGTCATCACGGGCATTGGCCTGCGTGATCAGTGAATCCCGCAACTGCGTGGCCTTGTGCAACAGCACCTTGCGTTCGGACGGGGTCACGCTGGCATCCGCGCCGCGGATCGCCAGTTCGCGCATGGACTGAAGCAGATCGTTCACTTCGCCAAGGTTCGAGTCCGTGATCTCCAACCGCTTTTCCGCGACGATCAGGTTCGAGTTGAACCGGTCCAGCATGTCCTTGTGTTCATTCACAACCGACAGGCGCTGTGCGCGGATGGGATCGGCCGAGGCTTTGGGGTCCTCGGTTCCGGTCGAGATGTTCTCTTGCAGCTGTGCAATCTTGGCGTCCGATTTCTGGAACGCGCGGGTGTTCAAAGCTGCGAATAGGGATGTACCGATGGTCATTTTAGCCTCACAGCGAATTCAGTAGGGTGTCGAACAGCGAACGGGCGACCGACATGACTTGGGCGTTGGCCTGATAGGCCTGTTGTTGGGCCAAGAGGTTCGCCGCCTCTTCGTCCAGATCAACCGAGGTCTTCTCTGCATCGGCGCGCAGGGCGGCCTCATGCATCGAATTAGCGGTCTCAAGTCGGCTGGTCGTGGCCGAGACAACGCCGCCCACACTGGTCACCATCTCATTGAAGACCGCCTGAAAGCCGCCAAGCCCCGTGTCCACATTGCGCATCTGCAAATCGGCCAGACGTTCCAGAATACGGCTGTCGCCGCTATCTGCGCGGGCGGGCAGCAGGGTGAAAGAGTCGCCGTCCTCATACCCTGCCGTCAGGGTCACTGCGTAGCCGCCGATCAGCGTATCGCCATTGGCACCCAAGGTGCGGCGGGCAATCTCGTGGCCGGTTTCGGCATCATAGAGGCCGACCAGATCGCTTGAGGCATCCAGCACGCGCAGCTCCACTTCGCGGTCAGGTTCAGGATTGATCCTTGCCTGAATATCAACGGCCATTTTCTGCGAGCCGTTACCCGCCATCACAACCAGCAGGTCCTCGTTCGGCAGATCGTTCAGGGTGATCCGGTTGCCCGAAGCCTGCGTCTGCGCCGCGATATCCAGCACGCGGCTGTCGGTGGCGGTGATGGACAGTTTACCATCGTCCGAGACAGAAACCTTGGCGCTGATATTGCCAAAGCCCAAAACGTCGGCCCCCGACTGGGGTGCGAATTCAACCGGACCGCTGCCAGCGGGCGGGGTGATGATGATGCGGCCATTGGTGGCGTCCCAGCTGGCGCTGCCTGCAAAGCCGCCGCCCACACTGACGCTCAGGGCCGTGCCGGTGCTAGAGGCGCTCAGGGTGTAGCTGCTGCCATCCACGGTGAAGGTGGCGCTTTGGGTGCCACCTGGCCAGTTGACCAGATCGACCTTGCCGCCAACCCCTTCGGACTGGACCACGTTGGTCAGGCCCATACCAAAGGCCGCCGCATCCGCAGGGCTGCTGGCCACTTGCAGGACCGAGCCATCCAGCGCGCCGCCATTGGTTTCCACCACCAGCCGGTTCGAGGCATCAAAGCTTGCCGTCAGGCGTCCCTTTTCGGGGCCAGAGACAACGGGAACGCCGTTCTCCATGCGGATGGAATAGATATCCTCGCCCAGAGAGACCCGCATCATGGTGCCTTCTCCGGGAATGCCGGTAACGGCCTCGCCGGTCAGGCGGCTGCCCACAGCAGTTTCACGAAGGGCCGCTGCCATGCCATAGGCGGCATCCACGCTGTCCTGCGCCCCGTAGGCCTGCGGATCAAAGGTGGCGGTAAAGGGCGCGCCGTTGCCGTCCTGAATGGTCATCGTATACAGGGCCGAGCCCGCCGATTGCAGGATGCCGTCATCCTGCGCACCGTCAAAGCTGGCATCATAAGTGACCGAGATCACCTGCGTGCTGCCCCCGTCTTCGATGCTTCGCGCCATGCGCCCACCGTTGAAGGTGTCGCGCGCCGCCGTCAGCGAGCTTGCGCCTTCGCTGACACTGAACGCGATCTGAGAGGCCAGTTGCACCGTGCCAGTCGCCCGCAGGGCGGTATCGCCGCCCCCGCCAAGGGTCGCAGTCCCTGCCCCCAGCGAATTGCCGGTAGAATCCACGCGGTCCGCGGTCATCGTCCCGCCGCCCGAATGGGTAAAGTCGGTGATGGTGATATCCGCGCCGCTTTCATGGGTCAGCACCAGACGGTCGCCATCAGGGGCCACCTCGGCGGTGATGCCGGTGCCGGAACTGGCAAGGTTGATCGATTGGGCCAGCTTGGTCAGATCGCCGCCTGTCACGTCGGCGCTGATCTGGAAGGGATTAATGTTCTCGCCCTTGATGCGGAACGACACCGTACCATCGCCGATCACATCCAGCGCCAGATCGTTGCGGGCCGTCACTGTGGCCGAGACATCCTCGCGCAGCATATTGGCGATCTGGGTGGCGGTGGTCCCTTCCGGAACGGTGACCGTGCCGCCATCAATCGCGCTGAGGTTCAGCGTAACCGACGGGGTCACTGGCACCGGATCAGCCGCTGTCCACGTCGACAAACCGGTCGAGGCGCCAAGCTGGGTGACAAAGTTGCCTTCGTCATTGCTTTGGACCTGCGTCATGCCGCGATAGGCGTCAGGGCTGTTCAGGTCGGCCATCCGGTAGGTAGCACCGGGCAGAAAGCCGTTGGCCTCGGTCAGATAAAGGGCTGCCTCGGACGGGTCCATCGGCGCACCGGCCACTTGCAGACCGTCGCGGGTAAAGATCGCCATATCGGCGGCGGGCTCGGGATCGGACAGGACCGTTGCCGCTGTGCCATCCAGATCCGCTGTCACCAGCGTTTCCGCCCCCGCCACATCCAGCAGGATTTCGGAACCCGACAACATCAGCCGCCCGCCGGTTTCACCCAATGTCAGGCCGGTGGCACTCTCGATCAGGCCGCCGTTCATCTGGCTGATGAAATCCGCCTCGGACAAGGCGCTTGGCGCGGTAAAGTCATGAGTGGTGCCATCAACCGTGATGCTCAGAGAGGTCAGCGTGCCCCCCGTCGCCGGAAAGCTGAGGCTGGCCTGACGGTCCAGCGTCGCCAAAGTCACGCTTTGCGTACCCGATGGGATCACCCCCACGACACCGGGGCTCAGGAATTCACTGGCCTCAAGCGCATTGTCATTGGTTGCGATATTGATCGCGGTGACGTTCTCTAGCGGATTCAGCCCTGGCTCGGCGTAGATTTCGGACGTGCCGACATTCGACGCATTGGCCGAGGACGACACTGCCGCCGCTGCCGCGATCTTGCGCGGGTCGGTGATGATCAGATTCAGGTCCGCCGCATGGCCGGTCCGGCGCGACAGCATCAAGCGGTCGCCATCCACGGCCTTGCCGCTAAGGCCGATGATCATCCCAGGCAGGGTGATCTGGTTATCGCCCGAGGCCAGTTCGTCCCCGTTCGCATCCAGTGCACGCCAAAGGCTGGCAGCCGTATCGCGGACCAGTTCAATCGGGCCATCGGGCATGATGGTCGGGTCTGTCATGGTGACATCGGCTTGACCGGTGCCACGGTTCAGGTCCAGCGCCTGCACCTTCCAGCCGTCCAGCGAGAACATATCCTCGCCCGGTGCGCCATCCAGATCAACACCATCACGGTGCGCGGCGTTCATCTCGGACGCGACTTTCTGCGCCCAGAGGTTCAGGTCTGTGAGGGCCGCGTCAATCGCACCCATAGACTGGGAAAACCCGTATAAAGCGCCGCCGGTCAGGGGGCGGGTTTGCGCGGGGGTGTCGGGGTCTTCGGGAACGATCTCGACGCGGTTCGGGCCGTCCTGCCGCAGCTGCGCCACCTCATCACGGTAGATCAGGGGCAAGCCGCCGGTGGTGTTGCCGAAGGTGATGCGCACCAGATTGCCATCTTCGGGGGTGACGGTGATGTCGATCAGCTCGTTCAGTTCCTTGATCAGCAGATCGCGGCGGTCCATCAGCGGGTTCAGCGCGCCTGAATCCTGGGTCTGCGCAGTCTTTTGCTGCAACTGGCCCAGTTCTTTCAGAATCTTGTTCGCCTCATCGATGTGGTTCGCCTGATCGCCCATAGCGCTTTCGATCATGGTCTCCATCTCGACCGCGAGCGATTTGACGCCGTCCACAAAGCTTTCGCCCGAGGTCAGCATCAGCTTGCGCAGGCCGGTGTCCACCGGATCGCCCGACACCGCCGAGATACCGGCAAAGAAAGCGTCCATCATATCCAGCGGCCCGCCATCCTGCGGAGTCACGCGGGCCTCAAGGATGTTCAGAACGGGCAGCATCGCCTCATTCTCGGACACATCCCCTGCGGTGGTACGCACGCGCTCGGCCACGATGGCGTCAAAGGCGCGGCGGATATTCTCAACGCTGACCCCCTGCGAGGTGGTCCCCTCGGACAGCGGGTTCATCTTGCCGCCACCAATCTCACGCGTTTCAACCGAGCGCTTGTGATAGCCCTCGGTTTCCGCATTCGCGATATTCTCGCCCGAAACCTGAAGGCGGGCTTGCGCCGCCATCAGACCACTGCGACCTATAGCTAAAAGGTTGCTCATGAGCCCTTAATCCCCAGAACCATCGGTGCAAACTGCTGGTAAAGCGCCTTGCCGATCCCAAGACCGGCCTTGCCTGCCCCCAGTTGCGAGAATTTTTCGTCCAGCATCCCTTGCATGGTCTCAACGCCAGAGCCGCCCATAAGGTCATCGCCAAGGCTGGCCTGACGGGCGGTCTTCATTATCTGCTGAAGGAACAGGCCCTCAAAAGCGTCGGTGGCTTGTCGCAACTCATCCGCTTTGGTGGGGGCCTTGACCCGCGTGTCACCTGCGGGGGCCATCTGGTGAAGGTCGGTGTATCCTGAAACGTTCATGCCTGCTCTCTTTTTTGCTTTGTTTCAGATGATGATCAGTTCGGCCCGCAGCGCACCTGCGTGGTGCAGCGCCTCAAGGATGGCCACCAGATCGGCGCTGCTGGCGCCCACGGCGTTGATCGCATCCACAAGGTTGGACAGAGAAATTCCGGGGTCGAACAGGAAGGCCTGCGCGGCGGGCTGATCGACCTGAATATTGGTATCGGGCGTTACCACGGGATCACCGGGGGCAACGATCACGTTGTCACCAGCGGCAACCACAGCCGCGCCTTGGTCCACGTTCACATTTTCATTCACCCGCACAGTCAGCGAGCCATGCGTCACCGCCGCCGGGGCCACACGGACGTTGCCGTTGATCACCACGGTACCGGTGCGCGAATTTACGATGATCTTGGCGTTGGGCTCGGCGGGTTCGACCTCGATGCTTTCCAGCATGCCCATAAAGGACACGCGCTGACCCGGATCGGCAGGGGCGCGGACGCGCACCGATGTGCCATCCAGCGGCAAAGCCATACCGCCGCCAAAGATGTTGTTGATCGCTTCGGCCACGCGGTTCGAGGTCGAGAAATCGTTCCGGTGCAGGTTCAGCACGAAGTATTCGGATTCAAGGAAAGGCGTTTCCACCAGCCTTTCTACAGTCGCGCCGCCGGGGATGCGGCCCACGGTAGGCACGTTCACCACGAGGGACGAACCATCGCCGCCTTCGACCCCCAGACCGCCAACCACAAGGTTGCCTTGGGCGATGGCATAAATCTCGCCATCTGCGCCCATCAGCGGGGTCATCAGCAGGGTGCCGCCTTTCAGCGACTTGGCCTTGCCGGCGGTGCTGACGGTGATGTCCATCACCTGACCGGGTTTAAGAAAGGGCGACATCTCGGCCGTGACCATCACCGCCGCCGCGTTCTTGGCATCAAGGTTCGAGGCTGTCGTCTCTAGCCCGAGGCGCGAGATGATTGACTGCATCGACTGCTGCGTCAGGCTGGAGTTGCCATCGCCCGTACCCGCAAGACCCACAACCAGACCATAGCCCACCAAAGGGTTCGACCTAACACCCGCCACTGCGGCCAGATCCTTGATCCGGTCGGCAGACGCCGCAAAGGGGGCCACAATCATCAGGGCTGTGATCAGAATTTTGCGGAACATGGGCTTGGCCTTTCAGGTCAAACGGGAAGGGATCAGAACGGGGAAACGGTGTTCATGGCGCGGCTCATCCAGCCGCGTTTGCCGGTATCGGCCAACTGCCCTGCACCGATGTATTTGATCTCGGCGTTGGCGATGCGGTCGGACTCGACGATGTTCTCGGGCGAGATATCGGCAGGGCGCACGATGCCCGTCAGGCGGATGTATTCGTCGCCATTGTTCAGGGTCAGCTTTTTCTGGCCCATGATCTCTAGGTTACCGCCCGGCAGGATGCGGGCCACGGTCACCGACATGCGGCCAGTCAGGCTGTTCGACTGACTGGCGCTGCCCTTGCCAGAGAACGAATTTGCACCGCTGGCCGAAAGGTCTGCGTCCAGGATCGGGATCGGCAGGACGTTGGGCAGGTCCACCTCAAAGCTGTCACTGCGCGAAGCGGTGGCGTTCTGGCTTTTTGTGGCGGCGAAACGCTCGCTCAATTTGACGGTCAGGATGTCGCCCACCTGCGCGGCTTTGCGGTCGGTCGCGAAAAGGCCCATCGATCCGCCCGAATAGATGCTGCCCGAGGGCATGGTGCGGGTCATGGTGGGCGCTTCGACGGGGTAAACCGGAGCGTAGTTGGCCGAGGCGGCCTCTTCGATCTGCTGGGAACAGCCCGCCACGGTCAGGGCGGCGCAACCGGCGGCAATGGTCAAGCGCAGGGTCATCTAGATCACACCTTGTTCGAAAGGAATTGCATCATCTCGTCCGAGGCCGAGATCGATTTGGAGTTCAGCTCATAGGCCCGTTGGGCCTCGATCATATCCACCAGCTCTTGCACCACGTTCACGTTCGATGCCTCAAGCGAGCCTTGGTTGATCTTGCCCATCCCGTCCTGCATGGGGTTCGCGATGATGGGCGCGCCGCTGGCGGGGGTCTCGGTCACAAAGCTTTCCCCGACGGGGTTCAGACCGCGCGGGTTCGAGAAAGTCGCCAGCTGGATCTGGCCCACTTCCTGATATTCCTGGTTACCGGGGGTGGTGATGCTGACGATGCCGTCGTCGGAAATGTTGATTTCCATCGCATCGGCGGGGATCTGGATTTCGGGCTGGACCACATAACCGCTAGAGGTCGTCAGCGTGCCTTCCGCATTGCGCGAGAAGGTGCCGTTGCGGGTGTAGCCGATTTCGCCGTTGGGCATCAGAACCTGAAAAAAGCCCTGTCCGTTGATGGCGATATCCAGATTGTTGCCGGTGTCCTGCAGGTTGCCCTGCGAATACAGCTTCTGGGTGTTCACCATCCGCACACCGGTACCGATGGCCGAGGCCGAGGTCAGCTGGGTGGCTTCGGAGGTTTGCGCACCACCTGATTTCCAGGTCTGGTACAGCAGGGTTTCAAAGTTCGCGCGGTCGCGCTTGAAACCGGTGGTATTAACGTTTGCCAGGTTGTTGGAGATCACCTGGATTCGGGCCTGTTGGGCATTGAGACCCGTCTTGGCAACGTGCATCGCGGCGCTGGACATCTCGTGCTCTCCTTGCGAATGGTAGCTTCACGTCTCTACCTGCAAGGCACATGCCAAAATATTTTCGCGCAGCCCTAAAATTATTCGGGCGCACGCATCAGGCTGGTTCCGCTTTCGTCGATCTCTTTGGTGGTGCTGATCATTTTCAGCCCGACTTCGAAGTTCCGCTGGTTTTCAATGGTCGCCAGCATCTCTTCGATGGGGTTCACGTTGGACCGTTCCAACGCCCCTTGCATGATTTTGGCTTGCTGATCGGCTTTAGGAATGGTGCCGTTGATATTGCGCACCTGACCGTCATCGCCTTTTTGCAATGTGCCCTCTGGCGGGACCACGGTGCCCAGTGCACCGATGTTCAGCTGTTCACCGGGGGCACCGTCTACGGGCTCGATCAGGATTTCACCGACTTCGGTGATCACGATCTGCCGGTAAGCGGGCACCTGAATGGGGGCCATTTGCGGATTCAGCATCAATTCGTTCGCGCCATTGCGCAGAAAGCCATCGTTGTCGATGTGCATGTCGCCGCGGCGTGACAGGGCGGGCTTGCCGCCCTCGTCATCTTGAATAAAGAAATAACCTTTGTCGGGAATGGCCACATCCAGCCATTCATCCGTTTTGTCGATAAAGCCCGGCTCTTCCGAAAAGGACGCGTGGCCCTTTTCAAGTTGGAAGGCGCGGACGTTAGCCTGATCCATGGCGTCCAGAAATTTAGTGTGGCCCGGGTTGTCGCGGTCGGCCCGGAAACCGGGCACGTTCAAGTTCGCGAGGTTCTGCGCCTGCGTGACATTGGCGTCACGCTGGTTGTGCAGGGCGTTCAGCGCCGTGTAAATCAAACGGTCCATGGATCAGTCTTCCTTGGGTCTTAACCTAAACGTTAACCACGCATGTTCATGATGGTCTGCGACAGCGAGTTCGAAGTCTCGAGCGCTTTTGCCGAGGCCTGATAGTTCCGCTGCGACGAAATCAGATCCACCAGTTCCGAGGTCAGATCGATGTTCGCCTGTTCCAGCGAACCCGAGTTGACGTTGCCGAAACCGCTCAGACCCGACTGGCCAAAGTAGGGATCACCCGAGTTTGCGGTGGATTTGTAGGCCGCATCCCCGACCGGCGACAGACCGTGCAGGTTGGTGAAGTTCGCCAGCGCCACCTGACCCAGCGCGATGGTGTCCACGCCCGAATAGTTGGCCCAGACGATGCCTTCGCTATCTACCTGCAGGTTCGACAGACCACGGGGGGTGTCACCATCATGGCTGAGGGTCTGCACCGAGAACTTGTCCGCCATCTGGTTCGAATCTGCGAAGTCCAGATTGATGGTGCGGCCATCGCCGGTGAACCCGACGGGGGTCTCGCCCTCGATCGCCAGACCGGTCTCATCGAACGCCAGCGTCATGGGGGTCGCGGGGGTGAAGGGCACGCCATCCACGGTCATATGCACTTCGTAGCGCGAAATGGTCGAGCTCGCGTCAGGCTGGTCGGTCATGACAAAGAACAGTTCCGCTTCCTGCGCGGTACCAGTGCTGTCGTAGATCGAAAACGGGGTCGAGAACGCATAGCTTTCGCTATCGGCAGTGTCGAAGGTCAGCGCGCTGGGAACAGCATCCTGACCGCCCTGCGCCTCAACGCCCGAAGGGAAACCCATAGTCAGCGAGGTATTGTCGGTCGACTTGGGCGAGCCACGGAACGCGGGCACCTGAAGGGGCTGGATTTCGGCCTTCGACAGAACAGTTCCGTCCTCGGCGCTGGGGTAGGACATCATGTAGCTGCCCGACGAGTTCACAATATGCCCTTCCGAGTTCAGGCTGAACGCACCGGCGCGGCTGAAGGTCATCTCGCCCGAGTTCAGTTCGGGGCGCAGCGCGAAAAAGCCCTGACCCTGAATACCAAGGTCCAGCGTGTTGCCGGTCTGCTCGAACGAGCCCTGGTTAAAGCTTTTCGACACGTTGGTCAGACGGGTCCCCAGACCGGTCTGCTTCTTGGGGTCCGAGAACGGCGGCGTCGAATAGAGGTCGGTGAACTCGGTCCGGCTTTTGTGATAGCCGACGGTGTTCACGTTCGCGATGTTGTTCGAGGTATTTGCGATATCGGCCTGCGCGGCGTGCAGACCTGTCATTGCGACCAGTGCGGACATTTTTAATCTCCTAGGTGTCTTGCAACAGTGTGACTGGTGGGGGGGCTATGGCGGGGCGGGGATCAGCGCAGGGCGCTGACCTCCATGAATTGCTGATCGTCGTAGTCTTCGATCTTGAGAGAGACATCACCGCCATCGGTGGGCAGGGTGACGCCTTGAACGCGGGCGTAGACCTTGGCACCCAAGGTCTGGCTTTCGTTGTTGTTGGTTACCTCGACCGAGATCCGCACCTTGCGATTGGTGTCGGTAATCTTGTCGGGAACATCGGTCCACTCGAAGGCCACATCGCCGACGTTCTGCATACCCAAGGTCTGGGTGTGCAGGGTCTCGCCTGTGATGTCGTCCTTGTAGGTAATCTTCACACGGTCGGCCCGTTCGCTCAGGGTCACCATGCCGTGGATCTCGCCTTCGCTGTTGGCGCGGGCGGTATTGCCGGTGACCAGCACCTGCTTGCCCACCAGCGACGAGGCGTTCGAGATGCGGAAACTGTTCATCTCTTCGGTCAGGCCGGTCAGCGCGGTCTTGATCTCTTCCAGACCGTTCACGGTCGAGAACTGCGCCATCTGGGCAATGAATTCGCCGTTTTCCATCGGCGCGAAGGGGTCCTGGTTCTTGAGCTGCGCGCTCATCAGTTCCAGAAAATCGCCCTGACCCAGATCTTTCTTGTTCTGGACCATATTTGCGGTGTCGCTTGTGTCCACATAGGACCGGACCCCGGCAAGACTTGCAGCAGTGACAGCCATCAATGCTCTCCTAAATCGACCTTATTGGCCCATGCTGACGGTGCGCGAAATCAGGGTGCGCAGCGTCGAAACCACTTCCAGAGTGTTCTGGTACTGGCGGTTGGTTTCCATCATCTCGACCATCTCTTCGTCGACGTTGACGGTGCTTTCCCAAACAAACCCCTGCTCATCGGCCATAGGGTGGTTGGGGCGGAAAATGCGCTCCGGCTCGCGGTCCAGCGAAACGATGTCCTTCACATCGGTGGTGGACAGGCCGCTTTCGCGAAAGTCGCTGGCGTAATCCACCTCAAAGACGGGGCGGATCGGGCGGAAGGCCTCTTCCTTGGTGCTGGCCACGGATTTGGCGTTCGCAAGGTTGGTTGCGATGGTGTTCAGGCGCGTCATCTGGGACGACATCGAACGGCTTGCCACATCGAAGATGTTGTTAATCGCCATCGTTATTCTCCTTTAATCGCATTCTGCAGGCCGGCGATTTTCCGGTTCAGCAGCATCAGGCTGGCCTGATAGCGCATGGTGTTTTGCGAGAATTCCATCTGCTCGACCGCCAGTTCCACGGTGTTGCCATCAAGCGAGGGGTTCAGGTTTTGCCGGAAGGCCAGCCCGTTGGCACTGGGATTGCCTACAGAGAAATGCTGGTCGTCGCTGGTGCGCAGATTTCCGACACCTTGGGCCTGTTTGAAGGCCGAGGCGAAATCGATGTCACGCGCCTTATAACCGGGCGTGGCCGAGTTCGCGATGTTCGATGCCAGAACGTTATTGCGCTTTTCGCGCAGGACCAGCGCATCGGCGTGCAGGCTGATGTGATCGCGTATCCCGTTCATTGCGTCCTCGTGTTTCTTCTAAAAAATCCGGAAAACCGGTCGTAGCTGGTCTGGAAGTTGCAAGTGCCATGCCAAATGGAACTCAAAAGGCGGAGCACCCGATGACATCAGCCAGCAAGGACAATGCGAAAGCCAAGTCCGCACCGGCGCGCAAACCGATGCGCAAGATTCTGGATAAGATGCGCGGCGTCCAACCCTTGGACGGGGCCGACGCATTAGCTGATGTCTATGAGGACGAACGGGACGCGGCCCGCCGTAACTTGTTGATGCAGGCCCGCCTGAAACTGCTGAATGATGCCTTGAAAGGCGAGGCCCCCAAGCCAAAGCCGAAAAAGGCCAAACCCAAGCCTCCACCCGAGCCAGAGCCCGAGCCCGTCGTCGAAGAGGCCCCGCCGCCTCCGCCCAAGCGCGCGCCCAAGATGGAGATGATGGACCTGACCGATCCGGGCGCCTTCGACATCTTTGCCGATCTCGACAGCGACGACGACGACGAGCCCCCCGCACCCGCGCCCAAACCTGCCGCACCTGCACCGGCCCCCGCTGCCGCGCCCGCTCCTGCGGCAGCGGCCGACGACGAAGACGATCCCTTCGCAGCCTTTGGGGATTTCGGCGGAGACGGCGGCGTCTCTGGCGCAGATGACCTCTTCGGCGACTCTGATGACGACGATCCCTTCGCAGCTCTCAGCGGCGGAGACAGCAAAAGCGCGGATAACGACCCCTTCGCGGCCTTCGCTGACGATGACGCGGATAAGGCAGAGGAAGATCCTTTCGCCGCCCTGAGCGACGCCGACGAGGACACCCCAGCCGAAGCGCCCGAAGAAGAAGACCCCTTCGCAGCTTTCGCCGATGAGGAAACGGACGAGGCCGAGGATGATCCCCTCGCCACCCTGAGCGACTCCGACGAGGAAACCCCTGCCGACGCGCCCGAAGAGGAAGACCCCTTCGCTGCGTTCGCCGATGAGGAAGCGGACAAGGCAGAGGATGATCCCCTCGCCGCCCTCAGCGATACCGACGAGGAAACCCCTGCCGCAGCGCCCGAAGAGGAAGACCCCTTCGCAGCTTTCGCCGATGACGAAGCGGTCGAGGCAGAGGATGATCCCCTCGCCGCCCTCAGCGATGCCGAAAAGGACGCCCCAGCGGAAACGCCCGAAGAAGAAGACCCCTTCGCAGCATTCGCCGATGAGGAAGCGGTCGAGGCAGAGGATGATCCCCTCGCCGCCCTCAGCGATACCGACGAGGACACTCCTGCCGAAGTGCCCGAAGAAGATGACCCCTTCGCGGCATTCACCGATGAGGAAGCGGACGAGGCAGAAGATGCTCCGTTCGCCGCACTGAGCGACGCCGACGAGGACACCCCACCTGACGCGCCCGAAGAGGAAGACCCCTTCGCAGCATTCGCCGATGAGGAAACGGACGAGGCAGAGGATGATCCCTTCGCGGCCCTCAGCGATGCCGAAGAGGACGCCCCAGCGGAAACGCCCGAAGAGGAAGACCCTTTCGCGGCATTCGCCGATGACGAAGCGGTTGAGGCAGAGGACGATCCCTTCGCCGCCCTCAGCGATGCCGACGAGGACGCCCCGGCCGAAGCGCCCGAAGAAGAGGACCCCTTCGCAGCATTCGCCGACGAGGAAGCGGATGAGGCAGACGATGATCCCCTCGCCGCCCTGAGCGATGCCGAAGAGGACGCCCCAACTGACACGCCCGAAGAGGAAGATCCCTTCGCAGCTTTCGCCGATGACGAAGCGGTCGAGGCAGAGGATGATCCCTTCGCAGCCCTCACCGACGCCGACGAAGACGCCCCAACTGACGCGCCCGAAGAGGAAGACCCCTTCGCAGCATTCGCCGATGAGGAAGCGGTTGCGGCAGAGGATGATCCCTTCGCGGCCCTCAGCGATGCCGAAGAGGACGGCCCGGCCAAAGCGCCCGAAGAGGATGACCCCTTCGCGGCCCTGTCTGACTTGCCCGACGATGAGGCCTTTGCTGCGGATGAGCCTTTTGATGGGTTTGGTGCGGGGGAAGAGGACGAGAGCACGGACGAGGCGCCGGAGGAAGAAGCATCGCCTGAACCGCAAGCATCTTCGGCGGATGATCCATTCGCCGCTCTGGCGGATTTGCCGGAGGAAGATCCGTTGACGCTGGACGACCCTTTCGACGGCTTCGACGACGACAGTTCCGAAAAACCGCCTGCCACGGACACATCTGCCGTTGAAGAGGCTCCGGAAACGGCGCCTGTAGAGGAAGATCGCGGAAATGCACCGGAACTGACGCGATTGGAAAAGCTGCTCTTGGCCAAAGTTGCCGCCGGAAAGAACCTGCCCGACGGGATTTCTCGCGACGCGCTGAAAGAGATCCGCGTGCATGGAGGCGCGTCAGACGGCGCGGACCAAGCGTGATCAGGCCCCGCAGCATCACCGCTGCTGGGGGGTTTTCATCACAAACCTTGATTTGACGTGCAGCTTTCATTTCGTAATGTCAGGGCCTCTGACCCAATAGAAAGCCTCTGACATGCCTCGTAGCGCCGCGTTGTTCACGCCCGTTCTGATCGCAAGCTGCCTGATTATCATGATCAGCTTTGCCGTGCGCGCCAGCTTTGGGGTGTTCCAGATTCCGATTGCCGCAGAGTTCAACTGGCCGCGGGCCGAGTTCAGTCTGGCCATCGCGATCCAGAACCTTGCGTGGGGCATCGGTCAGCCGATCTTTGGTGCCTTTGCCGAAAAGCTGGGGGATCGCAAGGCGATCATCTTGGGGGCATTGGTCTATGCGGCGGGTCTTGTGGCCTCAAGCCAGGCAGTCAGCCCCGAAGCGCATCAAATGCTGGAAGTGCTGGTGGGCTTTGGCGTTGCGGGCACCGGCTTTGGCGTCATTCTGGCCGTGGTCGGCCGCGCCGCCAGCGATGAGAACCGCAGCATGGCGCTGGCGATTGCCACCGCAGCGGGCAGCGCGGGTCAGGTCTTTGGCGCGCCTCTGGCTGAATGGCTGCTAAGCTTCATGAGCTGGCAGCAGGTCTTTATGGCCTTTGCGGGCGCGATCATCCTGTCACTTGCGTTCCTGCCGCTGATGAAGGCCGAGCCGCGCGCCTCGAAGGCGGAACTGGAAGAGAGCCTTGGCCAAATCCTTGGCCGCGCTTTCCGCGATCCCAGCTACACCATGATCTTTATCGGGTTCTTCAGCTGTGGCTATCAGCTTGCCTTTGTGACCGCGCACTTCCCCGCCTTCGTGACCGAGATGTGCGGCCCCATCCTGCCCGGCGGTGTGCTGCATAACATCGGGATCACAACGACCTCGGCCCTTGGTGCGGCGGCGATCAGCCTGATCGGTCTGGCGAATATCGCAGGCACCCTGTTGGCCGGCTATCTAGGCAAGCGCTATTCGAAAAAATACCTTCTGGCAGGTGTTTACGCCCTGCGCACCATCATCGCAGCGGCCTTTATCATGACGCCGATCACCCCAGCGACCGTGCTGCTGTTCTCGGTCGGTATGGGGGCGCTTTGGCTGGCGACGGTGCCGCTGACCTCCGGTCTTGTGGCGCACCTATACGGCCTGCGCTACATGGGCACGCTCTACGGGATCGTGTTCCTCAGCCACCAGCTTGGCAGCTTTCTGGGCGTCTGGCTGGGGGGCAAGATGTACGACATCACCGGCGATTACACCGCTGTCTGGTGGGTCGGGGTTGGCGTGGGCGCACTGTCTGCGCTGGTTCACCTGCCGATCCGTGAAGAGCGCCGCAGCTTTGCGACTTAACTAAGATCGATCCAGTCCGAGATTTGACGCAACACCTGCATGGGGTGGGTGTACGGCAGCCCGTGGCCCGCCCCCTCAACCACCTCTTGCACGGCGTTGCGGTTCCATTCCGCCAGCTTCCCCAAGGCCGAGACGGGGATCACCACGTCATCAGCGCCCCATAGAGCCAAAGTGCGCGGCCCCTGTTCCGCGATCTTGCGGTGAACAGGCTCTTGGGTGTCGCGCAGGAAATAGCGGATGCTGGACAGGATGGCAGGGATCGCCCCGCGTCGGCGGGTTTCATGCCGCTGCACTTCGGGCAGGCCCGCGACTGCGCTGGTGCCCCCGCGCAAGTCACGGCGCAGCAGATGGCCGCCGATCAGGCGCGCAGCGGCATCCCCTAGAACAGGCGTATTCGCCATCCACAGCCACGGACGCCCGACCTTGACCTGCATGCCCACCGGCGCGATCAGCACCAACCGTGCCACGCGGGTCGGGTTCTGCGCCGCAAAAGCCGAGGCAATCGCCGCCCCCATAGAATATCCGATCATCATCACCGGACCGCGCACGCCGCAATGTTCCAGCACGCCATCAAGTTGGCGCAGGAAGTGCCCCTGATCCTGCCGCTCTTTCGGGTTGTCAGAGTAGCCGCGTCCGTAAAGATCATAGATCAGCACGCGAAACCCCATACGGGCCAGCCCCTGAGCGATCCCCGACCAAACCTGCGAGGGCGTGGTCAGCCCGTGGACACAGACAACCACAGGCCCCTCTGTCGGACCGATCCAGCGGTAATGCGTGGTCCCTTGGGGCAGATCAGCGAATGCGCCCGGCGCGTTGGCTCGGCTACGTTTGGTGACAGGACGGCGGCGGATTTCAATCAACGACGGGATCGCCAGAAGAATAATAAACGCTGCCGCGAGCCATATCACTGAGCCTGCCTCCATGCCTCAAGGATGTAACGGCTGGTCATCAGGTCCAGATGAGCGCCGCCGCCGTTCTTGGCGATTGTGATCTCTTCATTGGTCAAACGGCAGTAGGCGTCAGGCTCATAGAAGGAAGCAACAATATCTTTTTCACTGATCACACCGCGGGCGATGGGATCTTTGATCTCACCGATGTGGTGAACTGTGGTTTCGCGGCTGTCGACGAAGATGCGGGCGCGGGTCAGGGCGGTGTCGTCCACCTCACGCATGTCGGGGCGATAGGCGCCGATCAGGTCCAGATGCTGACCCGGTTGCAGCCATTCGCCCTTGATCACCGGATCGGTGCTCATGGTGGCGCTACATATAATATCGGCCTTGGCGATGGCTTCGGGCAGATCGGTGGCAACCGCCAGCCCTTTGATCCCTGCGGCCATCTCTTCGGCGCGGGCGGTGGTGCGGTTCCAGACGGTGAACTGCGCATCGGGGAACGCAGCACGATAGGCCGAAATCATCGAGGTACCAACCGTCCCCGCGCCGACAATCAGAATGTTGCGGCTGTCAGGCCGCGCCAGTTTGCGGGCCGACAGCAGGCTGTCACCGGCGGTCTTCCATTTGGTCACCAGATGGAAATCAACCAGTGCCTCCAACAGACCATTACGATCCGCATATAGGCTGACGCCCCCGTTCACCGCTGGCAGCCCCTGTTCGTGGTTGTTCGGATAGACCGTCGCCGCTTTGACTGCGATCCCCAGACCATCGATCCATGCGGACCGCAGCAACAGCGTGTCATCCCCGCGATAGAGAAAGCTGTCGCTAATCTCGGCCTTGGGCATTTTGTGACCGGCGATCAGAGCGTCGGTCAAGCTGATCCAGTCCAGATGCGCCTCGGCCTCAAAGGGGACGAAATCGATCATGCAGCCTCCTCAGCCGTCAAAAGCCCTTTCGAGACCAGACAATCCGCCCACCCTTGCGGGCCCTCAAACAGATGGGTCTGCCAGCCACGGGCCGCCGCAGCGGCGATATTGTCCGCACGGTCATCAGCGAAAATCAAAGCCTCTGGCGCGACGCCGCAATCCTCTTCGACCATCTCATAAATCCGGACCTCGGGTTTGATCACCCCCATATGCCCCGAGACATACTGTCGGTCGAATTCATTGAAGAATGGATAATGTCCGGTGGCCATGTCGAATGTCTGGATGCCAAAGTTGGTCAACGCAAAGACCGGAATCCCCTTGGCCCGCAGCGCCCGCAGCAGACGGACGGAATGCGGGATCACGGGGCTGGCCATCTTGATCCAGTCATCGTGCCAGCGGATCACCTCATCGCGCCATTCGGGGTGGCGGTCCGCCATGCCAAAGACCAGCTCGCGGAAATTGCCGCCCCGATCCACCGCGTCGTTCATCCCGTGCAGGTCGATGGTGTCAAACAGGGCGCGGCGACGCTCTTCCCCGATGATGCTGTCGTAGTGCCGCTCGGGCTGCCATTCGATCAGCACATTGCCGATGTCGAAAATCACGGCTTCGGGGGTCATCGCGGTCTTATCCTTTGCGTTTCAATCGGCGCAGTGCGTCTTCCATAGCTTGCAGGAAACGAGAGCGGTCGGCCTTTGTAAAGCCCTTGCCGCCGCCCTGACGGAACGGATCGGCCGCCCGAAGGTCGGCCATCAGATCACGGGTTGCCAGAACGTTGCCGATGTTCTTGGCCGTGAGGGGTTCGCCATTGGGGCGCAGGACCTCGGCACCGGATTCGACGCATTTGGCGGCTAGGGGGATGTCATTAGTGATCACCAAATCGGCTTCTGTGGCGCGATCCGCGATCCACATATCGGCCACATCCGGCCCTTCAGGCACGATCACCAGTTCGATCAGCGGATTGCGCGAGGGACGCAGCCCCCCGTTACAAACCATCGCCACGGGGATTTTGTGCCGCGTGGCGATACGCTCGATCTCTTCTTTGACCGGACAGGCGTCCGCATCCACATAGATCATAGGCCGTGCAGCGCCTCTGCGTGGAAGGCGATATGCTCTTCCATGAAGGTCGAGACGAAGAAGTAGCTGTGGTCATAGCCCTTCTGCATCCGGAAGGTGCCATCCTGACGGCGGGCGGCCATGGCCTCGGCCAGAGTTTCGGGCTTTAGCAGATCAAGGAACTGGTCCGATGCGCCCTGATCGATCAGGACCGAGCCCTCAAAGCCCTTTTCCCGCATCAGGATGCTGCTGTCATGGGCGCGCCATTTGTCTTCATCCGCGCCAAGGTAGGCCCCCAGCTGCTTGCGGCCCCAATCGCTGGCGGTGGGGTTCGCGATGGGCGAGAACGCCGAGACCGACGCGTATCGTCCCGGCAGGCTCATCGCCAATGTCAGCGCGCCGTGACCGCCCATGGAATGGCCGGTGATCGACTGACGTTCTGGATCAATCGCAAAGTTGTGGTCCAGAATGCGGGGCAGCTCATCGGCCACATAGTCCCACATCTGGAAATGGGGCGCCCAAGGGCTTTCGGTGGCGTTCACGTAGAACCCCGCACCCTGCCCCAGATCGTAAGCGTCATCGTTGGCCACACCTTCGCCACGGGGCGAGGTGTCGGGAAAGCACAGGGCGATGCCATGCTCTGCCGCCCACGCCTGTGCGCCGGCTTTGGTCATGGCGTTCTCATGGGTGCAGGTCAGGCCCGACAGGTACCACAGAACCGGCACGGGGCCGTGCTGCGCATCTTCGGGCAGGAACAGGCCAAAGGTCATCTTGGTGCCGGTCGCTTGGCTCTCGTGGCTGTAAACGCCCTGAACGCCGCCAAAGCACCGGTTTTCCGAAACGGTTTCAATCATCTCAAACGTCCTTTCGTCGCCTCATCGGCGGTTTGGGGAAGATGCCCTTAGGCAGGCACCACCGCGACCCATGCGATCACGGCAGAGACAGTCAGAATGCTGACCGTCGTAGAAATCAGGATCGAGGCAGATACCCGCTGCGGAGCCGCCTTATAGTGTTGCGCCAACATATACACGTTCCCCGCCACAGGCAGCGAGGATGCGGCGATCATGACACTGGCGGCAAAGGGCTCTACGTCGAAAACGACCAATGCGGCAAAGGCCACGGCGGCAGGGTGCAGCACCAGCTTGCAAAAGGTCAGCCACGCGGCGACCTCCAGCCGTTCTGCCGATTTATCGGCCAACGAGGCACCGATCGCGAACAGCGCCCCCGGCGTGGCCGCCGCGCCAAGGATCGACACAAATTCGTTCAAAGGCTGCGGCATGGGCATTTCATAGGCGCTCCACGCCAGACCCAGCGCGATCGAGACGATCATCGGGTTCTTCAACAGCCCCATTGCCACTGTTTTCAGCACACCGATGCGCATCCGCCCGTCCCGCGATCCGGTGATCAGAATGACGATCAGCGATGAAAAGACGATCAGATCGACGGCCAGCACCATCATTGTGGGACCAATCGCCTGCGCCCCCATCAGCAGGGCCAGCATCGGAATGCCCAAGAAACCGGTGTTGCCGGTGACCGCGCATTGCGCCTCGACCGCAGCCACGTCAACGGGCTGCTTTCGGGCAAAAGCCACAATGATCGCAAGCACATAGATCACGACCGAGGCCAGCAGATAGGCCATAATAAACTGGGGATCGAAGACCTCTGACATGGTCAGGTTCGCACTGAACCGGAACAGCATCGCCGAGAGGGCAAAGTAGAAGACAAACCGCGTGATGGCCGAGGTCGCCTCGGGTCCGAAAAAGCGGGTACGTGCCGCGCCATAGCCCAAAGCGATCAGGGCGAAGAACGGCAATGTCTTGAAGAAAATATCGATCATGCCGCAATCGTTAAGGGGCGCCGCCGTTTCTGGCAACGCCCCTTGATAGGATTTTCATATTACGGACGGGCGCAACCCATTTGCATCAGCCGCCGCCGATCAAAACGCCCGCAGCAAAGACCAATGCGCCACCCAGAACCACTTGGAAGGTGGCCCGCAGGAAGGGTGTCTCCATATAGCGGTTCTGAATCCAGACGATCGCCCACAGTTCGATGAACACCACGATGAAAGCGGTGACAGTGGCGGTCCAGAAGTGGGGGATCAGATAGGGCAACGCATGGCCCAAGCCCCCCAGCGTGGTCATCACGCCTGCCGCAATCCCGCGCTTGGTGGGCGAGCCGCGCCCCGACAGCGCCCCGTCGTCCGAGGCCGCCTCGGTAAAGCCCATGCTGATACCCGCACCCACGCTGGCCGCCAGACCGACCAGAAAAGTAGTGTGTGTGTCCTGCGTGGCAAAGGCGGTCGCAAAAATCGGGGCAAGCGTACTGACCGAGCCATCCATCAGCCCCGCCAGACCGGGCTGCACCCACGTCAGAATGAACTGGCGGTGGGCCACATCCTCTTCGGCTTGCTTTTCGTCAACGCCCAAGTGGGTCTTTTCCAGCTGACCTGCCGCCGCCTGATGACCGGCCTCGGCTTGCGCCAACTCGCCTAGAAGATCGCGGGTCCGCGCGTCTGTGGTTCGCGCCGCCGCCATCCGGTAGAATTTCTCGGCGTCACGCTCCATCCCTTCGGCCTCGGCGCGGATGCGATCAAGGCTGAGATTCTGGATCAGCCAGACAGGTCGGCGGGCATAGTAGCCTGCCACATGTTCACGGCGGATCAGGGGAATCGTCTCGCCAAACCGTTCGCGGTGCAGATCGATCAAACGGGACCGGTGGGTGTCCTCTTCGGCAGCCATGCCATCAAAGACAACGGCAGTGGCTGGGAATTCTGCCCGCAAGCGCGCCGCATAAGACCGGTAAATCTGCGCATCATCCTCTTCTGAGGAAATCGCCAAAGCCAAAATTTCTTGTTCTGACAACTCACTGAACCGCCGGCGCTGTGTAAAGAAACGCATGGAACACCTCTTTTAGAATAATTCTAATTTACCTCTTTTCACTAGAACCGCAAGAGAAGAGATCAGGCTCACACCAAAGTGAACAGATTAGTTCACTTTTCAGCTTCCTGATTCTGAACTGATCGGTTTAGTTTAGGGGCGTCTTCAAACAGATGAGTTCCCCGATGAAACAGATTGCTCTTGCTACATTGATTGTTATCGGCTTTTTCGCCCAAGAGGGCCACGCCTGTGCTTCCTTCGAGCTGCCGTCTTTGACCTGGCCCGATGACGCACCGGAACCCACCAAGATCGTCACCGATCAGTGAGCCTTTGCTTGCCTGAACTGAACCGCTCGGTTTATGCTGGCGACCTGTTCAGGAGAGTAAATGATGCAGTGCGATAAGCCCGTCGTTCGCAAAGGGCGCAAGTTTGATCAGGTTCTGGAAGGGGCCCGTGAAATCTTTATGCGTGACGGCTTTGAAGGGGCCAGCGTCGATGACATCGCCAAAGCGGCCGAGGTGTCAAAGGCGACCCTCTACAGCTATTTCCCTGACAAAAGCCTTTTGTTCATGGAAGTGGCCAAATGTGAATGCTGTCGTCAGGCCGAACGGGCTGACAGCGAGATGGACCACACCCGCCCTCCAAGCGAGGTTCTGTCCTATGCGGGGCACCGCCTGCTAGACTTCATGATCAGCGCCATGGGGGAACAGATGTTCCGCCTCTGCGTCGCCGAGGCCCGCCGTTTCCCCGAATTGGGACAGGCCTTTTACGAGACCGGCCCCAAGATGGTTGCCACTCGGCTGGGGGCCTATCTGGACGTAGCCGTCGCAGATGGCAGCCTGAAGGTCGATGACACCAATCTGGCCGCCTGCCAGTTCGCAGAGCTGTGCAAGGCCGATATCTTTACCAAGCTGGTTTTCGGCATCCAGACCGAGTTTACCGCCGCTGAAAAGGCCCATGTGGTGGATAATGCGGTTTCGACCTTTCTGGCGCGCTATGGGGCCTGACCTTTAAGGTCCCGTAAGACTTACAGAATCCCTGCCTGCTGCAAACCTTGCCGCAGCCCCTCTGCCCCGCCAAAGACATGCCCCTGCATGCCCGACTTTATCGCGCCCGCGACATTCTCGGGGCGGTCGTCGATGAAATAGCCGCTCTGCGGTTTCACCCCCAGATGGGCCAAACAGGCGTCAAAACATCTGGGATCGGGCTTGGCCGCGCCAAAAATGGACGAGGGGAAGATCAAGTCGCCGAACAGGGGGCGGAGTTCCGGAAACAGATAGTCGATGTTGTCGCCGACCAATTCCGAATTGTTGGTCAAAACGGCGATTCTATGGGTCTTGCCGATCTCTGCGACCAGATCCAGCACCTCGGGCGTCGGCGTCATCGAGGATTTTCGCGCCTCTAGCCACTGGTCCGCCGAAAAGGGGACGCGCAGTTGCAGGGCGACCTCTCGTAAATAAGTGGTTGTGCTGATGGTGCCCGCGTCCGCCGCTGCATCAATGCCCGAGCCCCAAATCGCGGCCCAGACCCGCTGCGCCGTCGTTCCTGTCAGATCGGCCAGATAAGCGCAGCGGTGCTGCTTGTCCGAGACGCACAGGACGTCATCCATATCAAACAGCACAAGATCAACTTTGGGCATAGGTACATCGCTTTCAACAAACACACTGGTAAAATTCAAGCGTGGCGCAGGGCCTTGGTCACGCGCAAGGAAAACCCAAGCGCGCCTACGTCTTTGGCGAAGGATCGCCTGTCAAAGTAGCTGGTACATCACGTGCGCGTCCACCAGACCGGCCTGCGGATGACGGAAGGCTTTGGGCAACGTCCCGATGATCTGGAACCCGTTGCGCTGCCACAGCCGGATCGCGCCGGTGTTGGTCGAGACGACAAAGTTGAACTGCATCGCCCCATAGCCCGCCGCCCGCGCCTGCGCCAACACATGGGTTAGCAGCGCTTGCGCCACGCCTTTACCACGCGCGTCTACGCTGGTGACAAAGCCCGCATTGCAGACGTGATCCGCGTTGCCCTTATGGTTGGGGCAAAGATAGGCGGTGCCCAGAATCTGCCCGCCCTCTTCCGCCACAAAAGCGGTGTGAGAGCCGCGCAGCCAGTAGTCCAACGCCTCATCACGGGTGATATCGGTTGGCACAGCATAGGTATCGCCCGCGTGAAACACGGGGCCAAGCATGGCCCAAAGGGCCTGATCATCTGCGGGGGTCGCGGGGCGAATGGTCAGCATAGGTACATTGGCAAAGCCCGCACGCCACTGCGCACGGGCCTTGCCATCTGATCTTAGTATTCGACAACAGCGCGGATGGATTTGCCCGCGTGCATCAGCTCGAAGCCTTCGTTGATGTCTTCCAGCTTCAGCTTGTGAGTGATCATCGAGTCGATCTCGATCTTGCCGTCCATGTACCAGTCCACGA
>JAYZYX010000369.1:0-5657 GCA_036139795.1 Pseudomonadota bacterium | reverse complement strand
AGGCTGATCTTCTGCTTGGCATCGGCGCTCAGACCACGTGCCTTGCGGCCCAGTTCGTGCTCCATCCCGATCATCTTGGCGATCTGGTTCACGCGCTGTGCGATATAGGCAGGTTTCTCACCGCGGTTCTTCAGAGGGAACGCCAAGTTATCGCGGACGGTCATGGTGTCGTAGACCACGGGGAACTGGAAGACCTGCGCGATGTTGCGCTCGGCCGTCGGCGCATGGGTCACGTCTTTGTCGTCGAACAGAATGCGCCCCTGCGACGGGGTCAAGAGGCCCGAGATGATGTTCAGAAGCGTGGACTTGCCGCAGCCCGAAGACCCCAGCAGGGCATAGGCCTCGCCGTCCACCCAATCGTGATCCAGTTGCTTCAGCGCGAAATCGTCTTCGCTGGTGGGGTTCGGCAGGTAGGAGTGCGCCAGATTATCGAGTGTGATTTTTGCCATCTTTCCCGCTCCTTATGCCGCGACCGCGTAGGCCGCAGGGGCCACCAGCTGTCCGTTTTCGCCGAAGATGTAGACATGGCTGGGGTCCAGATAGACATCCAGATCCGCGCCAAGGCTGAGGTTATGCACCCCATGCACCAAGCCGACCCACTTTTCCCCGTGATGGTCCAGATGCACGAAGGTTTCCGAACCCGTAAGCTCGGTCACTTCCAGACGGGTAGTGAACTTCATAGCGTCGGCGGTGTGCTTGCCGATTTCCACGTGGTTGGGGCGGAAGCCCGCGATGTAGCGGCCATCGGGCAGGTTCGCCAACGCGCCGGTGGCAGGGGTTTTCTGGCCCTTGCCGAACATCAGAACATGGCCGGTCTTGCTGATTTGCAGGAAGTTCATCGGCGGATCACTGAACACCCGCGCCGTGGTCGCGTCCACTGGCTGGCGATAGACCGACGGGGTCAGACCGAACTGGGTCACGCGGCCTTCCCACATAGTTGCGCAGTTCCCGCCCAGCAGCAGAGCCTCTTCGGGTTCGGTGGTCGCATAGACAAAGATGCTGCCGGATTCCTCAAAGATTTTGGGGATTTCTACGCGCAGCTCTTCGCGCAGCTTGTAGTCAAGGTTGGCCAGCGGCTCGTCCAGCAACACAAGGCCCGCGTTCTTCACCAGCGCCCGCGCCAAGGCGCAACGCTGCTGCTGGCCGCCCGACAGCTCCAGAGGTTTGCGGCTCAACATCGGGGTCAGCTTCATCAGATCGGCAGCCTCTTTCACAGCGGCGTCAATCTCTGCGGCGGACTTGCCCATCAGTTTCAGCGGCGAGGCGATGTTGTCGTAGACGGTCATCGATGGGTAGTTGATGAACTGCTGATAGACCATCGCAACCTGACGGTCCTGCACACGCACGCCCGTCACGTCCTGACCGTTCCACAGAATGCGGCCCGAGGTCGGCGCATCAAGGCCAGCCATCAGACGCATCAGCGAGGTCTTGCCCGACAGGGTCGGCCCCAGCAGCACATTCATCGTGCCGGGCTGCAAGACCAGATCGGTCGTATAAATATGGGTCTGGCCGTTCACGACCTTTTCGACCCGCTCCAAAGCGAGAGTCATATCTTCTCCTCCCTATCGCTCCGCGCTTATTGCGCCGCTGCTGCGGCGCCCTGCGCGGTCGCGTCCTTCATCCACTGATCCAACGCCGCGACCTCATCGGCCGTCAGGCGCAGACCCAACTTGCTACGACGCCAGATGACGTCTTCGGCTGTTTGCGCGTATTCGCGTTCCATCAGCCATCGTACCTCAGCCTCTGTCAGGGTCGCGCCAAAGTCACGCCCCAGTTGTGCTACGTTCGTTACGTCACCCAAAACCTTCGACACCTCAGACCCATACGCGCGCATCAGACGGCGGGCCCAGAACGGGGTCAGAAACGGATATTTCCGTTGTAAATCAGCGATCATCGCCTCGACATCCGCGACGGCGAAGTCACCGCCCGGCAAAGGAACCCCTGCCGTCCACTTTGTCTTGGCCTGCGGGAAAACCTCGGCGATATGCTCCATCGCGCTTTCGGCAAGGCGGCGATAGGTGGTGATCTTGCCGCCAAAGACGTTCAGCACCGGCGCGCCGCCCTTGTCGTCCACCTTCAGCGTATAGTCCCGCGTGGCTGCCGTGGCACTAGAGGCACCGTCATCATACAGCGGACGCACGCCCGAGTAAGTCCACACGATATCATCTCGGCTGAGGCTTTGCTTGAAGTACTGGCTGGCGAAATCCAGCAGATAGTCCCGCTCTTCATCAGTGCAGACCGGCTTGACCGAGGGGTCTTCGTGTTCTGCGTCGGTGGTGCCAATCAGGGTAAAGTCCTGCTCGTAGGGGATGGCAAAGATGATCCGGCCATCGGTCCCTTGGAAGAAGTAGCATTTGTCGTGATCGTAAAGCTTGCGCGTCACGATGTGACTGCCACGAACCAGACGCACGCCCTCTTTGCTGTTCGAACGGATTTTCCCTTGAATGATGTCGCCCACCCACGGGCCGCCCGCATTCACCAGCATCTTGGCAAAGTGATCGCGCACCATGCCCGTGTGCATATCCTGCACCGTGACGCGCCATTGATTTCCCTCACGAGCGGCAGACAGAACCTTCGTGCGGGTCATGATCTCGGCACCGCGGGCCTCGGCGTCGCGGGCGTTCAGAACGACCAGACGGGAATCCTCGACCCAGCAATCGGAATATTCATATGCCTTTTCAAAGCGATCTTGTAGCGGGGCGCCCTCAGGGCCACGGGTCAGATCAACGGTGCTGGTGCCGGGCAGTATTTCGCGGCCCCCAAGGTTGTCATACATGAACAGACCAAGACGGATCAGCCACGCAGGGCGACGGCCCTTCATCCACGGCATGAACAGGTTCAAAAGGCGCGATGTAGGCGTCGAATTCTCGAACCGCATGTCCTTGTGGTAGGGCAGGACAAAGCGCATGGGCCAGCTGATATGCGGCATCGCCTTCAGCAGCACTTCGCGTTCAATCAGGGCTTCGCGCACCAAGCGAACCTCAAAATACTCCAGATAGCGCAGGCCACCATGAAACAGTTTGGTCGAAGCAGAGGATGTTGCCGACGCCAGATCCCCCATCTCGGCCAGCGCAACCGTCAGGCCACGTCCGACCGCATCCCGTGCAATCCCGCAGCCGTTGATACCGCCACCAATAATGAAAAGGTCCGTTTGCGAACGGTTTCCTGACACAGAAGACACGCGGCCCTCCCTTTTGCCACAGCTTCGATTTGTCGCCACGCTACGCTTGAGTCGTTAAAAAGGAAAGCAAAAATGTTCGTTAATGTTCGCTTTCCCGTAAGTCATTGATTTGCAATAGGTGAAGCAGAACCAATATGTTCTCTTACTTTCGTTTTTTCTGCATATGCAAAAGAATTTCCCGCAGGAATCGCTGCGACTGCGGCAGTTTTGCGCGAATTTTACGGTGAACCTTGAAAACCGAAAAAAACCGCGCATACTCGCCACGATCCATGGGGAGGAGACCATGTCGCAAACTCTACGCCATCCAGAGATTCTGGAGATCGCGCGCCGTGAAGGGAAAGTGACCGTCGAAGGACTGGCCGCCCACTTCGGTGTGACCCTGCAAACCATTCGCCGCGATCTGACCGATCTGGCCGACGCCGGACGATTGGAGCGGGTCCACGGGGGGGCGATCCTGAAATCGGGCACCTCGAATATCGGCTACGAAGAGCGGCGGTTTCTGAATCAGGACAGCAAGCAGGCCATCGCCCGCGCCTGCGCCGCGCGTATTCCTGAAAAGTCCTCTATCTTTCTGAACATCGGCACCAGCACCGAGGCCGTAGCCACCGAGTTGCTGCGCCATCGGGATATGATGGTGGTCACCAACAACCTGAACGTCGCAAATATTCTGGCGGAAAGCTCGGACTGTCAGGTGATTGTTGTGGGCGGCACCCTGCGCCGGTCCGACGGCGGGCTGACGGGCAGCCTGACCGTGCAGGCAATCCAGCAGTTCAAGTTCGATATCGCGGTCATCGGCTGTTCAGCGCTGGATGAGGACGGGGATATTCTGGACTTTGACATTCAAGAAGTCGGCGTCAGTCAGGCGATCTTGCGGCAGTCGCGCAAGACCTATCTGGTCTCGGACACCTCAAAGTTCCAGCGCAGCGCCCCCGCGCGGATTGCATCCCTATCGGCGCTGGATGCGTTCTTTACCGATCATGCCCTGCCTCCCGCGCTGGCGCGAAAATGTCAGGATTGGGGAACCGAGGTCATCGTGGCCGAATAACGCAAACACCCGGCCACAATGGGCCAGGTGCTGCTTTCGGGGTTACCCTGATTACAGGATCAGAACCGATGCATCAAAGCCGTCGATGCTGGCACCTTCGAAGAGGATCGCCATGTCGGCCGCTGCGTCGCCATCCACGTCGGCGCGCAGGATGACGTCTTCGCCCACCTGCTTGAACCACACAGAATTCGCCGCCGCGTTGACCGAGAAGGCAAATGCATCATCCGCCTCGGTCGAGGTGTCGGCATCAATCTGCGCCAGAGCAATCTTGGCGACGTCTGTGTCAAAATCACGGATCACGTCACGGCGGTTCGCACCAATGCCGCTTTCGCCGATTGCCTTGTAGACAAAGGTGTCTGCGCCCTGAGAAACCAGAGTATCTGCACCCCAGCCACCAACGACACGGTCAGCACCAGCGCCGCCTTTGATAAAGTCCTTGCCAGCACCACCTACAAGGAAGTCACGACCGTTGCCGCCATTCAGAACGTCGTTCTGACCGCCACCGAAGAGCTTGTCATTGCCGATGCTGCCATAAAGCCGATCTTCGCCAGCTTGACCAACCAGCACGTCATTACCTGCCTGACCAAGAAGAACGTCATCTCCTGCGCCACCGTAAACGGTGTCATTGCCGCCCGCTGCGGAGACAGTGTCATTGCCAGCACCCGCGCTGAAATTATCCACGGCGTCCGACAGCAAGAAGCTGTCATCGCCCGAAAGAGCCTGCGCCATCAGCGCCAGATCATCCGCCGGAGAGGGCGTCAAGGCGACAGCCACCAGATCGGCGACGTCCACCTGCATGTCCAGAATGCTCCAGTTCAGATTGACCGTAAGCGAGCTGACTTCGACCGTCGCCTCCAGAGCGCCCTCGATGGTGCCGCTGACCAGGATGCCGTCCTGAACCACGAAATCAGAGCCCGCAAAGGCTGTGACATAGGTTTGACCGTCAGCCTCCCACTGAACTGCAAGAAAATCTGCATTCGGCAGCGAGTAGCTGAGCAGATCCGACGCGCTGTAATCGGTCACGATGTAGGAAACCAGGTTCCCCAAGTGGAGGGCGTCGTACGAAAAGCCGGTTGTTGAGGTAATAATGGCCATTTGTGCCTCGTAAGAAAGTTTGCGTTAAAGTTGTTTCAATAACGGAACTATCATTCTCAAGTTGTATCGTTAAGAGCTTTTATGCAAATTTCGCCATCACTTTTTTATACGGATGCAAAAGCGCCCGAATTGGCTCAAAGCAGGATACAAAGGCGCTAGGAAGCGGGGCGCGTTGAAAAAACAGCGCCAAGGGCCTGCATCCCGAACGGGACAACGGGGCCAAAACTTACAGAAGCAAACTGCGCGTCTGCTTGTAGATTCGTCAATTTAGGGGGGGGGATTATGGTAGCGGAGGAGGGACTTGAACCCCCGACACAAGGATTATGATTCCTCTGC
>JAYZYX010000368.1:0-3462 GCA_036139795.1 Pseudomonadota bacterium | reverse complement strand
ACCGGGGGCACGCAGGAATGTGGCATAGATTGTTGCACCCTATCGCGCAAACTCCGCGTTCGTGCCTCATTGTTGCCCTGAAGGTTTAATCATCTGTTAACGAACCAAAAACTGTTTAGGGATAGGGACATGGTGGTTCTGAGTGAAACCGTTACAGGGCGCAATGCCGCGCCGCCTATGAGTGATGCCTTGGAGGTCGAGCCGACGATCTGGGGCTTTGTTGTGTATTGTGTCGGACAAAGGGACCGTGTGTTCCCGCTGATCCGGATTGCCGCGACTGTATGTGGCGTCGGACTGGTCAGCGCAGCACTTGGCCTATGGATATGGCCGGGACTGGCGATCAAGAACGAAATCCTGCTGGTAAAGCTTGGTATATCGTTGGTGTCGTTTTTTGCGGGGATGATCCTGCTGCAAGCAGGGCAGGGCGCAGGGCGCCCCGAGGTGCAGTTGGACCTGCAACGGCGCGAATTGCGCGTGCTGCAGCGATCGCGTCGCGGTGCCAGCAAGCTGATCGCCTGCCACCCTTTCGCGCAACTGGCCGACGTGCATTTCGATAATGGCGAGATGGTCGCGCTGGACCGTGCGGGCCGAGAAGTGCTGCGGATGCGGGTGAACGGGTCTATTGACCCCCATCGTTTTGGCGAGCGGATGCGCCGCGAAATCTGCGGCCTAGCCTAAGCGCCCGTATCGCAAGGATGAACAGATAACCGCAAAATCGCCGGTTTCACTGTTCATCCGCTCACAGATCCTGTGGGCCAAACGCGAATTGCCCAAAGCCGCGCTTCGGGCAATTTTGCTCTCCGAGAAAGAACAACCCCTCTCTGGAGACCTCATTATGAAATCGACCCTGATTGCAGCCCTTCTGGCAGCCACTGCAACCGTTGCCTCTGCTGCACCCGAAAAATACACCCTCGATTCCAGCCACAGCCAGATTGTGTTCCAGTACAATCACTTGGGCTTCTCGACCACTTGGGGGATGTTCTCGGGCTTTGAAGGCGAGATCATGTTCGACGCCGAAGCGCCCGCTGACAGCTCGGTCACCGTGGAATTCCCCACTGCGTCGCTGATCACCGGCTGGGACGAGCGTACCACACACTTTCTGACTGCTGATTTCTTTGACGCAGAAGCCGCGCCTGCGATCAGCTTTGTTTCGACCGGCATCGAAGTGACCGGCGAGAAGACCGCCAACATCACCGGCGATCTGACCATCAACGGCGTGACCAAATCCATCGTTCTGGACACCGTGATGAACCAGATGGGCGATCACCCGATGGCGGGCAAGCCTTGGGTTGGCTTTAACGCGACCACCACCGTTGTCCGCAGCGAATTCGACATGGGCATGTACGCGCCCTACGTCAGCGACGAAGTCGCGATCCAGATCTCGATCGAGGCAATGAAGGCCGAATAAGGCCGGACTTACGGGCGTTTCCGGCAAATATCCCTGTTGGACCGCTCTATAACCGTATGTTTTATTGAAACTCCCTGCCGGTTCTGTCATCGGCGGGGAGTATTTGTTTTATATTAGTGTTCTCCGATAAGGCAGCGCCCGCGCGTATATTTGTTTGCGCAATTTTGGGAGGCTGATCGGGACTTTACCCTGATGGAATTAATAAAAATGGGGATAGGACATGAACAGTGTTGTACATCTGTGCGCAAATTTGCTGCGCGACGAGTATTTCTCGATCTTCGAGAATTTCAGCCGTCTTGAGGCGCAGTCCCTGTGGTTGACCCTTTGGGCGGTCAGCGTAGTGCTGGGAATTCTGGTGTTCGCGGTCTATCGCCGGTCGCCGGTGATGGTGCTGGTCTCGACGGTGGCAGCGGTGGCGTTCTGGAGCACATCTGACCGGATGCAGCAGCAACAGGATAGCTATTTGCCGCGCATGGCCCAGATCGAAGGGATCTGTATGGCCGAGATGCAGGGACCTGCGATTTCCCTGACGCGGGACGAGGATGTTCAGGCCATGCTGGCACCCGATCCGATGTCTGGCGGCATGATGATGGTCCCGACCGAATTGCTGGCGATGCTGCCGGTCAACCAGCGTGACCTGCCTTATGCACTGGCCTTTGTGCTGTCGGCTGTGGTGTTCGTGCTGCTGCTTGCTGGGTCGCTTCTGGGGCGCAGTCGTCGCAAGGCCGAGGCGGACACGAAAAAGGCGGCCTGAGCCGCCTTTCCCGAAACGATGTGATCGCGGCGCCTAGCGCGTGGCGGTCAGGGCAACGGTGATCTGGACGTTAAAGCCAAGGTTGGCCTCATCCGTCATCCCGTCGCCGATGGCGAAGTCGCGGCGGTCTACGGTCATGGTGCCGTTGACGGTCGCGGTATCGCCGGTAATCTCCAGATCAAAGGGTAGGGTGGCCGGAACACTGGTGCCTTTGATGGTCAGGGTGCCTTGGGCCTCATGGCCGGTTTCGGTCTGCACCAGATCGGCATCGAAAACGGCGGTCTGGTAGGTCTCGGCATCGAAGTAGTTC
Source organism: Pseudomonadota bacterium (assembly GCA_036139795.1). GTDB lineage: Bacteria > Pseudomonadota > Alphaproteobacteria > Rhodobacterales > Rhodobacteraceae > Donghicola. Next base: position 990 of record JAYZYX010000368.1, on the reverse strand, counting down.
GGTCCCATTGCCTGATCACTGACCGTCCCCAGCGTGAGCGAGGGGATCGAGATGGTGACTGTGGTGTGGCCTTTCACAGGGCCTTCCGCGTCGGGGGCAAAAGCGATCTCTGCGGTCCAGTCCTGAAACTGACCCTCAACAGCGCTGCCCATCTGCTGGACGGTGATGGCGATCTGTCCTGTTTGCACGGCCCATTCGCTGTCCGCCTGTTCCAGCGCAGGGGCGCTGGCATTTTGTTCGGTGTGGGTGAAGGCTCCGGCGGCGACGCCCGCCAGAACAACACCAGCCCAGATCATCACAGCCAGAATCGGTGCGAAGATGTTGTGGTGCTGTTTGGGCAATGGCGGCACGGCGGGGAAGCCCGGCAACATTCGAAGAAGGGTCGGATCGCGATCAATTACGTGATGCTTTACCGCGCCCGCGATGTGCAGGATCAGAGAGACGATCAGAACTTTGCCGAAAATTTCGTGCAGGACCGAGGCGGTCTCGGACAGGGCCGCATCTTTCGCAACGAAAGGCAGGTTCTGGCCAAAGGGCCACCAGATCGGCGCATAGCCGTCAACGGCGGCGTGGTGGACCCAACCTGTCAGGGGCACCAGAACCAGCGATCCGTAAAGCAGCCAGTGAACGGTTTCGGCCAGCGTGGCCTCTAGCGGTTTGTCCGCATTCAAAAGCCCAGGTTTCTTTTGGGTCAGGGCCCAGAGGATGCGGATCAGGGCGACGAAAAATACCGCCACGCCAAGGGTTTTGTGTAAAGAAAAGGCAAATGTCTTGGCCGCAAGCTCTGCGCTGGTCTCATATGGCAGCTCTTCTGCGATCCACCCGAGGGGAATCAGCGTCAGGATCAGTAGGGCTGTGGTCCAGTGCAGGGTTTTCGCGACGGCGCCGTAACGCATTTCGCTGTTGGAAAGGGGCATGAGGAGGTCTCCGATAATCTAGTCCTGATCCTAAGTATTTACGCGCGACGGCCAATCTCAGTTCCCGCACAAT
>JAYZYX010000367.1:0-6059 GCA_036139795.1 Pseudomonadota bacterium | reverse complement strand
TGATCTGCGCCGCAAAGGGATGGGTCGCGTCCACCACATGGGTGATGCCCTCATCGCGCAGATACTGGCGCAAGCCGTCCACGCCACCAAAACCGCCCACGCGGGTGGGCAGCGGCGGCTCGACAGGGCTGTTCGTCCGGCCCGCATAGCTGAACACCGCATCCACCTGATAATCGGCCAGCGTCGCGGCAAGTTTCATGGCTTCGGTGGTTCCACCAAGAAGAAGGATGCGTGTCATGTCTGAACCTTGGTTAAGCATCATCGGGCTGGCGGAAGATGGACCGGGCGGCCTCTCGGATGCAAGCCGTGATCTGATCGCCCGTGCCGAAGTCATCTTTGGCGGCCCGCGCCACCTGACCCTACTGGGGATCACCGACCGTGGCCGCGCGTGGCCGGTGCCTTTCAGCATTGACCCCGTACTGGCCGAGCGGGGCCGCAACGTGGTGGTCCTCGCCTCTGGCGATCCGTTCTGGTTCGGCGCAGGCACCACATTGGCCAAGCACTTGTCGCCTGAGGAATGGACCAGCGTTCCGGCGAAATCCAGCTTCACCCTTGCCGCGAACGAGCTTGGCTGGCGCATGGAAGAGACCCTGTGCATCGGCCTGCACGCCGCCCCCTTTGACCGCCTGCGCCCCATCCTTGGCCGAGGCGTCCGCGCCATCTGCACCCTGCGTGACGGTGCGGCGGTGGAACAGATCACCGACTGGCTGACCGACAACGGTTTTGGCCCTTCGACCTGTCACGTGCTGGAACGCTTGGGCGGCACCCGCAAACGCGTACGCACCATCACCGCCGAAACCTTCGATCTGGTCGAGGTTGACGCCCCCGTGGTCATCGCCATCGACTGCGCTGGCGACAAGGGCCTACCCCGCGCCTCTGGCCTTCGGGATGATCTCTTTGCCAGCGACGGGCAGATCACCAAACGTCCCGTCCGCGCCCTGACCCTCTCGGCCCTTGCCCCGCGGGTGAATGAGGTCCTGTGGGACATCGGCGGCGGTTCGGGTTCGATCTCGGTGGAATGGTGTCTGGCCGCAAACGGCTGCACCGCCATCGCGCTGGAACCGCGTGAGGATCGCTGCGCCAACATCCGACAGAACGCCGCGCGCTTTGGTCTCGATCACCGCCTGACCTGCATCCAAGGCACTGCGCCTGAGGGCCTCATGAACCTGCCCACGCCCGATGCGGTCTTTATCGGCGGCGGCAACAGCCCTGCCCTGATGCAGCACCTTTGGGACACCCTGCCCCTTGGCACCCGCATCGTAGCAAACGCCGTGACGCTGGAAACCGAAAGCCTGCTGCTGAACTGGCACGGCATGCATGGCGGAGACCTGCTACGGGCGGAACTGGCGGAAAGCGCCCCCTTGGGCCGGATGCGCGGCTGGGACCGCGCCCGCCCGATCCTGCAATGGAGCGTCACCCGATGAAAATCGCAGGTCTCGGCTTCCGCTCTGCCGCGCCGGAAAGCGCATTGGCTCAGGCCATCGCCCTGACAGGCCACAGGCCCGACGCGCTGGCCACCGCCGAAGGCAAAGCCCAAGCGCCCCAAATCAAGGCGCTGGCCGCAACCCTTGGCCTGCCCCTGATCGCCGTGCCTGCGGGCGATCTTGCAAAGCAACCCGTTTTGACCCATTCCCCCCGCGTGGCCGCCCGTTTCGGCACCGGATCACTGGCCGAGGCCGCCGCTCTTGCTGCCGCAGGACCGCAGGCCCGCCTGCTAGGACCCCGCGTGCAAACCCAAGACGGCATGGCCACCGCCGCAATTGCTGAAGGATCTTTGACATGACCGTTCACTTCATCGGCGCCGGCCCCGGCGCGGCTGACCTGATCACCCTGCGCGGACGCGACCTGATCGCCTCTTGCCCGGTCTGTCTTTACGCAGGCTCGCTGGTGCCTGAGGAACTGCTGACCCACTGCCCTGATGGTGCAAAGATCGTCAACACCGCCTCCATGTCGCTGGACGATATCGTGGCCGAGATCAAAGCCGCCGACGCCGCAGGCCAAGACGTGGCCCGCCTGCATTCGGGCGATCTGTCGGTCTGGTCTGCCATGGGTGAACAGCTGCGCCGCCTGCGCGCCGAAGGCATCGCCTATGACGTCACCCCCGGTGTGCCGTCCTTCGCCGCTGCCGCTGCTGCCTTGGGCGCGGAACTGACCCTTCCGGGCGTCGCCCAGTCGCTGGTCCTGACCCGCACCTCTGGCCGCGCCTCCTCCATGCCCGATGGCGAAACGCTGGAAAACTTTGCCAAGACCGGCGCGACACTGGCCGTGCACCTGTCCGTCCACGTACTGGAAGAGGTGGTTGACCGCCTTTCCCCCAGCTACGGCAGCGATTGCCCCGTCGCCGTGATCTGGCGTGCCACTTGGCCCGATCAGAAGATCATCAAAGCCACCCTCGGCACGGTGATCGAGGCAACCCAAGGCGAACGGGGCCGCACCGCCCTGATCATGGTCGGCCACGCCCTTGGGGCCGAAGACTTCGACGAATCCTGCCTCTATGCGGCAGACTATGACCGTCGTTACCGTCCGCTTGGCACCAACCCGCGCTTTCCCGAAGGAACCGAATGATGCTGCCCAAGGGCCTTTTGATCTCGGCGCCCGCCTCTGGCACGGGCAAGACGACCCTCATGCTGGGTCTGTGCCGCGCTCTGTCTGATCAGGGCCTGACGGTGCAACCGTTCAAAAGCGGCCCTGACTATATCGATCCGGCCTTCCACACCGCAGCCGCGGGCCGGACCTCGGTCAACCTTGACAGTTGGGCCATGGGCCGCGGCCTGATGGCCGATCTGGTCCAAGCCGCAGAAGGCGCGGATATCGTGCTGGCCGAAGGCTCGATGGGTCTCTTCGATGGCGTAGCTTGCCCCGGTGAGACCGGATCAGGGGCCAGCGCCGATGTGGCCGCCCTGATGGGCTGGCCCGTAGTGCTGGTGATCGACGTGTCGGGACAGGCGCAATCCGCCGCCGCCGTCGCCAAAGGCTTTACCCTGATGCGTCCCGATGTGCAGGTGGCAGGCGTTGTCCTGAACCGCGTCGCCAGTCCCCGTCATGACGCGCTGGTCCGCGCCGGCATGGCCGAGGCCGGCATCACCGTTCTGGGCTCGCTCCCCCGCATGAAGGACATCGAGATGCCCGAGCGGCACCTTGGCCTTGTCCAAGCCGAAGAGCATTCGGACCTGAACCGCATCCTCTCGGCCGCCGCCAGTTTCGTGGCCGAACATGTGGACCTGAACGCAATCCGCGCTGCCGCCTTGCAAACCCAGCCCCCTGCGATCCAACCGCGTCCCTGTCCGCCCCCCGGCCAGCGCATCGCCCTAGCCCGTGACGCAGCCTTCAGCTTTGTCTATCCGCACCAGTTGAACGCGTGGCGCGCCGCCGGTGCCGAGATTCTGCCCTTCAGCCCCCTTGCGGACCAAGCCCCCGATCCCAGCGCCGATGTCTGCTGGCTGCCCGGCGGCTATCCCAAACTGCACGCGGGCAAAATCGCAGCGGCGCAGAACTTCCGCAGCGGCCTGCAAAGCTTTGCCGAAACCCGACCTGTTCACGGTGAATGCGGCGGCTACATGGCTATGGGCACCGCCTTGATTGATAAAGAAGGCACCCGCCACCAGATGGCAGGTCTCTTGGGTCTTGTGACCAGCTATGAGAAACGCAAAATGCACCTCGGCTACCGTCTGGCCGATCTGCACGCCCCCCTGCCGGGGTACAGCGCCAAGGCCCGCCTGCGCGGCCATGAATTCCACTATTCCACCATTTTGGAACAACCGGATGCGCCTCTGGCCCATGTCACCGATGCCAACGGAGCCGATGTGCCCGAAACCGGCTCGGTCAAAGGTCACGCCACCGGCACATTCTTTCACATGATTTCGGAGGCCACATGAGCGGCTTTGTCAGTTTCGTATCCTCTGGCCCCGGCGACCCAGAGCTTTTGACCCTCAAGGCCCTGAACCGGATGAAAGAGGCCGACGCGATCCTCTATGACGATCTTGGCGCGGCTCCGATTTTGGAGCACGTCAAGCCGGAGGCCGACCTGATCGGCGTCGGCAAACGCGCTGGCCGTCCCAGCCCCAAACAGGACCACGTCAGCCAGCTTCTGGTGGATTACGCCAGCCAAGGGGCCAAAGTCGTGCGCCTGAAATCCGGCGATTCCGGCATCTATGGCCGTCTGGAAGAAGAAATCATCGCCCTGCGCGCCCACGGCATCGCATATGAGATCGTCCCCGGCGTCACCACCGCCTCGGCCGCCGCCGCCGCCGCTGGCATCCCCCTGACCCGCCGCCTCACCGCCCGCCGCCTTCAATTCGTCACCGGCCACGATGTGACAGGGGGCTTGCCCGACCAGCTGAACATGGCCGCCCTTGCCGATGCCAACGCCACCACAGCGGTCTACATGGGCAAACGCACCTTCGCCCAAATGGTGGCTGAGTTGATCAAACACGGCATGCCCGCCGACACCCCCGCCATGCTCTGCGAAGGGGTCTCGAAACCAGATGAGGTCCTGACCCGCAGCACCATCGCAGAACTGGCCGAAAGCCTTGAGGGCGCAGAAAGCACTCAACCGGCCCTCATCCTCTACGGACCGCTGGCAGACTGATGGCCTATACCCTGAAACTGGTGGGCATCGGCTCGGGCAACCCCAAGCATCTGACCCTCGAAGCGATCGAGGCCCTGAACAGCTGCGATGCCATCCTCATCCCCCACAAAGGCGCTGAGAAAGATGACCTTGCAGGCCTGCGCCGCCAGATCTGCGCCGATGTGCTAACCGGCAACACCCCGATCCACGAATTTACCCTGCCAGTTCGGGATGAGGCCACCATCGACTACCGCCAGCGCGTGGACGACTGGCACGACGCCATCGCCGCCGTCTGGCTGGACACGATGCAAAAGGCCCTGCCCTCGGGCGGCACCGTCGGCTTTCTGGTGTGGGGAGACCCCTCTCTCTACGACAGCACCCTTCGCATCGCAGAGCGCCTCACAAAACAGACCCGAATCACCACACAGGTGATTCCCGGCATCACCTCGATCCAGACCCTGACCGCAGGCCACGCCATCCCGCTGAACCGCATCAACGGCCCCTTCACCATCACCACAGGCCGCCAACTCCGCGACAACGGCTGGCCGAACGAAGTGGATACAGTCGTCGTGATGCTCGACGGCGCTTGTAGCTTCCAGCATCTGGACCCTACCGGCATCACCATCTACTGGACCGCCTTCGCAGGCATGCCCAATGAAATCCGTCGCTCCGGCCCCCTGCGCGATATCACACAGGACATCATTCAAACCCGCGCCAAAGCCCGCGCCGAGCATGGCTGGTGCATGGACATCTACCTGCTGCGAAAAGACGTTTAAGCCCCTGACTTCTTTATTGCCCAAATACTCAAATCCTTGCCGGGCAAGGGGAACCGCCGTTCGGGATAAATCGCGCCAACAACCATAGGGCTCGATCAGTAGGCGATCGGCAGTGTATGAGTATTTTTGCAATAAAGAAGCATCCGTTTCTTCTTGATCCAAATACTCACAGTCCTGCCAGCACCGCCAAGTACTACAAATAAATAAGGGCCGCCCCTAAAGGCAGCCCCTGTGTCGATCTCTACGTCGTAGCTCAGCGGTAGGCGACGGCGGTTTGCTCTTGCTCGCCCAGACCCTCGATGCGCACGGTCATCTTGTCACCGGGCTTGAGGAAGCGCTGGGGCTTCATGCCCATGCCCACACCCGAAGGTGTACCGGTGGCGATGATATCGCCCGCTTGCAGCTGCATGAACTGGCTCATGTAGCTGATGATCTGGCGGACGGTGAAAATCATGTCGTCAGTGTTTGAATTCTGCACGGTCTCGCCGTTCAGATCGAGGCTCAGAGCCAGCGCCTGCGGGTTCGGAACCTCATCGGCGGTGACCAGATAGGGGCCGGTCGGGCCGAAGGTGGGGGCGGATTTGCCTTTGACCCACTGGCCGCCTTTTTCGATCTGGAACTCACGCTCGGACATGTCGTTGATCACGCAGTAGCCTGCCACGTAATCCAGCGCGTCTTCTTCGCTGACGTAGCTGGCGTCCTTGCCAATCACCACG
>JAYZYX010000366.1:0-2676 GCA_036139795.1 Pseudomonadota bacterium | reverse complement strand
AGCCACGGACTTTACAACACGCGCTACTTCTACGGGATGCCCCTTGAGGACCAACGGGCCGTCATACGCAACAGCAAGGAAACCATCGCCCGTTTCGGCCAGCGGCTGGACGGCTGGCTGACACCGGCAATCACCCCTTCGCTAGAAACCCAACGCCTGCTGGCGGAAGAGGGACTGCGATATACGTTAGATTATTTCCACGACGAACAGCCCATGCCTCTGAATGTGGGTGGCGATTATCGTTTCATGACCGTGCCTTATTCGATCGAGATGAACGACATCCCGCTCTTACACTGGAACAACATGTCCGTGGACCAGATGTTGCAATCACTGAAGGCGCAGTTTGATCGCCTTTATGCGGAAGGGGCCGAGAACGGCAAAGTCATGTGCTTTGCCATCCACCCTTTTGTTTTGGGCCAACCCCACCGAATCGATGCATTCGCTGAGTTTTTAGACCACGTCAAATCCCATCCCGATGTCTGGTACCCCACCGCCCGCGAGATCGCAGCGCACTACGATGCGACCCATTACGACCGCATGACCCAATGGCTGGCCGCGCAACAGGAGGGCGCCGCATGAGCAAGAAAATCCTGCCCACCGGCCCCGACTATCTGGAAACGCCCCTACGCCGCGAAGGGCCTGATCACGACTTTTTCCCGTGGCGCGATACCTGGGCTGAAGGCCGTTTGCGCTGGAATGGCGACACCACGTTAGGCATCTGGATACAGATCGCCGTTGAATGGTTTCCCCTGAATATCAGCGACACTCCCTTTCTGCCCATTGGCGCCCCGAACCGCCCTTGGCCGGATTCCGAGACCTATACCCAGCGCGACTACGGCAATCGCGTGGGCATTTTCCGTATGATGGACGCGTTGGCGGCGCGAGAGATGACTGCCTCGGCCTTTCTGAATGCGCGGGTGGCGGCACGGTATCCGGCTTTGGCCCGCGAGATTGCGAAAGAGGGCTGGGACGTGGTCGCCGCGGGTTTTGATGCTGGTGCGATCCACCATGACGGGCTTACCAAAGACACCGAGCAATCCATGATCGCCGAGGCTTTATCCCTGTTACAGGCGGAGGGGCTGACCCCGGTTGCGTGGCACTCGCCCAGTTGGTCGCAATCGTCGCGCACGCCAGCGCTCTTGGTCGATGCTGGCGTAAATGCCATGGCCGATTGGGGCAATGATGAGGCTCCCTACCAGCATATGACCGCCTCTGGTCCCATCACCTCGCTCCCCGCTGCTTTTGAGCTATGTGATCGCGAGATCATCGCCAACCGACAGAATTCGCTGGCGGATTTTGAATGCGCAATGATCGCTGCGGCCCAGAGACTGGCGCACGAGGCCGAAGAGACAGGTCAACATCGCCTGCTGACAATCAACCTATCGCCTTGGATCATGGGCCAGCCCTTCCGCATCGTAGGGTTTGAGCGCATCCTTGATGCCTTCGCCGCCATTCAGGGTGCCAAAACGGTGCAGGTCGCTGAAATTATGGCAGCATCGCAGGCGGCAAATGACTGATCGCGCCGTTCTACCGCTGGCTCTGACGGTCTCGGTCGCGTTTCTGATCGAGACGCTGGACAGCACCATCCTGATCGCTGCCCTACCCACCATCGCGCAGGATTTCGGGATTGATCCGCTCAGGGTCAATCTGGCGGTCACGATCTATCTGGTGACCCTTGCCGCGATGATCCCCGCCAGCAGTTGGCTGGCCGACCGGATCGGAGCAAAGCGGCTGTTCCTCATGGCAATCGCGCTGTTCATGGTGGCATCGATCGGGGCGGCGATGTCCCAGAACCTTGGCCAATTGATAGGCATGCGTGTCCTTCAGGCGGGGGCAGGGGCCATGATGACACCGGTCGGGCGGCTTCTGCTGATCCGCCACACCCCGCAAGCGCAACTGGCGACCGCGATCATCTGGATGACGACCCCTGTGCAGATCGGGCCGGTCCTTGGTCCCCTGTTGGGCGGCTGGATCGTGACCTATGCCCAATGGCCGCTGATCTTTCTGGTCAACATCCCGTTGGGTCTGATCGGTTTGGTCTTTGCTTGGCGCGTCCTGCCCGCAGATACTCCGCAACCTGCTGGGGCCTTCGATCTAAAGGGCTTTATCCTTTGCGCTGTCATTCTGTCGGTCCTGCAAATCGGCATTGATTACTTTGTCCATCCGCTGTTGCCTGCCGAGTGGATGCTGGCGCTCTGGTGCGCGGTTCCGCTGGCCGCTTGGGCCTATGCCCGTCATATCCGACGCATCCCCCGTCCGGCACTGGATCTGTCGCTGTTCCGGCTGCGCCTGTTTCGAAACGGGCTTGGCTGGGGCGTGCCTGCCCGCATGGGAATCAACGCCATCCCCTTCCTGTTACAGCTACAATTGCAACTTGGTTTCGGGTGGAGCGCCGCCCGTGCGGGGCTTGTGGTCTTTGCCATTGCAGGCGGCGCAGTGCTGCTAAAGCCCTTTATGGGCGGTATACTGGCCCGCAGCGGTTTCCGAGTGGGTCTTGGCTGGAACGCCATAATCGCCGCAGGATTTGCGGTGGCATTGGGCTGCATCACGGTAAACACGCCGCCTTGGGCGATCCTCGGGCTGGTCCTTGGCTTTGGCATGGCGCGGTCGCTTCAGTTCAACATGATCAACACCATCGTTTTTGCCGATGTGCCGAAACACCGGCAAAGTGCCTCG
>JAYZYX010000365.1:0-20518 GCA_036139795.1 Pseudomonadota bacterium | reverse complement strand
GTGGTAACAGGCCGATAGGTCTGAACGGAGAATGTCCATGATGGTGCGTCGCACTGGGTTTATTATTCTGGCTTTTGCAGGGCTGGCGGCGTGCGGGCCGGACCTGCCGGAAAGCGGGCCGGGCTATAATAGCTATGATCCCTATCGTGCGCCGGGCACCAGCGCGGTCATTCCGGCAGCGCCGGTGATCTCGTCCGAGGTTCTGGACCTGAGCGGGTCGCAGCCGCGCGTGACTTCTGTTGCGCCGACCCCTGCGCCCGTTCCGACGTCTTCTTTCGATGCTGCTTCGGTTGAAACCCGCAGCGTTGTGGGTTCGCCCCGCAATGTGCTGGACCTGCGCGATCAGGCCAATGAGGCGATCAATACGGCTAATCTGGCCGGTCGGAACTCGGGTGCGGTGCCTGTTCAGGCCAGCCCGTCCAACCCAGCGCCTGTGATCACTGTGACCCCCGGGGCAAACCCGCAGCTGTCGGACGAGAATGACTTCAAAGCGGTCAGTAGCGAACGCACCATTCAGGACGATAAGGCTCTGCTCGAGCGGAACCGTTCGCTCTACACCGTGGTGCAGCCCGGTGAGCTGCCGCCGCGTCCCGATGGCTCGCCCAATATCGTGGGCTATGCTCTGAAGACGAACAACCCAGTTGGCCGTCCGATGTACAAGCGCAGCACCTTCCGCGCCGAGGCGAAATATGCACGGGCGTGCGGCAGCTATGCCTCGCCCGATCTGGCGCAGGCGGCATTTTTGGCGTCTGGCGGCCCGATGAAGGACAAGCTGGGGGTTGACCCCGATGGCGATGGTTTCGCCTGCACTTGGGACCCGACGCCGTTCCGGCGCGCGGTTCAGAACTGAGCCGGTCCCCTAATCACGGCCCCAGACGGGGGGATGTGCAGCCCGATATGATCGTGCGGCACTACACTGTGTTGGGCCTTAGGGCCTCGTTGGATCGCCTTTGCGATCCCGAGGCCGAAGTCTCTGCCCATTACGTTATTTGCCCCAAGGGGAGTGTCATTCCTTTGGTGGATGAAGCACGCCGTGCGTGGCACGCGGGGGCAGGGCGTTGGGGCGATGTGACTGACGTTAATTCGCGCTCGATCGGGGTCGAGTTGGTGAATGACGGTGACAGCCCCTTTCCAGCGCCCCAGATGGCCGCTCTGGTCGATCTGATGGGGGGTATCCGGAGCCGTTGGATCATTCCAGATCACCACATTATCGGACATTCGGACATGGCGCCGGATCGCAAGGCCGATCCCGGGCGGCGCTTTGACTGGCGTGCCTTGGCGTTGCAGGGGCAGGGGGTGTGGCCGCAGTTCGCAGGCTGCGTGCCTGACGCGGACGGCCACCGCTTCTGCGAAGCGGCGCGTGCCTTTGGGTACACAGCGGATGTGGGGCAGGATGTGCTGTTAGATGCGGTGCGCCAGCGGTTCCGTCCGTGGGCCTATGGTCCTCTGGACGGGCTAGATTGCGCCTTGATCGAGAACCTTGCCGAGCGGTTTCCCGTTGACCGCCACCCCGCCACATCATAAGTCGCCCCTGCGCGGAGGGCTGGATGGCCGCGGAAGGCATTTGCCTTGCGAGGAAAGTCCGGACTCCACAAGGCAATGGTGCCGGGTAACGCCCGGCCGGGGCAACCCGAGGGAAAGCGCCACAGAGAATAGACCGCCTCGTTCTTCGGGGTAAGGGTGAAACGGCGGTGTAAGAGACCACCGGGGGGCTGGTAACAGACCCCGCATGGCAAGCCCCACCAGGAGCAATGCCGAATAGGGATCCCGCGCGGCGCGACCGCAGGGTATGACTTGGCCCAGGGATCCGGGTTGGCAGCTAGAGGTCCGCAGGTAACTGCGGGTCAAGATGAATGGTCATCCAGAGCGCATCTGCGCTTGGACAGAATCCGGCTTACAGGCCCTCCGCGCATAGGTTTCCAAAGGGCAAAATCCTTCGCCGAAGGATTTTCCACAGCACGATTTTCGGCGAAAATCGTGCCCCCCTGTGGGATCAGTGAAAGAGTTGCAAATAAACGCTGGTTCTCTTGGGAATCTTATTGACTCTTCCCCGTGCGTCCGTAAAAGGCGGGGTTCAAGAGATTACCTGCGGGTGGAAGTTTTAAACCGCCGCCCGATCTAGCGAAAGACGAGAGAACCATGGCGAAGCCGACCACTATCAAAATCCGTCTGAACTCGACCGCTGGCACGGGCCACTTCTACGTGACCAAAAAGAACGCACGAACCATGACCGAAAAGATGGTCGTACGTAAGTACGACCCGGTGGTGCGCAAGCATGTCGAGTACAAAGAAGGCAAAATCAAGTAAGCCTTCTTCGGACACCAGACAAAAGAGCCGCACCAGACATCTGGCGCGGCTCTTTTCTTTTCAAGGCAAGGTCGCGCCGGAAAACCGCTTCAAGTGATTTTCATCCGGCAATTTGGAGAACGACCATGCCACCTTTACCCTTGATCTACAGTATAAGGCCCGCACGCCTTGAGGATGCCGAGCGTGTGACAGCCTTGTTGCAGGCATCCTATCCCGTGCTGTTGCAGCGCGATTACGCCTCAGACCTGTTGCGCCGCGCCTTGCCCCGCATTTGCGTTGCCAAGCCCGAGCTATTGCGCTCTGGCAGCTACTACGTGGCAGAGACCCCACAGGGCCAGATTGTTGGCGCCGGTGGGTGGAGCTGGCTGAGCCCCGTTAGTGCCGCTCTGCCCGCGAATATGGGCCATATTCGCCATGTTGTGACGGACCCTGATCACATCCGTCAGGGGATCGGCAGCGCCTTGATGACGCGGGCTTTGCAGCACGCCGCTGATGAGGGGGTGCGCAAGCTGGAATGCATGAGCACGCTGACAGCGGTCCCTTTCTATGAGGCGGTTGGCCTGATGGCGATGACCGAGATTGACCTAACCCTTGCGCCCGGAATTCGCTTTCCTGCGGTGCATATGACCATGACCCTTGCATGAACCAGACAGACACCGACAAACGAAAAGGGCCGGTCCTTTTTGGACCGGCCCCATTTGTTTTAGCGCTGGGCGCCTGATCACTCGCGGTTGCCCATGAACTGCAGCAGGAACATGAACAGGTTCACGAAATCCAGATACAGTTGCAGCGCGCCCATGATCGCCGACTTACCCAACCACTCCTTGTCGCCTGCATAGGCCATCTGGACGTAGGTGTTCTTGATGTTCTGGGTGTCATAAGCAGTCAGACCCGAGAACAGCAGCACGCCAATCACCGAGATCGCGAATTGCAGCGCCGACGAGCCAAGGAAGATGTTGACGATCGAGGCGACGACCAGACCGATCACACCCATCATCAGGAAGGTTCCAAAGCCTGAGAGGTCTTTCTTAGTGGTGTAGCCCCACAGCGACAGACCGGCGAAGGCAATCGCGGTCACCAGAAATGTCTGGATGATCGAGAAGCCGGTGAAGGTGATGAAGATCCAGCTGAGCGAGACACCCATCGCGGCCGCATAGGCGTAGAAGTAGGTCTGCGCACCGGCGACCGACAGGCGGTTGATTGCGGCACCAAAGCCGAAAACCATACCCAGCGGCAGGAACATGATGATCCACTTCAGAAAGCTGGTGTAGATCGCAGCGCCGAACTGGGTCAGGTAGGTGCCATTGCCGATCTGGCCGACAGCAGCGGTCGGGTCAGTGGTGGTGGCCAGACCCGAAATCGCCCAAGCCGCCGCCGCAGTGATCAACATGCCCACGGACATAGTGCCGTAGACCTTGTTCATATGTGCGCGCAGACCTTCATCGATCTGGGCTGTGCGGGCGCCGGCAGCGGTGGCGCGCATCGTGTTAAAGTCTGCCATCCTTTTCCTCCGAAAATCGAGACATGTATGTGCCCCAAATGAAAAGAGCACCTTTGCCTATGAATATCGGCAAGGGTGCTCAGATTTTCAAGTGTCGGGTTGTCGGTTTTCGGTCTGGATCAGTCACTTAAAAACGCCAGTGCGAAGGGACATCCCAAGGTGCGCGGTTTACTTCCTTTTGCGCTTCGTCTGCGCTGAGGCCGATATCGGACAGCATACGCTCGTCCAGCTGTGCCAGATCGTGGCGCTGGCGGGCAAGAGCAAGGGTAGTTCCGATCCAAGACAGAAGCGAGAACCGCGAGGACCGCGAAAGCGGAAGAGAGAGTCTTTTGATTTGTGATGACATTGGTCTGGTCTCATCAATTGTGATTGGTCATGAAGGTTGGATCAATTTCCTTGATCTATATGGCAGTTTGTGGTGCATATGCAAAATGAATGAATTTGACGAATATCATCAGGAGTTGTGATATGGCCCGAAACCTCGACATGACTGCACTGCGATCGTTTGTGGCTGTTGCGGATACTGGCGGCGTGACACGGGCGGCCGGCTTTTTGAATCTGACGCAATCGGCGGTCTCGATGCAGTTGAAGCGGTTAGAGGAATCTCTGGATGCCGAGTTGCTGGACCGCACCGCCCGTCAGATTGCGCTGACGCCTGCGGGGGAAAAGCTGCTGGGGTATGCGCGGCGGATGTTGGAGCTGAATGACGAGATCTGGTCGCGTCTGACGGATACGGCCTATGAGGGCGAGATTGTCCTCGGGGTGCCTCATGACATCGTCTATCCGGCCCTTCCGATGGTGTTGCAGCGCTTCTATGCAGAGTTTCCCCGGATGAAGGTGCAGTTGAATTCGTCCTACACCAAGGGGCTGAAGACCTGCTTCCGCAAAGGGGAATGCGATCTGATCCTGACCACCGAAGATGGGGTGGAAAGCGGGGGCGAGACCTTGAAAGAGCTGCCCTTGCTGTGGATCGGCGCGGCAGGTGGCACCGCATGGCGGCAGCGGCCTTTGCGGTTGGCTTTCGGGCGAAACTGCATTTTCCGGTCTGGCGTCATCCGGCGGGTCGAGGCCGCGGGCATCCCGTGGGAACTGGCCGTCGAATCTGACATGGACCGCACCATTGAGGCGACAGTCAGCGCGGACCTTGCCATCAATGCCATGCTGGAAGGGACCGAGGCTCCGCACCTTGAACAGGTGAACCATAAAGGCACTCTGCCGGAGCTGGCGACCAAGAAGATCAACATGTACGTCTCAGAGACCATGCATGGCGAGGCGGGCACACGCATGGCCGATCTGTTGCGTCAGGCTTACGCCCAGATGTGAGGGTGATCAGATCGTGATCACCACCTTGCCGGTGGATTTCCGGTCGCGCAGCAGGGCAAGCCCTTCTTCGACGCGGTCCAGCGGCAGGGTGTGGCTGACATGGGGCTTGATCTTCCCTTCGCTATGCCACTTGAACAGGGTGGCTAGGCTGTCGGTCAGAGCCTTGGGGTTGAATTTCAGATAGCCGCCCCAATACATGCCGATCACCGTCAGGTTCTTCACCAGCATATGGTTCGCCTTGACCGGCGGTACGGTGCCACTGGCAAAGCCGATGGCCAGCAGACGCCCATCAGGGTTGGTGGCGCGAAAGGCGGCCTCGAACTGGTCACCGCCTACGGGGTCGTAGACCACATCAGCGCCGCCCAGAGATTTCACCACCTCGCGGATGTCTTCAGTCTTGGCGTCGATAAGGTGATCTGCCCCATGCTGCTTGGCAATCTCTAGCTTGTCGGCACCACGGGCGCAGGCGATGACGCGGGCCCCCATGACCTTGCCGATCTCGACCGCAGTCAGACCGACGCCGCCCGCAGCCCCCAGAACCAGCAGGGTCTCGCCCGGTTGCAGCCGCGCTTTGTAGTCCAGCGCCAGATGCGAGGTGCCATAGGCGATCTGGAAGCCTGCGGCCTCGACGTCAGAGATGCTGTCGGGCAGGGGGATCGCACGTTCTGCGGGGAAGCAGCCGTATTCGGCCAATCCGCCCTTACCTGCGAAAATTGCAACGCGGGTTCCGACCGCCGGAGAGGTCACACCTTCCCCTAGGTCATCTACGACACCCGCAACTTCCATGCCTAAAATGAAAGGCGCTGTGGGCGTGTCCTGATACTTTCCCTCTATCATCAGGAGATCAGCGAAATTTAAGCCACAGGCCGTGATCCGTATCCGAATCTCTCCTTTTGCGGGAGACGGCACTTGCATTTGTGCAAGCGCGGGTTTGTCGCCAATCGCGTCCAAGTTGTAGGCTTTCACGTATAACCCCCATATTTTTCCTGTAAACTTTCGTAATATTTCCGCGTTGGTCAATGCGACATAGGAACCAAACTATCTTAAGTATACTCCACCTAGATCAGAAGAATGTCTTGGCGTTTTATCTTAGGTTGAGTTACAAGTTGTGAGAGTGAGATAAAAGTAAGACCGGATTATCGTAATATGTACTCGCAAACGGCGACAACTTCGCGTAAGGAAGGGTCAAAGTTGCATTTTCAGGTAGTCCGGTTGCAATAAAAAGACTCGCGCACCCCTAAAGATGTGCGCACAACGAAGTAGGAGCACTTGATGACCCATCCTGTAGATGTCCACGTTGGCAAGCGTGTCCGTCACCGTCGCTGGATGATCGGCATGACACAGCAGCAGCTGGCCGAACGCGTCGGGATTAAATTCCAGCAGATCCAAAAGTACGAGACTGGCGCAAACCGCGTCAGCGCATCGCGTCTTTGGGATATCGCGCAAACGCTGGAAGTACCGGTGAGCTTTTTCTTTGAAGGCTTGGATGGTCAGGTCGCAGGTGACGCTGAAAAGACCCCCGCGCTGCCCGCAGACATTCTGGGCGACAAAGAAGCGCTGGAACTGATCCGGTCCTACTACAGCATCCCCGAGAACCAGCGTCGCCGTCTGTTCGAACTGGCACGCGTTCTTAGCGACGTCGCTTGATTTGAAGCGTATCATTGGGTAGCGCCCTTTCTAGAACCTGAAAGGGCGTTTCCATGTCTCGTATTTCCCAAGATCTTCATCCTGTTCTGATTGAGACGGCCAATGAGATGGCCGCAGCCGCACGTGCGGCTATTCTGCCCTATTTCCGCAATCCGGAACTTATGGCGGACAACAAGGACGAAGAGGGGTTTGATCCTGTCACCGAAGCCGACCGCGCCGCCGAAGCGGCCATGCGCCATGTGTTGCAGCATCGTCGTCCTATGGACAGCATCTTCGGTGAAGAGATGGGCCAGCACGAAGGCGACAGCGGGCTAACTTGGGTACTTGATCCAATCGATGGCACCCGCGGCTTTCTCAGCGGCACGCCGACGTGGGGTGTGCTGATTGCCCTCTCGGATCAGGATGGTCCGGTGATGGGCATCGTTGATCAACCCTACATTGGCGAGCGTTTCTTTGGCGGCTTTGGTCAGGCCTATTGCGATGGGCCGGTTGGCCGTCGCAGCCTGCATGTTCGCAAAGGGGTTACTCTGGAAGAGGCGATTCTGTTCTCGACCTTCCCAGAGGTTGGGTCCGTAGATGAAGGCCGTGCTTTCCGGAACCTTGCAAAACGCGTAAAATTGGTGCGTTACGGGATGGACTGCTATGCTTACGCTTTGCTTGCGGCGGGCCAGATTGATCTGGTGGTTGAGGCAGGGCTGAACGCTTACGATATTCAGGGACCGCAGGCGGTGATTGAGGCCGCAGGCGGGATCGTGACCGACTGGAACGGTGGGCCTGCCCATAATGGTGGCAGAATCATTGCTGCCGCGTCCGAGGAAATCCACGCCGCCGCGCTTGAGCTTTTGCACGACGGTTTGGCCACTATCTAGGCAGGTGCCGCGCTGGCACGCCCTTTCGCGACGTAGCCTTTGTCCTTCTCTGGCGTCGCGAAGGATCGCTTGATCTGAGGGGACATGGATTTATCCTGAAAGGGGGCCTCCATGTCTGCGATTCTGATCCGCAATATTGACCACTTGATCACCATGGATGACGCGCGGCGCGAATTGCGCGGCGTGGATGTTCTGATCCGCGATGGCGTGATCGCCCAGATCGGTGAAAGCCTCACCGCGCCGGATGCGCGTATCGTTGAGGGGCGTGGCTGTGTGGTGACGCCCGGTTTGGTGAACACCCATCACCATCTGTATCAGACCATGACCCGCGCAGTTCCGGGCGCGCAGGATGCGCTGCTGTTTGGCTGGCTGCAACGGCTCTACACGGTCTGGGGGCATATGGGGCCCGAGGAATTCCACGTCTCGGCGCAAATCGGGTTGGCGGAACTGGCGCTGTCGGGCTGCACCCTGAGTTCGGATCACCTCTATCTCTATCCCAATGGTGCCCGTCTGGACGACACGATCGAGGCCGCCAAAGAGATCGGTCTGCGGTTCCATCCCACGCGCGGCGCCATGAGCATCGGCGAAAGCAAAGGCGGCCTGCCGCCTGATGCGCTAGTCGAGGATGAGGCCGCCATTCTGGAAGACTGCATCCGCGTGATCGACGCTCACCACGATGCCAGCGAAGGGTCAATGGTCCGCGTGGGGATCGCGCCCTGCTCGCCGTTCTCGGTCAGCCGCGATCTGATGCGCGAGGCCGCCCTGTTGGCGCGGGACAAGGGCGTGATGCTGCACACCCATCTGGCCGAGAACGAAGAGGATATCGCCTACAGCCTTGCCAACTTTGGCTGCCGCCCCGGTCAGTACGCCGAGGATCTGGGTTGGACCGGCGCGGATGTCTGGCACGCCCATTGCGTAAAGCTGGACGGGCAAGAGATTGACCTATTCGCACGCACGAAAACCGGCGTGGCCCATTGCCCCTGTTCGAACTGTCGTCTTGGCTCGGGCATCGCGCCGGTCCGCGCCATGCGCGATGCCGGTGTTCCGGTGGGCTTGGGGGTTGATGGCTCGGCCAGCAATGACGCTGGCAACCTGATGCTAGAGGCCCGCCAGACCATGTTGCTGCAACGGGTCAATCTAGGGGCCGACGCCATGTCCCCCCGCGAGGCGCTAGAGATCGCAACGCGCGGGGGTGCCGATGTGCTGGGGCGGCCTGATTGTGGACGGATTGCCGTGGGCAAGCGGGCCGACATCGCCCTGTGGGGTGTAACCGGCGTTGAAAGCGCGGGCAGTTGGGATCCGGCGGCTTTGCTGTTGGCAGGCCCCGTCCGCGTGCGCGATCTCCTGGTCGAAGGCCGTATAGTTGTGCAAAACGGCATCCTGCAAACACTCGATCTGCCAAGGATTGTAGAGAGGCAAAACCGTTTCGCGCAACGTCTGGCGGAAAAGCTCTAAGTGTTAACAGGTTATTAATGTCCTGTGGATAACTCTGTGGGAGTTCTTTTTGGCTGTGGACGATTTCAGGAATAACGTCGGATTGTTTACGACAGCTTACGGTCCGCCTGAACGCCGCCCACCCATACGTCTGCAATCGCCCGATCATCACCCATCATGATGGTCGGGAACAGCGCCTCATAGAAAGTCTCGGCCCGTGCGTATCGCTGTTCGATCGCATAGGTCGAGGCCAGATCCAGAACGGTGATATCTGCCTCAGAGCCAATTGCCAGCGTCCCGATCCGGTCTTCGGCCTTCAGGGCGCGGGCTGAGCCCTCGGTCGCCAGATACATCAGTTGCGCGGGGTGCAGAGCGGTGCCGCGAAGCTGTCCGATCTCATAGGCGGCGGCCATCGTCCGCAGCATCGAAAAGTTCGAGCCGCCCCCCGTATCCGTTGCCAGCCCGATCCGCAGCCCATCAGCCGCCAGCCCCGCCATGTCAAAAAGACCCGAGCCGATAAAGGTGTTCGAGGTCGGGCAATGCACCACCGCCGCGCCCACTTCGCGCAGGCGTGCGCGTTCGCGGTCGGTCAGGTGGATAGCATGGCCGTAAAGACCGCGTGCGCCTAAAAGTCCATATTTTTCATATGTTTGCAGGTAGTCTGCGCAATCCGGAAACAGGCTGTGAACCCATTCGATTTCATCGGTCTGCTCGCTCAGATGGGTCTGCATCAGGCACTCGGGGTGCTCGGCCCATAGGGCGCCAAGGGCGGCAAGCTGCTCGGGTGTTGATGTCGGAGAGAAGCGCGGCGTGATGACATATTCAGCCCGTCCCTTGCCATGCCAGCGGGCCAGCAGCGCCTTGCTATCGTCATAGGCAGACTGCGCCGTATCACGCAAACCCTCGGGTGCGTTGCGGTCCATGCAGGTCTTGCCCGCGAACACCCGCATCCCCCGCGCAGCCGCTGAATCGAAGAAACCATCGACGCTACAGGGGTGAATCGTGGTGAAACTGCAAAGGCTTGTCGTCCCGTGGCCCAACGCTAGATCAAGGGTCAGATCAGCGCGGGCGCGGGCCTCTGCGGGGTCCGCAAGGGTCATCTCTTCGGGGAAGGTGTAGGTGTTCAGCCAGTCGATCAACCGCTTGCCCCAACTGGCGATCATCCGCGTCTGGGGATAGTGCATATGCGCATCTACAAAGCCTGCGGTGATCAAATGGGCGCCGTAGTCTAATATTTCGGCCTGTGGATAACTTTTTTGCAGGGTTTCCGCGTCCCCCCGATCCGCGATTTTTCCACCCCGGATCAGCACCCCGCCACGTCTGTGATGGCGTGCGGTTTCCGCCCCATGTGTCAAAGCGTTGCCCTCAAACCATAGGGTTTGTCCAAGCAGAAGAGTTTCGTGGGACACGCAGGGTTACTCCTTGTTGATCAAAGCTATTTTTATGTATGGGAGGCGCAAAGTGAAAGTGTGCAGTGGCTTGCTCCTGCCACGTCAGCGCGCCTATGGTGCGGTCAATTAGGAACGGAGGTCATCATGCTAGACGATATTCAGAATCCTGAAGACCTCGAACAAGACGACATTCAAGACGCAGTGCTTGATGGACGCCGGATTTCTGCAATCCGCGACGCGGTTGAAGAGGCCGACGCCGAGCGCGTCAACAAGCTGCTTGAGCCGCTGCACTCTGCCGACATCGCTGACCTTCTGGAACAGGTTGAACCTGATGAGCGGGAAAGCATCCTGCTGCTGGCCCCGAATGCAGTGGACGGCGATGTTCTGTCCGAACTGGACGAGACCATCCGCGAAGAGGTCATCGAGGCGCTGCCGCCCGAAGTCCTGAACGAGGCCGTGCGCGATCTGGACAGCGATGACGTTGTTGACCTGATCGAGGACCTTGAGGATGAACAGGCCGACGCCATCCTTCAGGCGCTGGACGGTGCGGACCGGATCGCGGTTGAGCAATCGCTCAGCTACCCCGAATATTCGGCCGGTCGTCTTATGCAGCGCGAGGTCGTCTCGGCCCCCGAACATTGGACGGTCGGGCACGCGATTGACTACCTGCGCGCCACTGAAGAACTGCCCGAGCAGTTCTACCACGTGACGCTGGTCGACCCGCGCATGCGCCCTGTGGGCAACGTGACCTTGGGCCGCCTGATGGGCAGCCCTCGCGCCACCGCTTTGGCCGATATTCAAGAAGAGACCTTCCGCACCATCCCCGTCACCGAAGAGCAGGGGGCCGTGGCCTATGCCTTCAACCAGTACCACCTGATCTCGGCGCCGGTTGTGGATGACGATGGTCGTCTGGTAGGGATGATCACCATCGACGACGCCATGATCGTACTGGACGAAGAGCACGAAGAGGACATCCTGCGTCTGGCCGGTGTGGGTGAAAGCAGCCTGACCGACCGCGTGATCGAGACCACCAAGCAGCGTCTGCCCTGGCTGATCGTCAACCTGCTGACCGCGATTCTGGCCAGCTTGGTGATCGCCCAGTTCGAAGATGCGATTGCCACCGTGGTGGCGCTGGCGGTTCTGATGCCGATTGTCGCCTCGATGGGCGGGAACGCGGGAACGCAAAGCCTGACGGTTGCCGTGCGCTCGCTGGCGACGCGCGACTTGACCGGCTCGAACGTGTGGCGGGTGATCCGGCGTGAAACGATTGTGGGCCTGATCAACGGTGTGGTCTTTGCTGTGATCATGGCGATTGTCGGCTTGATCTGGTTCGGCAATCCGATGCTTGGGGCCGTCATCGCGGTGGCGATGGTGGTGAACCTTGTGGTCGCCGCACTGGCGGGCACGCTGATCCCCATCGGGCTTGAACGTGTGGGTGTAGACCCTGCCTTGGCCTCAGGCACCTTTGTGACGACGGTGACGGATGTGGTCGGCTTCTTCGCCTTCCTCGGTCTTGCGTCTGCCGTGTTGTTATGACCGATCTGACTGCGATCAAAGCGGCGGCCCGCAAAGCTGCCTTCGCCCGCCGGAAAGAGGCGCACCAAACCCACGGACCGGGCCGCTGTGGCTTTCTGTCCAGCTTTCTTGCTGGGTATCGCGGTGTGCCAGTGGCAGGATACATGCCCATCCGGACCGAAATTGACCCGCTGCCCGCAATGGCCGAGGCCAGCGCCCACGGCCCCGTCGGCGTCCCCGTGATCGAAGGCGAAGGACTGCCCCTGAAATTCCGTCTGTGGGAGCCTGATTGCGCGATGACAGACGGTCCCTTCGGGGCGCAAATCCCCGCGACAGGTGACTGGATGACCCCGCAGGTGGTGATCGTTCCCTTGGTGGCCTTCGATCGCAAAGGCGGACGGCTTGGCTATGGCGGCGGCTTTTACGACCGAACGCTTGAGCTTCTGCGCGCCAATGGCCCCGTGCAAGCCGTTGGCTTTGCCTATGCGGCGCAAGAGGCCGATGCGCTGCCTCTAGAGCCGACCGATCAACCCCTCGACATGATCATCACCGAGGCAGGCGTTCTGACCTTCTAGACCTTGGTCGCCGGAACGGACGGGGTGATAGACCGCTTCAACCGTGCCTCGCGCAGGGTGATATAGCTGACAGCTGCAATGATGATCCCGCCACCAAGCAGGACATAGGGGTCTGGTGGTTCATGGAAAAATACCATCCCGATCAGAACCGCCCATAGCAATTGCAGGAACGTGACCGGCTGGGTCAGTGTGGCCGGAGCGCAGCGGAAGGCCAGCGTCATCGTATAATGCGCCCCCGTTGCCAGCGCCGCGACCCCGACCAGGATCAGCATCTGGTGGAACGTCGGCGTCACCCAATGGGCAATGGCCAGCGGGCTTAGCCCGATGGTCACAGCGATCGACATCCACGCCACCACATGAGAGGCGGGCATCTCCGACGACAGACGCTTGGCAATCAGATAAGAGGCCCCCAATCCCAAAGAGGTCCCCAACATGGCGATATGCCCGCTGCTCAATTCCCGAAAACCGGGCCGCAGAATGACAAAGGCCCCGATCAGCGCCACCACCACCGCCAGTATCCGGCGCAGCGCCAGCTTCTCGCCAAGAAACAGCACCGCCCCAAGGGTGACATAAATCGGGTTCAGATAGTTCAGCGCCGTCACATCCGCCAACGGAATACGGGCCATCGCATAGAACCAAAGCCCAACCCCGACCGAATGGGCCACACCACGCAAAGCAATCAGCCGCACCTGCGGGCCACTGGGCAAATTACGGAAGAGGGCAGGCAGGACCGGCGCCAGAAACAGCACCCCTAAAGCAAAGCGCAAAAAGGCGGTCTCACCGGCAGGGATCGCACCACCCAGAAATTTCACCAAAGCGGTCATCGTGACAAACTGAAAGCCGGTGATCAGCATCCAGAAAATCGCGCGTAAGGGCTGAGTGTCACTCGTATGGGTCATGCACATATCTCGAACAGAAGACAAAGGCTTAGGCAATCCCCAAACGCTGGCTGGAGGCCCGAAGTGTCCGACTCCTGCTGGCTTCTTTATTGCATAAATACTCAAAAAGGCGCGCCTGCTGCCGCAGACACGCCCTTTCAGAATTCAAAGCAAACCTGAGAAAATCAGAGCTGCTCCATCACCTCGTCCGAGGCTTCAAAGTTCGCAGTGACCCGCTGGACGTCATCGTCGTCTTCCAGCGCGTCGATCAGCTTCATCAGCTTCTGCATGCCTTCCAGATCCAGCTCGGTGGTGGTCTGGGGCTTCCAGATCAGCTTGGCCGATTCCGATTCGCCCAAGTCTGCTTCCAGCGCGTTGGACACTTCGGCCAGATCGGTGTCTGCGGTGTAGATGGTGTGACCTTCTTCACCGCTTTCCACGTCCTCGGCGCCGGCCATGATCGCCGCTTCCATCACGGTGTCCGCATCGCCTGCGGTTGCGGCGTAGGTGATCTCGCCCTTGCGGTCGAACATAAAGCCGACGCTGCCGGTTTCACCAAGGTTGCCGCCGTTCTTGCTGAAGATCGAGCGCACGTTCGACGCGGTCCGGTTGCGGTTGTCGGTCATCGCCTCAACGATGACAGCCACACCGTTCGGGCCGTAGCCTTCATAGCGGATTTCTTCGTAATCATCGCCTTCGCCTGCCATCGACTTCTTGATGGCGCGTTCGATCACGTCCTTCGGGCACGAGTTCGACTTCGCTTCCTTCACGGCAAGACGCAGACGGGGGTTCTTTTCCGGATCAGGGTCGCCCATTTTCGCAGCGACGGTGATTTCCTTGGCGAGCTTCGAAAAAAGCTTCGAGCGGGCAGCGTCCTGACGACCTTTGCGGTGCTGGATGTTCGCCCATTTTGAGTGGCCGGCCATGAGTGCCTCCAAGTTCCTAAAATTCTGTCGCGCCTCTATAAGGCAGGCGCTAGGGGCCCTGCAAGCGTCCCGCAGGGCCTGTCTGCCTTAAAGATGTGTCAAAGCGGCCAAATCAGCGGGATCAACAGGGCGGAAAGGATGCCGATGCTCAGGTTCAGCGGGATGCCCACCTTCATGAAGTCGGAAAACTTGTAGCCGCCGGGACCATAGATCAGCGTGTTTGTCTGATAGCCGATAGGGGTCGAGAAGCTGGCCGAGGCTGCCACCATCACCGCCACAACCAGCGGGCGCGGGTCCACGCCGATGGCATGGGCCAGCCCGATCACGATGGGGGTAACCACCACGGCAACCGCGTTGTTGGTCACCAGTTCGGTCAGGACCGAGGTCAGCAGGAAGATCGACCAGATCACAAAGAAATGGGGCAGGGTTTTCAGCAGGGGGGCCACATGGCCGACGATCAGCTCGACCGCGCCGGAATGTTCCAGACCCGCACCGATGGCCAGCATGGAAAAGATCAGCGCCAGCAGACGCCCTTCGACAAAGTCAAATGCCTCATCCGCGTCGATACAGCGGGTCAGCAGCACGAAGGCCACGGCAAAGACCGACATCATCAGAATCGGCGCCAGCCCCAGCGCCGAGCCCAGAACGATCGCCACCAGCGCACCCAATGCAATCGGGGCGTGACCGCGGCGGTAGGCCCGTTCGCTGGGTTGGCTGACGTTCACCAAGCCCACATCGCTGGCCAGACGCTGGATATCGGCGGCGTTGCCTTCCAGCAGCAGCGTGTCACCGACACGCACAACCAGATCGTCCAGCTGGCGACCGATGTTCTGGTTCCGGCGATGGACTGCCAGCGGATAGACACCATAGCGGCGGCGCAGGCGCAGGTTGCCAAGGCTACGGCCCACCATCGTACAGCCGGGGGTGATCAGAACCTCAACGGTCTGCGTCTCGACCGAGCTGAGCTTGTCCACCATCCGCAGGTCTTTGGACTGTTGCAGGCCAAGCAGTTCGCTCATCTCGGTGCGCAGAACCACGCGGTCACCCGCTTGCAGCACAACAGCGGTCAGATCGCGGCGTAGCGATGCATCGCCGCGCAGCACGTCAATCAGGCGCACACCGCCACGTTTGAAGGCTTCGACCTCGGTCACATCACGGCCGATCAGGGCGCTGTCTTCGGGGATCGCGACCTCGGTAAAGAACTTCATCTTGGATCGGTTGCTGAGGGCGCCTGCCAGACTTTCTCGGCGGGGCAGCAGGCGGGCACCGATAAAGCGCAGATAGATCGCACCCCAGATCACCAAAGCGATGCCCAAGGGGGTGACCTCAAAGATCGTGAAGGGCTCAAGCCCCTGACTGCGGGACACACCATCCACTAACAGGTTGGTCGAAGTGCCGATCAGTGTCGTCGTCCCGCCCAGAATCGCAGCGTAGCTCAGGGGCATCAGCAGTTGCGACGGCGTCATTCCCAAGGTGCGCGACAGCTGCACAAAGACGGGGATCATGATGACCACAACGGGGGTGTTCGACACAAAGGCCGAGAAGATCACCACAAAGACCAGCATCCCGAAAAGAGCGATCTTCGGGTTCCGCGTGGCCCCTTCGTTGGCAAAGCGGGTGAAAGCATCCAACGCGCCCGTGCGAACCAAGGCGCCCATGACGATGAACAAGGCGCCAATGGTCCAAGGGGCGCTGTTGGATAGAACGGTGATCGCGGCATCATAGGGCAGGATGCCCAGAAACAGCATCAACGCCGAGCCTGTAATGCCCACAACTTCGGTCGGGAAGGTTTCACGGATAAAAAGAACAAACATCCCGCCGACAATAAGAAGGGCGGCAAGGGCCTGATATGCTTCGGGCAGTACGATCACGTCGTTCGGGTCTCCGGGTCTTGCCAGGGATGGCCTTGCATCCTTGCCCAACCCGGAAAGCGGGGCAAGCATTCTTTCTTATTGCCCTGTGCCGCGGCCCCCTTCAGGGGGCGGCAGTGCTTAAGGTCACAGCGGGCCGGAACTTTGCAGCCGGCCCCCTTGGCGCACCATGCAGATGCGGGTGGCCTTGCCGGTCTTGTCATCGGTTTCCACATAGACGCCGGACAGGGTTGCCTCGCCCTCGGCAGGGGTAAAGCGGTTCTTCTGCATGCCGGTCACGAAACGGCGCAGGGGCTCGGCCTTTTCCATGCCGATCACGCTGTTGTAGTCGCCGCACATGCCCGCATCGGTCAGATAAGCGGTGCCATTGGGCAGAATTTGTGCGTCGCCGGTGGGCACATGGGTGTGGGTGCCGACCACCAGGCTGGCCTTGCCGTCCATCCAGTGACCAAGGCCCATCTTCTCGCTGGTGGCTTCGGCATGCACATCCACGATGGTCGCATTGATCTGTGCGCCCAAGGGATGGGTGCGCAAAATCTGGTCCACCGCCGAGAACGGATCGTCAAAGGGGCGCTTCATGAAGATTTGCCCCAGCACCTGCACCACCATCACCTTGCGCCCGCCGGGGGCCGAGAAGATGCGTGCGCCGCGACCGGGCGCGGTCTTGGCGTAGTTCACGGGGCGGATCACGCGGGTGTCGCCCTCGATATACTGCAGCATGTCTTTCTGGTCGAAGGCATGATCCCCAAGGGTCACGCAATCTGCGCCCGCCTCAAAGATCAGTTTGGCATGTTCGCCACTCAGGCCCATGCCGTTTGAGGCATTCTCGCCATTCACCACAACGAAATCGAGCGCCCACTCTTTCCGCAGTCGGGGAAGGTGGGTTTTGATAGCGGTCCGGCCTGCGCGGCCAAGGACGTCTCCGAGAAACAGGATCTTCATGTGCGCCGTGCTAGGGCCAAGCCCCGCGTCGCGCAAGGCAGAATGCCGCCCAACGTAGGCGTCCAATGCGAATTTGCGCCGATCTGTCGCTAAAACCGGAACTTCACGGGGATTTTCGCTGCAACTGTTTGCGAACCGGTTAGAGTGGACAACAATACTTGCTGAACGACAGGACCTATTCCGATGAAGATCTTCGCCCGTGCCGCCGTGCTATGCCTTGCTGTGGCTGGCTGTGCCTCGACCAATCCGGCCAGCACGGCTGGGACGTATTACTCGCCTCCGTGGCAGTCGGGGCTGAAGACCGTTCGGCCATATCCGGACGCGGGCAGCCCTTGCTATGAGATCGCCCGCAATATGGTGTCCAAGGATTTCTGGGACGATGCCAACATGCTGATCGGCTGTCCCAAATACGATCAGGCAGCGATTGACCAGCAGGTCGCGGGTGGTGCGCGGGTGGTGGGCTATATCCATCACTGGACCATGCTGAACGTGCCCGCCTACCGGTAAGGCCGCTTGGGGCGGCCCCGCCGCCCCGCATCCCAAAGTGCATAAAATACGGGCCGCAAGCTGCGACATTTCCAGCTTTGCGAAGGGGTTGGCTGTTGTCCGGTCTTTTTGTTGATTGACTAGTCAATAAAAAACCCTAGGGTCATTTCCGTCATATGAGGTCGGAAAATGCCCAAAGTCGGAATGGAACCTGTACGTCGCGCGGCCTTGGTCGAGGCGACAATTCACGAGATCGGCCGCGCCGGTACACTGGATGTCACGGTCAGCCAGATCGCCAAACGCGCAGGCATGTCCAGCGCGCTGGCGCACCATTACTTTGGCGGAAAAACCCAGATTTTCATGGCGGCTATGCGGCACATCCTGTCCCAATACGGGCTGGAGGCGCGGCGCCGTCTGAAAAAAGCCAAGACCCATGAAGAGCGTCTGAAGGCGCTCGTGGACGCGAACTTTGCCCCCTCGAACTTTCGCGATGAGGTCGTGAGCGCGTGGATGAACTTTTACGTGCTTGCCCAGAACGAGGATGAGGCGCGGCGTTTGCTGACCGTCTATTACCGTCGCCTGCACTCGAACCTTTTGCACGACCTGCGCCCCTTGGTGGGCGATGAGGCGGTGACCATCGCCCGCCGGATCGAAGCCCTGATCGACGGGGTCTACCTGCGTCAAAGCCTGCGCGATGCCGCCGCTGATCCACAGGTGGCGGTCGAACTGGTTCTTGGCACCCTTGAAAACGAACTGGTGCGCTGTGGGGCGAAACGCCCGGCCGCCACACTTAGCCTGATTGCACAGAAGGAACGTCCCGAATGACGATCGACGTCACGCCGACCGCCAGCCACTTTATCAATGGCCAGTATGTTCAGGGCGGCACTGAAGACCTGCCCGTGATCTACCCGTTCACCGGTGAAACCGTCGCGACCCTGAAGCTGGCCGATGAGGCGCTGGTGGATCAGGCCATCGCCGCTGCCAAAGCCGCGCAACCCGCTTGGGCTGCCCTCTCGGGCGTTGAGCGGGGCCGCATCCTGCGCCGCGCCGCCGAGATCATGCGCGAACGCAACCGCGAACTGTCGGAACTGGAAACCGTCGACACCGGCAAACCGCTGCAGGAAACCCTGATCGCAGACGCCTCTAGCGGGGCGGATGCGCTGGAATACTTCGGCGGTCTGGCCGCGACCTTGGGCGGCGAGCATATCCAGCTTGGCGCAGATTTCGCCTACACCCGCCGCGAGGCGCTGGGGGTGTGCGTGGGTATCGGCGCGTGGAACTACCCGATCCAGATTGCCAGCTGGAAGGCCGCGCCCGCGCTGGCCTGCGGCAACACGATGGTGTTCAAGCCGTCGGAAACCACGCCCCTGTCGGCACTGAAGCTGGCCGAAATCCTGATCGAGGCCGGCGCACCTGCCGGTGTCTTCAACGTGGTGCAAGGGGCAGGGGCCGTGGGTGCCCGTCTGGTCACGCACCCTGATGTTGCAAAGGTGTCTCTGACAGGCTCTATCCCGACGGGCCGCAAGGTCTACGCGGCGGCGGCCGAAGGTCTGCGTCATGTCACGATGGAACTCGGGGGGAAGTCTCCGCTGGTGATCTTTGACGATGCCAACGTGGAGAATGCTGTCAGCGCCGCGATCAACGCGAACTTCTACAGCTCGGGTCAGATTTGCTCGAACGGGACCCGTGTGTTTGTGCAGAAGGGCATAAAAGAGACCTTCCTGTCCCGTCTGGCCGAACGTCTGAAAGGCGTGAAGATGGGCGATCCGCTGGATGAGGCGGTGAACTTTGGCCCGATGGTCAGCGACCGTCAGGCCAGCATCGTCGAAGGCTATATCGCTAAGGCCCATGAAGAGGGCGCGCGTCTGATCTCGGGCGGCAAGCGTCTGGAAGGGCCTGGCTACTGGATCGAGCCCACCGTTTTCGCCGACGTGCAGGACAATATGACCATCGCCAAAGAAGAGATCTTTGGCCCTGTCATGTCCGTGCTGGATTTCGACACCGAGGAAGAGGCGATCACCCGTGCCAACGCCACCGAATTCGGTCTGGCCGCTGGTGTCTTCACCGCTGATCTGACCCGCGCCCACCGCGTGGCAGGCGCCTTCGAGGCAGGCACGACTTGGATCAACACCTACAATCTGACTCCGGTTGAGGTTCCCTTTGGCGGGTCAAAGCTGTCGGGGGTTGGCCGCGAAAACGGCCGCGCCGCCATCGAGCATTATTCCGAGTTGAAAACCGTCTACGTCGCCATGGGCGACACCGAAGCGCCGTTCTAAGGAGACGCCCATGCAAGCCGAATATGTGATCGTCGGCGCAGGCAGCGCGGGCTGCGCTATTGCCTATCGTCTGGCTGAGGCGGGCAAATCCGTGATCGTCATCGAACATGGCGGCACGGACGCTGGCCCCTTTATCCAGATGCCTGCGGCGCTGAGCTATCCAATGAACATGCCCATGTACGACTGGGGCTTTCAGTCCGAGCCCGAGCCCTACCTTGATGGCCGCCGTCTGGCGACGCCGCGGGGCAAGGTGGTTGGCGGCTCGTCGTCCATCAACGGGATGGTCTATGTGCGCGGCCACGCGCGGGACTATGATCACTGGGCGCAATCCGGTGCCCGCGGGTGGAGCTACGCGGATGTCCTGCCCTATTTCAAACGCATGGAGCATTGGCACGAGGGCGGCCATGGCGGTGATAAGGAATGGCGCGGCAAGGATGGCCCGCTGCATGTCACCCGGGGTCCCCGCGAAAACCCCCTGTTCCATGCCTTCGTCGAGGCTGGCCGTCAGGCGGGCTACCCCGTCACGGGCGACTATAACGGCGAGCAGCAAGAGGGCTTTGGCCCGATGGAGCAGACC
>JAYZYX010000364.1:0-3419 GCA_036139795.1 Pseudomonadota bacterium | reverse complement strand
GGGCCTGAAAAGGGGCCTGAGGATACGTCACCGGCGGGCTGTGGCCTGCCGGTGATCTTTGCCCTTAGCCCAGCAGTGTCAGGACCACGCCGGCTAGCGCCGCGCCGCCCAGCACCATGGCCATCTCCAGTTTCAGCCGCAGCACCGCCACCAGTGCCAGCAGGGTCAGCGCCAGCGCCGCCCAGTCGACCGAGGCCGGGCGCGGAAGCTCCAGCGCGACCGGGCCCGCCGTCCAGGTCGTGACCTGGGTGAAGATCACGTGGATCGCGAACCACAGGGCCAGGTTCAGGATCACCCCCACGACCGCTGCCGTCACCGCCGTCAGCGCCGCCGACAGGCCGCGATTGGCGCGCAGACGCTCCATCCAGGGGGCGCCGAGGAAGATCCAGGCGAAACAGGGCGCGAAGGTCACCCAGGTGGTCAGAAGCGCGCCTAGCGTGGCGGTCCAGATGTCTCCGCTTGCGCTCCAGGCGCCGACGAAGCCGACGTATTGCAGCACCATGATCAGCGGCCCCGGCGTGGTTTCCGCCATGCCCAGCCCGTCCAGCATCTGCCCGGCGCTGAGCCAGCCATAGGTGCCCACGGCCTCTTGTCCGACATAGGCCAGTACCGCATAGGCGCCGCCAAAGGTCACCACCGCCATCTTCGAGAAAAACAGCGCGATATCGGCAAAGACATTGCCCGGCCCCGCCAGCAGCACCAGCGCCGCGACAGGCACCAGCCACAGCACCAGTGCCGCAAGCCCGGCCACCAGCGCCCCGCGCCGCCCGGCTGTGCCCTGTGTGGCGGCCTCATCGCCCAGCAGGCTGTCGGCATCGGCCAGATGGGGGCTGCCCTGCGCCCCATGCCCGCCGCCCGGGGCAAAGCCCGCGAACCCAGCCCGCGCGCCCATGTAACCGGCCAGAGCCGCCAGCGCGACGATCAGGGGAAAGGGCATCTGAAGCGCAAAGATCCCCACGAAGGACAGCACCGCGATGCCCCGCATGGCCGGCGTCTTCAGCGCCCGGGACGAGATCCGCAGCAGCGCCTGCACGACGATGGCCAGAACGGCGGCCTTGAGGCCGAAGAAGACGCCTTCGACCAGGGGGACATCGCCCCAGAGGACATAGATCCAGCTGAGGCCCAGGATCGCCAGGACGCCCGGCAGGATGAACAGCCCGCCCGCGATCACCGCGCCACGGGTGCCATGCATCAGCCAGCCGATATAGGTCGCCAGCTGCTGCGCCTCGGGTCCCGGCAGCAGCATGCAGAAGTTCAGCGCATGCAGGAACCGGGCATCGCCGATCCAGCGTTTCTCCTCGACCACGATGCGGTGCATGACGGCCATCTGCCCGGCGGGCCCGCCAAAGGACAGCGCCGCGACGCGGGCCCAGACGCGGGTCGCCTCGCCCAGGGTCGGCCAGGTGGCGCGGGGGACTTGGGATGGGTCTGTTGCGGGGCTTGTCTTGGTGGGCGTCGCGGGCGATGGCACGGGGTGCGGTCCTTTGCATCAGACGGATCACAGCGAACCGCGCCCTGCGCGGAACGGGGTCCGATCACGGGCCCCTTGGGCGCGACTGAACGAAAGCCCGCCCTTCATGTCAACCGCTACGGCGCAGCGACAGCCAGGCCCTGCACTGGGGCCGTTGGAACGCATTTGATGATGGGGAAGTCTGGTAGCGGAGGAGGGACTTGAACCCCCGACACGCGGATTATGATTCCGCATCTGGGGTGAAACAGCCCGAATCGCGATGGGATGTATTGAGACACCGTGAGTACAGATAAAATATTGTTTATCAGACGGTTATGGCCATTTTCGATGTCTCTTCGAGGCGCATGTTGTCTCACCTTGTCTCATCGCAGCGCGGCCATTTTGGCCCCCCGGTGCCCCCCGGGCTTCGCATCATTTCCGCACGTGACGAAATCGACCGACCTGATTCTCAGGAAGAGAAAAAGGATGGCAAACTTGTCAAAATTACACGGAGTCAATTTGACCGACGCTTTCGTTCGCAGCGCTGATAGCGAGGGCAAAGAACGGCTTGAGATCTCAGATATGAAGACGCCAGGTCTCGTGCTGCGCATCACAAAGTCTGGGAAGAAGACTTTTATCCTCAGGGCACGCGGGCCGAACCAAGAGAAGTTGTATCGAACGATCGGGGCCTACCCGATTATAAGTCTGAAAGTTGCGCGCAGCACGGCAACGCGTTGGCATGGTCTGGTAAAGCGCGGCATCGATCCAACCGCTGATATGAAGAAATCGAAAGCTGCGTCAGAACTGCAAACCATGACGCTCGAAAATCTGATCGCGGAGGCCAAGATCGAGCTTGCGATATCACGCGCAATCTGGCGCGAAAACAATCGCCCGGGCAGAGTTGTCGCCGAAGCTGAAGCATCGATCCGAAATGTGTTCGCGCAATTGCTTCAAATGCCGCTTTCGCGGATCACAACGCAGATCATCTCGGACACTGTGCGGAATTACACTCCTGTCCGGCCGGTTAAGGGGAAAAATACGGCCAATGGAGCGGCTGCGAGAGCCCTGGCTTATCTGTCAACCGTCTACAATTGGGGTGCCGCAAGGGGTACCTACAAGAAACAAGGCGCAGGCCGCAATCCCGCGCTCCGCTTGCCAGACCTGTCAGAAGTTCAAGACCCCTCCGCTTTCGATGATACCATCGAAGGCAAAAGAGAACGCGTATTGTCGCGCAAAGAGTTCGAAGCAGTTTTGCCACTCCTGACCTACCCTGCCCCAAAAAAGCTGGCCAAGCTTTTGGACCCCGAGGACAACTATGGACCAGCCGCCTTTCAGTTCATCGCATTAACGATGTCGAGGTTGAATAACGTTTTGTCGTTGCGAAAGAAAGACGTAGACATCGAAGCGAAGACTTGGACTGCTTATGTCAAGTCGACGCCTGCCAGAGGCAAACCATCGAAACGACGGAAGGTCGTGTTGCCACTGTCCGATGCCGCCGTCGATCTCCTTTTGTCGCTTCCATCTTTTCTCAATGGCGAACCTGACGACCTTGTTTTTCCGTCGTCGACCGGCGGGCGGCTGATGAACATTGATCGAGTGCAGACTGCAATCAATGAAGCGTCAAGCACGTCGGGTTGGCACCGACATGATCTAAGGAGATCATGCGGGACAATCATGGACAATATCGGCATCGAGAAGAGCGTGACTGACAAACTGCTGTGTCACGCAAACCGCCTTGCGCGGGAAGACGTGTCACAATCGGCAGCACATTATCTGATCGATGTGAAAATCGTTGATCATGCACCGGACAGGGCGAGAGAGGCGGTCAATCTACTTGCTGCTGTCCGGCGGTCGTTTGAAGGAAACCAGGCCAGGGATTAAGGCTCGCTTGTCCGAGAACACATAAGTGAAGAGATAGTGCAACTTCCGATACAGCGTCAGGCGCCGTCGCCTTGGGCCGGGTAAGCGA
>JAYZYX010000363.1:0-9444 GCA_036139795.1 Pseudomonadota bacterium | reverse complement strand
GGGTGTGTCTCCGTCCGCGGTGAGCCAGCAGATCAGGCTGCTTGAGCAGCAGTTCGGGGTAAAGCTGTTCCGCCGTGAAAAGCGTCGCCTGTCTCTGACCCTTGATGGCGAGCGCCTGTTTCAAACTACCACCCAAGCCTTTCGCATGATGCGCGACGTGCGCAGCGCGATCGTACGCCAGCGCGAGAACCGCCATTTCATCATGCGGGTCAGCCCCAGTTTTGGCGTCCGTTGGTTGGGTCCGCGGATCAAGAATTTTCTCGACGAAAATCCGGGGTGGGATTTGCGGGTGGACGGGACGCCGGACTTTACCGATTTCGAAACCGAGATCGTGGATCTGGATTTGCGCTATGGGGCAGGGGATTGGTCTGGTCTGCACCAAGAGGCGGTCGTGGATGATTTCGTTCTACCGCTGTGTGCGCCGTCTTATCTGGAAGAGCTGCGCAAGCTCTCGGACGATCCCATCGCCCAGTTGCGGCAAGCGCGTCTGATTGACTCGGTCAAGACCCACTGCCGGTGGGACTTCTGGCTGGCGCGGCGGGGCGCAATGGGGGGCAGGTTGGTTTATCCCCTCAGGTTTGACCGGTCCTCGATGGCTATTCAGGTGGCTGCCGATGGGGGTGGTGTCGTGTTGGAAAGCGCGACCCTTGCCTTGCCAGAGATCGAGCGCGGTGCATTGGTGCCCCTGTCGGTCGGGTTCGAAGTTCTTCGGTTTCCGGCCTATTGGTTGGTCTGTCCGTCACGTCACGCAAGTCGCCGGATCGTTCGTTTGTTCTCTGACTGGATCAGGGAAGAGGGGCGTCAACATGATGCGCATGTCGCCGCGACCCTATCCGATCTTGGCTGTAGAATCGAAGAAACCGACACCTTGGCGTCGATCACCCGCGGTGCGGTCTAGGGCATATCCGATCTTCCCCGCGGGGAAGAATCCTACGTCCAAAAGGCGATATCGGTGCATAACTGACCGTCTTTTTTGTGTTTCCTCGTCCTGATGGCCATCTGCCATATAGTCAGGTCTTCATGTCTAATGCATCTGTCCGCTGGATTTTGTTTCTTGGCTGCTGCGTCGCGACGGGTTCGTTGCGCGATTAATGCAGGCCGGAGCGCTGGCGGTCCAAGTTAGGTTGCAGGTGCGTAAAGGCGAGGCGGCATGCACAAATCGGCGCAGGTCGGACAGTTCTGGTCTCATGAGAATGCCTATGGGCAGGTCTATCGTGACTTTGAGGTTTCGCGGCTCAGTGTGATCAGCGAGGCGATCCAAAGCCGTCCTGTCTTTCACTCCGTGCTTTATCTGTCGGTGGTCCTGTTTTGGACGATCAGCATGTCCTATGGCGCGGCGCTTCATGGGCCGAACACGATTGCAGTAAATCTCAGCCCCCATGCGGCGCTTTTCACGGCCTGCGTGGGGATCGTTACCTATCCAAAGCGTTTGACATGGGTACCGGTATTGGCACTGGCGGGGCTGTTCTTTGTCCCCGCAATCCTGCCGTTTAGCAGCAAGCCTATGTGGATCACGATGCCAGAGGTCACATGGGGCCTGTTGGGCTTCCTGTGGGGCGCGAACATGCTGAGCGGTGTGTTGATCGGCCATATCGTCCGGCAGGTCTACGCGCAAATTGCCCGAAAATTCCCGCCGCTGGATACGGCGCTGCTGGTGACGGCTGTTATTTCCGTCGCCTTCTTGGTGATCTGTACAATACAGTTTCTTGCGGTCCAGAAGTTCGCGTCCACGTTGGATCCTGCCCATTTGGCTGCGCTGGGGTTTGACGAAAACTACAGGGATTTCGCCCTGAACAGGACCCTGCGCGGGACCGCGGTTGTGGGCGGGTTCATGGTGGCGATCCTGAATATGCCTACGCAGGCCAGCCTGCTGCGGGCGGCTCCGATATTGGGGGTCTTCCCTGCGCTGGCGTTGATGCATCAGTCCGACGGTGGCGGCTATGCAATGATGGATGTGGGTCTCTTGGCCTTGCTGCTGGCGCTGACCTTGCCCGCGCGCGTTGCCCCATTGATCGTCATCGTCGGCGTCGCGATCTATTCGGCGATGACAGGCGCTTATCTGACAGACACCGCACCCAGAGATTTCGAATCTTTTCTGCTGCAGCGCTACGCCATCCTTATGCTGTTCATTATTGTTCTGGCGATGGCCCTGCGCAGCCGTCTGAGCTACGATCTGGCGCAGCGCGAGGCCAGCATTCGCCGCCTGTCCACCGTACGTAACTTTGCAGGGGTTGGCCTGTTCGCGATCAACGTGCCGCGCGACATGATGCGTGTGGATCCGGCCGCGCAGCGTTTGGTGGGCCTGCCAGCCAGCGGTGATCTGGAGGCGTTACTAAGCCGGTTTGAACCCGAAGATCAGGAGGCCCTGCGCAGGATGATCCTGTCGGGCGATGCGGGCTCGCACACCTTGCTGGTGCGTCTGGCCCATGTTCGGGCGAATGGTGAGCAACGTATTCTGCGTGTCCACCTCTGGAGCGAACAGAACCTCTGGCGCGAACACATCGCCTACGGGATGATGGTCGAAGTCACCGACGAACATAAGCGTCAACGGGCTTTGTCCGATGCTCTTGGCGAACTGTCGATGCGGCAAGAACGCCAAAAGCAGTTGTTCTCGATTGTATCCCATGAGCTGCGAACGCCGGCCTCGGTGATTTCGATGCTGATTGACGAACTGAAGTCCGGCGAGGATCTGGCCGAAACCACCAGCCAGATGCGCGAGGCCTCTAGCCAGTTGTTGAACGTGCTGGACGATATGCGGCAGGCTGTGAACCCCGAAAAGAACCAGCGCATTCATCATGAGGCCTATGTGCCTGCCGATGTGGCAGAAAGCCTGCGGAACACCTATCAGCTTCTGGCGCGAGGCAATCAGATGCGCCTGAGCGTGGAACTTGAACAAGGCGCACGCAGTACGCTGAAGGGCGATGCAAAGCGGATCAAGCAGGTTCTTGGCAATCTGGTGCGCAACGGGATCATCCATAGCAACGGCAGTGAAATCCGCATCGCCTATCAGGAGTTGCCGCAAGATCTGGTAGATCGCCGCATTCTGGCGCAGGGGTGCTGGACTGTCACTGATGACGGGGTAGGTATCCCTGAAGCGGATGTGGAACGCTTGTTCGAACCCTTCGAACGTGGCTCGCAGGATGCTCGCAATCAGGCCGATGGCAGTGGCTTGGGCCTCTACATCGCCAAGCAGACCATTGAACTTCTTGGGGGCGAGCTGACATATTTCACCGCGCCACAGGGCGGGGCAGGTTATCGGATATGGCTGCCGGACCCGCTGGAAAAGGCGGTCGTTCGAGAAGAAAAGGGCAAGGAAGTCGTCTGCTCTGGCTTCTCCAAGATGTCGGTGCTTGTGGCCGAGGACAACGCGCTGGTCGCGAAAATCACGACCAAGCAGTTATCGCGGGTGTTCGGCTCGATCCGGTTGGCGTCCAATGGTCGTGAGGCATGGGAGGCCATTCGTGAAGAGCAGCCCGACATTCTGCTCACTGATCTGTTTATGCCGGAAATGACGGGCGACGAATTGGTCCGCGCTTTGCGCTCGGACGGTGTAACGATCCCGATCATTGGCCTGACTGCCGCAGTGGTCGGCGATGATACTGCCCGCTTTGTCGAGGCAGGCGTCACGGCGGTGATGTCGAAACCCCTGAACGTTTCGAACCTGTGCCAGACCTTGCAGAAAGAGATGGGTAAGGCTCCGACCGCCGACACGGGCACATGAGGTGCTGCGGTAGCAACAAATGCAAAAGGGCGGCCTTTTGGGGCCGCCCTTTGGTTGTTTCTGTTTATCCGGTTAGTGGATCAGCGAGCCGCCGTTCACATCAACCTCGGTGCCGGTGCAATAGGCCGACAGGTCCGATGCAAGGAACAGGGCGCAGCCGGCTACGTCCGACGCTTCGCCCGCGCGGCCCATGGGGATGCCTTCCAGGATCATCTCTTTCATCTCGGGGGTCAGCTTGCCGCCGGTGATGTCGGTCGCGATAAAGCCGGGGCAGATCGCGTTGAAACGGACCTGATCAGGCGCGAATTCGCGGGCCATCGCTTTGGTGAGGCCAAGGATACCAGCCTTGGCAGCCGAGTAGTGCGGGCCACCAAAGATGCCGCCGCCGCGCTGCGCCGAGACCGACGACAGGTTCACTACGCTGCCCGACTTCTGCTTTTGCATCGCGGGAACACAGGCCTGCGACATATAAAGGGTGCCACGCAGGCTAACGTCCATAACGGCGTCGTAGTTCTGGGGCTCGATCTGCAGCGACTTCAGCGGTTGGGTGATGCCTGCGTTGTTCACCAGAACATCAATACGGCCCCACTGGTCTAGCAGAGCGGCAGCGGCAGCTTCGCAAGCCGCTTTGTCGGTGACGTCACAGGTCAGACCCACGTGCTGTGCGCCGATGTCGGCGGCTGCGGCCTTCGCGGCGCTTTCGTCCAGATCAAGAATGGCCACGGTGGCGCCATGCTCTGCAAACAGTTTTGCGGTGGCTTTACCCAGACCACGGGCCGAGGCGGCACCGGTGATGACGGCGAACTTGCCGGTCAGAAGTCCCATATCAATTCCTCCCTGCGCACGTCGCGAATGGGCGCGACGGCGTGAATTCCTAGGATGCAGTCAATATGCGGTTCTTGGGAAGGTTCAAGAAAGCGTTCTTACATAGTTGTTTAGTAATACTTCACATTAGGTGGATTTCTTTGGCGGTCGCGGTTCGGTAGAACTCTGCCCCAACGCGCCTGTCGGGAGAACAGGCAGAGAATTTGTGGAGGAGCGCCCATGAAACTGGGTCTGGGAAGCTACGCCTATCGTTGGTCGATCGGCATCAAGGATCAACAGCCACCGGTCAAAATGACTCCGTTCGAGGTGCTGGATCAGGCTGCGGCTCTGGGTCTGGACGTTGTGCAATACGCCGACAACATGCCGCTGGATACTTTCTCTGAAGCGGATCACCACAAGCTTTATGAGATCGCGCAGTCCAAAGGTATCGCGCTGGAACTGGGCACCCAGTGCTTTGATGCCGATGAGGTCGAGCGTTATCTGGTCATCGGTCAACGCTTGCACGCCAAGATCATGCGCGTGGCATTGGACGCCGAGGATTCCCACTTGCCGGTTCCCGAACTGGCCGAGCAGCTGCGCCCCCTGCTGGACAAAGCCCGCAACGTTGGGATGCGGATCGCGATTGAAAACCACTTCAACTACCCCTCGCCCCGTATGGTCGAACTGTTGGATGTGGTTGGTGATACGACCCTTGGCGTGTGTCTGGACGTGGCGAATTCGATCTGTGCAGGGGAATGGCCGCACGAGACCGTCAAGATGCTGGCGCCTTATACGATCAACCTGCACCTCAAGGATTATGTGATTACGCCCGACAACTACGGCGTCGGCTTTTACATCCATGGTGTGCCGCTGGGGCAGGGGCGCGCGCCGATCCCGTGGATTCTGGATCAACTGGCCCACTGTCCCAAGGATATGAGTGTTATCCTTGAGCATTGGCTGCCCCGTGGTGACGACACCGTGAACGCCCGCGCACAGGAACAGCCTTGGCTGGAACAGACCGTCGCGGCGGCAAAAGAATTCATCAAAGGGCGCTGAGAGAGGGAGGAAACCATGACCGAAGTCCGTACCAAGAAACTGATCAACGCCCCCGAAGACATTATCCCGCAGATGATCGCGGGCATGGTCTCGGCCCATCCTGACATTCTGACCGTCGAAGGCCCCACGGGCCGCGCTGTTGTGGCGGTGGATGGTCCCCGCGATGGTAAGGTGGGTATCGTGATCGGCGGTGGCTCGGGGCATGAGCCCGCGTTTGCCGGCTACGTGGGCCGTGGCCTTGCGGATGCGGCGGCAGTGGGCAACGTTTTTGCCTCGCCCTCGCCCGAACAGATCATGGACGCCGCCCGCGCCGTAGATGGCGGGGCAGGGGTCATGTTCCTTTATGGGAACTACACCGGCGATGTGCTGAACTTCGACATGGCAGCCGAGGAATGCGAAGGCATGGGCATCCCGACCCGCTCGGTTCAGGTGATCGACGACGTGGCCAGCGCTCCGAAAGAGCGCCAGCATGAACGTCGCGGGATCGCGGGTGACTTCTTCGTTTTCAAGATTGCAGGCGCGGCGGCTGAACATGGCCGTGATCTGGAAGGCTGCTATGCCGCCGCCCAAGCCGCCAACGCCAACACCCGCAGCATGGGCGTGGCACTGACGGCCTGTTCGATGCCCCAGACCCTGAAACCGAATTTCGAGATCGGCCCTGATGAGATGGAAATCGGCATGGGCGTTCACGGCGAGCCGGGCATCCGTCGCGGCAAGGTTGAGGCCGCTGATGTGGTCACGGACGAGCTGCTAGAGCCGATCCTTGAGGATATGGGCCTGAAATCCGGCGACCGTGTTGCGGTTCTGGTGAACGGTCTGGGGGCCACGGGCCAGCTGGAACTGTACATCATCCACCGCCGCGTGGCCGAGGTCCTTGGCGAGCACGGGATCGACATTCACCACAGTTGGGTTGGCGAATACGTCAGTTCTCTGGAAATGGCGGGTGCCTCGATCACATTGCTGAAGCTGGATGATGATCTGCAAATGCTGCTGGATACACCCTGCCGCACCTCTGCGCTGACGGTCGCTGGCAGCCTTGAGCCCAAAGGCAGCCGCACCCGTCGCCATGCAGATACGGCGCAGACCACCGCCAAGGTGGATCGGTCCACGCTGAAAGCCGACGGCACTGTAACGCCCGCGATTTTCCGTGACCTGATGCTGGCGGCAGGCGCTGCCATCCATAGCAAACGGGATTGGTTGTCGGAATTGGACGGCGTGATTGGCGATGGCGATCACGGCATTACCATGGACATCGGTTGGACCGCCGTGCGTGCGCGTTTGGTGACGATGGACGCGGATGCCACGATTTCCGAAGTGTCCGAGGCGATGGCTAAAGCCTTCCTTGATGCGGTCGGCGCGTCCTCGGGGCCGCTTTATGCGTCGGCCTTCCGCAAGGCGGGCGAGGCCGTGTCGGACCGTCTGAACCTTGATGCCAAGGCGATGGTGGCATGGCTGGACGGGCTTTGCGCAGGCATTCTGGCCCGTGGCGGCGCTCAGGTCGGGGACAAGACGATGGTGGACGCTTGGATCCCTGCCGTGACCCGCGCGAAAGAGGCGTTGCAGGGCGGCGCAGATGTGATCGGCTGCCTTGAGGCCGCTGTGGCAGGGGCCAAGTCCGGACGCGACTACACCGCCGAGATCGAAAGCCGCCGTGGCCGCAGCGCCAAACTGGGTGCCCGTTCGGTTGGGCATGTGGACCCCGGCGCGGCCTCGGCCCATGTGCTGCTTGACGCGATTTGCGAGAAACTGCGTGGTATCTCGGCCTGAGACAGGCCAGCTCCCAACGTTATCACGCAGCTTTGCCGCCTCTGCTCCCCAGAGGCGGCAAAATTGTTTTCAGACAACGGGTTTGTAGCAGATGCTGCGGTTAGTGCCAGGTGAGCGCGCGTTCGATATCGTCTTTGATGGCGTGGCGCAGGATGCGCGGTACACAGGCAGCTTCGGCAAAGCCGTCCCACTGCGAGATCGCGCGGTCCACCTTGTCACGCATTGCCAGAACCTTCGCTGGCTTGATGTCCAGCGCACGCCCTACATCGACAAAGTTGATCGGCCCCGGCTGGCGGTTGTTGCCCGCCATGGTCATCCGGTGCAGCCCGCCCTTGCCCATAGTGTGGGTCAGGTCATAGGCAGGTGACAGGTACCAACGCCCCTCAGCATCCATCAGGAAGCTATGGTTGCGCAGGTGGTCGTTCCGGTTCACCGCACGTGCGTTAAAGATCATCCGCAGCAGCATCTGTTCCACTTGCGCACTGTCGCGCGTCAGGCAGCGGGTCAGCTTCAGTAGATCGATATAGTCGACGGTGGCGTTCTTGTGGTCCATTCCAAACAGCGCTGCGGCTGTTTGCATGTGGAACCGCTGGTCGCGGGTCACATCAAACCGCTCGACCGCCAGAAACCGCTCTTTCGAGTTTGATTGAAGCGTGGTGACGGGCATCATCTGAATGCCAGCAGCCTGCGCCATCAAGGCGTAGGCAACTTCTGCTTCGATCGAGCCGTTCCGCGCCGATTTTTCGCGCCGTTTGATTAGAACATGGCACCAGCCACGGGTCAGGCGGTTGCGATGGCTGCGCAATCTGGTGCCGTCCGTGGACATTTGGGCCAGAAACTTGGGTTGATCTCCGTGGGCGCCGCCTGCGGCCAGTCGCAGTTGCAGCAACTCTTCAATCGAGGCACCGTCGTCCAGACTGGCCACGCAGCCCGAGAACCATTCCAGATTCATGTCTTCGGGCACAGCGCCGCGCCAAGCCGGTTGATAGGTCAGGGCGCCCAAGCCGTTCTGGCCGATCTGGGCCAGACGGCCAAGTCCGCTAATCAGGCGCAGATTGCCGCCCCGTGCCAGTATTTCCGCATCCGCAACCTGTCGCGCCCAACCGTCAGGCAGACTGTCAGCGAATGGGGCGGGGATGCCTTCGAAGAACCAGCCTTTACGCGGCTTCAGGACCGCGCTGATCTGGCGAACAAGCATCGGAGATAGAGGAAGCGGGTCGGCGACGAAGGTCTCGTCCCACTCTAATATTGCGCATCGACGCCCTTTGTCCCACTCAAGCGTCCCCACTCTGCGTGGGTCGTTTGACGAACCGAAATCGAAAGCCACCTCTACGGTTTGAGGATCGGCCAGATATGCGTGTCGAGGACCGGCGTCTGGATTGGTGAAGTTATGATGGATCGTTGTCATGCCGAAAAGATAGCGAATAGCGTGCCAACTACTCCGAAGTATGGAGTCTAATTCCGCAACTAGGCCAATGCGCGTATCTATATCCTTTTGGGTGTAAGTATGGCCTAATTGGCTACTGTCTGTGCGACGATTTGACCTGTACCTTGGTCTGTGTCGGGATATGTGCGTAAGTTCGCATATAATGGATCTGTGGGGTAAGAAAACCAATCTAGATGGCAGATGGGTTTTAGTTTTTGCAAAGCTACGCCGGACAATACTGGTTCAACTTGCTCGTGAAGTATGCCAATTGTCGTATGTGACGAGCAAAAGGGTTAGTTCAAATACCAATGTATAGTTGGGGAAATCGCTAGCT
This sequence comes from Pseudomonadota bacterium, assembly GCA_036139795.1. Lineage (GTDB taxonomy): Bacteria > Pseudomonadota > Alphaproteobacteria > Rhodobacterales > Rhodobacteraceae > Donghicola. Next base: position 336 of record JAYZYX010000363.1, on the reverse strand, counting down.
GTGCCGTTAGATAGAAGCAACTCCACGCCAAACCTTGAGGTTCAAATGTCTAGTGTTCCAACTGCGCTTAAGCTGGAACTTGATCGCGAAAAAATGCTATCCGAATGCATACGCGCATTCGGTGCAATGATTGAGGACGTGGTCGGCGCTGATGATGCCAGAGGTTACGTTTCAATTGTCGGTGAGCGAATTGGTGAATTCGTTGCAGCCGAAATCGCAAAGGGTGTGGATTTCGAAAGCCTCTCAATCGACCAGACCGCCGATTTGTTGGTCGAGGTTCAGAACCTGTTGGGCGGTTGTTTCGATGTAGAGGTTCCGACCGGCCATCACATCCGT
>JAYZYX010000362.1:0-5948 GCA_036139795.1 Pseudomonadota bacterium | reverse complement strand
GTGGCCGGATACGGCAACCATGTGCGCGGCAATCATGGACGCAGCCCGCGTCAGCCGCATCGCTCTGCCCTCGTATGAGGATGAAGCGGATTTCTTCGGGGATACCGATGAGCTGGCCACCTTGCAGCGTTATGCCGATGTAGGCGCGACCGAGATTGTGGTGAAGAACGGCGGCGGCACCATGCTGGTGCTGGCGGATGGTGAGATCACCAACATCGATCCCGGCCCGAAGGTCCAGCCCGTGGACACCACAGGGGCGGGGGACAGCTTTAACGGGGCCTATTTCAGCGCCCGCATGGCGGGGCTTGGACCGGTTGAGGCCGCAAAGGCCGCCCACCAGATGGCCGCCCGTGTGATTACTCATCGGGGTGCCTTGATGCCGATGGACCTGATCCGGCAGGAGACCGCCGCATGACCCGCATTCTGGCCTTTGGCGATAGTCTGACATGGGGCCACCGCCCCGAAGACGGTCAGCGCCATCCGCCTGAATGTCTGTGGCCCAACGTGCTGGCGCAAAAACTGGGTGTTGAGGTGATTAGCGAAGGACTAGGTGGCCGGACCACTGCCTTTGATGATCACACAGGACCTTGCTGCCGGAACGGGGCCAAGGTTCTGCCGATCCTCTTGCACAGTCATATCCCGCTGGATCTGGTGATCATCATGCTTGGGACCAATGACCTGAAGCCTGCGGTCGTCGGCACGGCCGAAGGGGCCACGGCGGGGATGAAACGTCTGGTGCAGATCGTGCAATGCCACCCCTATCAGGGGCTCTCGGCGGTTCCCAAAGTGCTGGTCGTCGCGCCGCCGCCTTGCGTGATCGGGCCGGATGGAAAAACCGCCGCGACCCGTGATGTGGCCGAAACACACCGGCTTGCACCGCTCTACAAGGAGATGACGCAAGCAATGGGCGTGGCATTCTGGGATGCAGGATGTGTGGCGGAGGCGTCGCCCATCGACGGCGTGCATCTGGATGCGGCCAGCACAGCGGCCATCGGCGCAGGGCTGGAAGCGCCGGTTCGGGCGCTGCTTTCTCTTTGAACGAAAAAGGGGGCCGCTTTGGCCCCCGTTCTTATCCGCCAGTGCCCCGCAGCAGATTGCGGTAGCGCTGCTGGCTGCCGCGCAGGTGCGTGCGCATGGCAGCGCGTGCGCCTTCCTCGTCCCCGTTCAGAATGGCGGTGACGATGTGGTCATGCTCGGCATTGATCATCTCGCCATAGCGTTCGGCCATGGGAACCTTGGTCTGGGAATCTAGCGCACGGCGGGGAATGGAATTGGCCCCGATCATCTGTAGGAATTCAGGAAAGCGCGGGTTGTTCGTGGCCTCTGCGATCGCAAGATGCAGGGCGAAATCCTCTTCCCCCGAGGGGCGTCCGGCGCTGTTGCACAGGGCAACGGTGCGCAGGCACTCCAGAATATACTCTTCCTGCGAAGGGCTGCGGCGCTGCGCCGCCAGACCTGCGGCCTCAACCTCGACGGCGGTGCGCAACTCTAGCAGTTCGATCACCGAGGACAGGCGGTCCATATCCACATCCGAGAACGGGGCAGGCACGGGTACCTCAGGCTCAAGCACATAGACGCCAGACCCCTGACGCGGTTCGACCAGACCGTCAGCACGCAGGGCGGCCACGGCTTCGCGGACGACAGTGCGGCTGACGCCGTGTTCACGGGTAAGCTGCGCTTCGCTGGGAAGACGTTCTCCGGCGCGGAAATGTCCGGCCTCGATCTGTTGGCGCAGTGCATCGCGCAGGCTGGCTACCAAGGTCTTTCGGGCTGGCGGGGAAATGGGTCTGCTCCGCATATTCTTTAGGGTTCGGCAAGTTTACCTGACGCAAAGGGCGCGTCAATCGAACATCGGGATAGAGTCCGCGGTTCGGCTGTACAAACGATAGAAAAATCGAGGCGCAAAAAATGCAACTTTTTGTGGAACCTTTCCCGGACCAGAAGGTTTGCCCCCTGTAGCACTTTGTCTGGGCCAAATCCGTGATCGCGAAATACCTGTGGACCTTGCGCCAAATTTTAAAGGGGATCTGGTTTCGGGTCTCGTCCTTCGCGGTTGTGGCGATCTTCCTTCCCGTGCTGGCCCCGCTGTTCAGCCCTTGGGTGCCCGATGACCTGTCGTTCAAACTGGGCGACAACACGGTTGCGGCGGTGTTGCAGATCATCGCCTCGTCCATGCTGACGGTGACCACGTTTTCCCTGTCGATTGCCGTGCAGGCCTACTCCACGGCCGCCAGCACGGCCACACCGCGGGCGACGGCGCTGCTTCAGCAGGACACCACCACCCAGAATGTGCTGGCCACCTTTCTGGGAACCTTTCTGTTCAGCCTGATCGGGATAATCGGGCTGGAGTTGGGGATTTTTGACACCAAAGGCCGCACGATCCTGTTCTTTGCGACCCTTGGTGTGGTGCTGATCATTGTTGTCGCCTTGCTGCGCTGGATCAGTCATTTGATCACCTTCGGGATGATGTCCGACACGCTGAATCGGGCCGAGGCTGCGGCCCGTGCGTCACTGCAAAGCCGCTCTGGCAGGCCCTGTCTGGACGCCGCCCCCCTTGAGGGCGCGATCCCGCCGAACAGTCACGGGATCAGGGCGGGGGCCTCGGGCTATGTGCGGCATATGGATGTGCATGGCCTACAGGATCTGGCGGCAAAGCATGATGTGACACTCTGGTGCGATGTCGAGCCCGGAGACTTTGTCTATTCCGGTCAGACCATCCTCTATGTGGAAGGGACGCGGCCTGACAGTGATCTGGAACAGTCCTTGCGGGCAGGGGTCACCATCGGGCCGGAACGGAACTATGATCAGGATCCCCGCTTTGGTCTGGTGGTTCTGTCGGAAATCGGCTCTCGCGCGCTCTCGCCAGCGGTGAATGATCCGGGCACAGCGATTGATGTTCTGGTGCGGCTGGTGCGGGTGCTGGAACATTGGACGCCTGTGCGGCCTGATGCGCCAAGGTGCCCCCGCGTCCGGATGCGCCCTTTGCGGGCAGAGCAGATGCTGGACGATGCCTTTCACGCCATTGCCCGCGACGGAGCGGGAAATATTGAGGTCCAGCACCGGTTGCACAACGCTTTGCGTGCGCTAGTGATTCATCACAAAGACATTTTTGGTGCGGCGGCGCTTGATGCCTCTTGCGAGGCGATTGAAAGATGTAAAGCCTTGCCAATGCAGGAATTTGACTGCGCGCGGGTAGAGAAGGTCCGCCTGACCCGCGCCGAATGCTGCCCGTCCGGGGCAATGGTTTCATAAAGATGGAAAGAAGACCGCTGTGGGTGCGTTAGAACAACATGATTTTGAGGGATCGCAGACCGTTGCAGTCTGGCCCGATCTGCTGACGCGGCTGCGCGAGCAGGCCGGCGCAGCGCACGATGCGCTGGACCAGTTATTTGCGCCGTTCCAAAGCGATCCTGCCGCCCATTTGAACCACTTTCTGGCGGTGCAATTGGCGGGGTTTTCGGCGCTTTTGACGTCCTGTCCTGACTGTGATGCCCATGTGGCCGAGATGCTGCGAAATGCCAAAAGCGCGCTTGCGCAGGATGTGGCGGATCGCGGGTGCTCTGTGCCTCAGTTGCCTGCATCCTTGGCATTGCACCCAATGGCCGTTGCCTATCTTGCTATCGGCTCTCGCCTCGGGACCGAGGTTCTGCGCCGCCGGTTGACGGACGCCGGTATCGCGCCGATGCCACGATATTTTACTCCGGAACCTTATCAGACCGACTGGCGCCAGCTCTGCGCGACTTTGCGGGCGACGCCTGCGGATGGCGCACTGGCGGATAGAGTTGTCCAAGACGTTCTGACCGGATTTAACCTATTTACACTGGCTGCCACTTTGGCGCGTCGGGATGAAGGAGACGTGCATTGACACAGTCCGAAGCCACCGAGTTTCCAAACGGCCACGCCTCGGCCGATCTGACCAACTGCGACCGCGAGCCGATCCATATCCTTGGCCGTGTGCAGGAATTCGGGGCGTTGGTGGCGGTGTCCTCGGACGGGATCATCCAGCATGCTTCCAGCAACCTGCAAGACGCGCTGGGGTTCCCTGCCGATCAGGTCGTGGGCCAGCCGCTTGGTACCATTTGTCCGCCCGCGGTCATGCAAAAGATCTTTGAACGCTCGCGCAGCCTGTCGGGACAGGATGCAGTGGTTCGGGTGTTCGGTGTGCTGATGCCGTCGGTGGCGGGACTGTTTGATCTGTCCATCCACCAAAGCGGCCGCCATCTGGTGGTGGAATTTGAACGCAAGCGCACCTCGGTCGGGCAGGATTTCCTGTCCGAGGTTTATCCCTATATCAACCGCATCCGTCTGGCCGAAAGCTTTGAGGCCAAAACCCATGAAGCCGCGCGGGCGCTGAGGGCGCTGTCGGGCTTTGACAGCGTGATGGTCTACCAGTTCCAGCCTGATGCTTCGGGCAAGGTGGTGGCGCAGGATCGCGCGGCCCATATGGATGACTTCAAGGGCCTGTTCTTTCCTGCATCCGATATCCCGAAACAGGCGCGGGCGCTTTATGCCCGCTCGCTTTTGCGGCTGATTGCTGATGTGGACAACGAAGGGGTGGCTATCGTGCCCCAGATCTCGGCCGAGGGGCAGCCGCTGGACCTGTCCTTGTCGGTGACGCGGGCGGTCTCTCCGATCCATCTGGAGTATCTGCGGAATATGGGGGTGCGGGCCTCGATGTCCGTGTCGATCATGCGCAACGATGAATTGTGGGGGCTGTTCGCCTGCCATCATGCCACGCCGAAATACATCGATTTCGAGGCCCGCACCGCGATTGAGCTATTCGGCCATCTGTTTTCTTATGAGCTGTCCCATCTGGAGCAGCAGAACCGCGCCACAGCGGAAAAGGATGCGGCCAAGCTACAGACCCGCCTGATGTCGATGATGGCACAGGGCGAGCCTTTGGCGAAAAGCCTGATGTATGTCTCTGAAGACATTCAGGATGTGATCCCCCATGACGGCTTGGTGCTGTATTCCGAGGGGACCTACCAAGGCATCGGCGCAGTGCCGACCGAAGATGAATTCTATGCGCTGACCCGTTTTCTGAATACGGCGGCGGCCTCGGGCGTTTATGAGACCCATTGCCTGTCCCAGCATTTCATCCCCGCCGAAGCCTATGCCGATCGTGCGGCGGGCTGTCTTGCGATCCCGATCTCTCGGCGGCCCCGTGACTATCTGGTGCTGTTCCGCAAAGAGCAGCGGACCAAGGTCACATGGGCTGGCAATCCGGACAAGCCCGTAACACCCGGCCCGAACGGCCTGCGTCTGACCCCGCGCAAAAGCTTTGAGGCATGGAGTCAGGTAATCCGCGGTCAAAGTGCGCCTTGGGGGCCTGCGGTGTCTCATGCTGCGGAACTGCTGCGGGCGCTGCTGCTGGAGATTTTCCTGAAGATCACCGATCAGGCGAACGAAGAGCGCAAACGTGCGCAGGAAAAGCAGGAACTGCTGATCTCTGAGTTGAACCACCGTGTGCGCAACATCCTGAACCTGATGCGTGGCCTGATCAAACAGAGCAAGTCCGCGACCGCCAGCGTCGAGGATTTCTCGGGGCGTTTGGACGGGCGCATCCATGCGCTGGCGCGGGCGCACGATCAGCTGACCCGCGATGATTGGGCGCCAGCCTCTTTGCTGGAATTGGTCCGGCTTGAGATCGCCGCTTACACCGAAGAAAAGGCGGATCGCCTGAACGTCAACGGCGATGATGTGCTGATCTCGCCGAAGGCCTACACCAGTCTGGCGCTGGTGGTGCATGAGTTGATGACTAACTCGGTCAAATACGGGGCGCTGCGCGAGCCGTCGGGCCGGATCGTTTTGACGCTGGGGCGCGATCACACGAACGCGCTGACCCTGTCTTGGGCAGAACGTGGTGGCCCTGCAGTAGTGCCGCCATCGCGCCGAGGGTTCGGGTCAACCATCATCGAACGCTTTGTCCCGTTCGAGCTGAACGGTGA
>JAYZYX010000361.1:0-15151 GCA_036139795.1 Pseudomonadota bacterium | reverse complement strand
TGGCCTGAAATTCCGCGTTCAGCCGTCGGAAGTGATCAAGGCGCAGATGGAAGCGATCGGCGTATCGCCCCAGCCGATGGCCTTCTCGGAAGTGTACGGCGCACTGCAGACCGGCGTTGTTGACGGTCAGGAAAACACCTGGTCGAACGTTTACGGCCAGAAGTTCTTCGAAGTGCAGGACGGCACCACCGAAACCAACCACGGTGTTCTGGACTACATGCTGGTAACCTCGGTTGACTGGTGGGACAGCCTGGACGCGGACGTTCGTGACCAGCTGGCAACCATCATCGAAGAAGTCACCACCAGCCGCAACGCAGCCATCGCAGAAGTCGACGCAGAAGCCCGTCAGGCGGTTCTGGATGCCGGCGGCGTGATCCGTGAACTGAACGCTGAACAGCGTCAGGCATGGGTTGATGCAATGATGCCCGTTTGGTCGCAGTTCACCGCTGACGTTGGTCAAGAGAACATCGACGCGGCTCAGGCGATCAACGCCAAGCACTAAGCCTATTTAATATCGTAATATTGCCCCGGCCCTTTAATGGGGGCCGGGGTCTTGGTTCATAACCCAACCACCTCTCAGGAGCGTCCCCATGTCCGCAAAATACGAGCCGAAAACGGCTCTGGGGCGGTTCATCAACTCACTGGAAGAAACGATCATTGCGATCCTTCTGGGCCTGATGACCCTCGTCACTTTCATGAACGTCGTGTTGCGCTACGGTTTCAACGCCAGCCTTAGCTGGGGTCTGGAAGCGACCACATTCCTTTTCGCTTGGCTGGTGCTGTTCGGGATCAGCTACGCGGTCAAGGTTACTGCACACCTCGGGGTCGACGCCCTGACCAGCATGTTCTCAGCGCCTGTGCGCCGTCTCTTCGCGATTGTCGCTGCGGCGATCTGCGTCGCCTATGCTTTCTTGCTGTTCAAAGGCGCATGGGACTACTGGGCCAACTTTGCCAACCTTCCCCAGACCAACGGCCACTGGTTCCCCACTGGTCTGGAAGAGATGAAACGCACCAGCTACCGCGCCTGGTACGAGGTTCTGGAACTGCCGATGCCCGAGTGGCTGCGCTGGATCGAGCCTCTGATGAACGACGGCGATCACTATGAAAAGCTGCCCCGTTTCATCCCCTACGCCATGCTGCCGATCGGCATGGGCCTGCTGCTGTTCCGCTTCATTCAGGCCTTCATTCAGGTCATGCGCGGCCAGACCGACAGCCTGATCGTCAGCCACGAAGCCGAAGACGCCGTCGATGACGTGCGCCACATGAACTACGAGGAATAATCCGATGGAAGTCGCAATTCTCTTTGCCATGATCGTCGGCCTGATGCTGGTCGGCGTGCCAATCGCGGTTAGCCTTGGCTTCTCGTCCATTGTTTTTCTGCTGGTGCTGTCGGAAACCTCGCTGTCGTCGATCGCTCAAAGCTTTTTCCAAGCGATGGCCGGTCACTACACCCTGCTGGCGATCCCCTTCTTCATTCTGGCTTCGTCCTTCATGTCGACGGGCGGCGTGGCGCGGCGGATTATCCGCTTCTCTATCGCGCTGGTGGGGCACTTCCCCGGTGGTCTGGCGATTGCGGGTGTCTTTGCCTGTATGCTGTTCGCCGCTCTGTCGGGCTCTTCCCCCGCAACCGTTGTGGCGATCGGCTCGATCGTGATCGCTGGCATGCGTCAGGTGGGCTATAGCAAGGACTTCGCCGCAGGCGTCATTGCCAACGCAGGCACCTTGGGCATCCTGATCCCGCCCTCGATCGTGATGGTGGTCTATGCGTCGGCAACCGACGTGTCGGTCGGCCGCATGTTCCTAGCAGGCGTGATCCCCGGCCTGATGGCTGGCACCATGCTGATGCTGACGATCTACATCATCGCCAAAGTCCGCAACCTGCCCAAAGGCGAATGGCAGGGCTGGGGCGAGGTGATGACCTCGGGCCGCGAAGCCGGCTGGGGCCTCTTCCTGATCGTGATCATTCTGGGCGGTATCTACGGCGGTATCTTCACCCCGACCGAAGCCGCAGCTGTGGCAGCTGTCTACTCGTTCCTGATCGCAACCTTCGTCTATCGCGACATGGGCCCGCTGGCCCGTCCCGAAGGCGAGCGGAACCTCTCGCTGATCCAGCAGCCCAAAGCCATCGTCACCGCGTTCTTCCACAAGGATACCAAGAACACCCTGTTCGATGCGGGCAAGCTGACCGTCACGCTGATGTTCATCATCGCAAACGCGCTGATCCTGAAGCACGTGCTGACCGACGAACAGATCCCCCAGCACATCGCTGGCATGATGCTGGACGCAGGCTTCGGCCCGATCATGTTCCTGGTCATCGTCAACGTGATCCTGTTGATCGGCGGTCAGTTCATGGAGCCCTCGGGCCTCATCGTGATCGTCGCGCCGCTGGTCTTCCCGATTGCCATCGAACTGGGCATCGATCCGATCCATCTGGGCATCATCATGGTGGTGAACATGGAGATCGGTATGATCACCCCGCCCGTCGGTCTGAACCTCTTCGTGACCTCCGGTGTGGCCGGTATGCCGATGATGTCGGTAGTGCGCGCCGCGCTGCCCTTCCTGGCCGTGCTGTTCGTGTTCCTGATCATGGTGACCTACATCCCGTGGCTGTCGACCTATCTGCCGACAACTTTCATGGGCCCGGAAATCATCACCAGATAACAAATGCCGGGCGATTCAACGCCCGGTTCCCCTCCACTGCAAAAGGCGCCGCTCCAATCCGGAACGGCGCCTTTTCTTTGCGTTTTGAATAGTGAGTATTTTCACAATAAAGAAGTCTCTTGGAAAATACTGACTTCTTTATTGCTTAAATACTCAATGTCGATCAGGCGGCCACAAGCGCGTCGATGATGCCGGAGAAATCGCTGGCCTTCAGGCTTGCGCCGCCAACCAGGGCGCCGTCGACGTTCGAGGTCGCAAAGATTTCGGCGGCGTTGCCGGGTTTGACCGAACCACCATAGAGCAGCCGGAAGGCGTCTGCGGCCTCGGCCCCGAAGCGTTTGGCCAGGGTGTCGCGCATGAAGTCGTGGACTTCGGCGATCTGGTCGAGGGTCGGGGTCAGTCCGGTGCCGATGGCCCAGATCGGCTCATATGCGATGACGGTGTTGGTGCCTGTGGCGCTGTCGGGCAGGCTTTCGGCCAGTTGCTCGCCGATAAGGGCGAGGGTGTCGCCGGCGTTGCGGGTGTCGAGGCTCTCCCCGATGCAGACGATGGCAATCAGGCCCGCATCATAGGCGGCGGTTGCTTTGTCGGCCACGTTGTCCGAGCTTTCGCCGTGGTCTTCGCGGCGTTCAGAGTGGCCGACGATTACATAGGTTGCGCCTGCGTCACGCAGCATGTCTGCGCTGATGTCACCGGTGTGCGCACCAGAGGTGTTTGCGTGGCAGTCTTGACCGCCAATGGCTACTGCGCTGCCCGAGGCTGCCTCGGAGGCGCGGTCGATCAGAGTAGCAGGCGGGCAGATCGCGATGTCGATATCGGCGCTCTGATAGGTGTTGGTGAGTTCGTTGAGTTCCGAAAGGGCCTCGCCCGTTCCGTTCATCTTCCAGTTGCCAGCGGCAAATTTGCGACGCATTCCGTCCCCCTCGCGTTGTGATTGCGCGAACAATTGCGGAGGGGACGGGGAGCGTCAAGCGGACTTATTGCCCCTGTTCGGCCTTAAGTTCTTCGATGTCTTTGAATTTTATGGATTCCCCGCAGCCGCAGGCGTCCACCACGTTGGGGTTGCGAAATTTGAACCCCGATTCCAGCAGGCTGGTTTCATAGTCGATTTCGGTGCCGAACAGGAACATCTGCGCCATAGGCGCGATCATCACGCGGGCGCCATTCTGTTCGACCACTTCGTCGTTGGGATCAACTTCGGAGACATACTCCATCGTGTATTCCATACCGGCGCAGCCACCTTTCTTGATGCCGATACGCAGCCCTTGCGAGCCGTCGCGTGCCATCAGTTTGGTGATCTGTTTCGCCGCTGCATCCGAGATGCTGACGGCCTGTTTTCCGGGGATTGCGAACATGTCGTGTCCTTTCTGCGCAGGGCGCAAAGAGGGTTACATAAAGCCCAATTCCAGCCGGGCTTCGTCGCTCATCATTTCCATGCCCCAAGGCGGGTCGAAGACCAGTTCGACCGTCGCGCTTTTCACGCCGGGGACCGGTTCGATCGCGTCCTGAATCCAGCCGGGCATGTCGCCTGCAACAGGGCAGCCGGGCGCGGTCAGGGTCATGATGACATGAACCTCGTTTTCGGGCGATATGCTGATCGTGTAGATCAGGCCCAAGTCGTAGATGTTCACCGGAATTTCCGGGTCAAACACGGTGCGACACGCCTCGACGATCGCCTCATGCAGGGGGTGATCGGTCGACGAAGGTGCGATCAGGGGCGTGCCTTCCAGCTGTTCATTCGCCTGGGTCATCATCTGTCCTGTCCTATTTCCTGAGCATTCATATAGGGAATGCCCCGCCTCCCGTAAAGTGGGAGGCGGTGAGTCTGAGGTATTGCAGGGGTGTTGCCTTAGCCTTCGGCGCCTGAATCAGCCTTTCTGCGGCGCACAGGGGCAGGGCGCACTTTCAGTTCGATTGCGTCGAACAGCATGCCAGCGATGTTTTTCTTGCTGGCTTTCTCGATTCCCTCAAGGCCGGGAGACGAGTTCACCTCCAGCACCTTCGGTCCGTCGTCCGAGCGCAGCAGGTCCACGCCTGCCAGACCAAGGCCAAAGGTTTTCGCGGCGCGGATGGCGGTGTCACGCTCTTCCTTGGTGATGCGGATTGCGGTGGCGCTGCCGCCCCGATGCAGGTTGCTGCGGAAATCCCCTTCGGCGCCGGTACGCTTCATCGAGGCGACGACTTTGCCGTCGATTACCAGACAGCGGATATCCTCGCCCGCAGCTTCTTTCACGAACTGCTGCACAAGAAAGTTGGCTTTCAGGCCGCGGAAGGCGTCGATCACCGACTCGGCGGCTTTCTTGGTTTCGGCCAGAACCACGCCTTTGCCTTGGGTCGATTCCAGCAGTTTGACGATCAGGGGCGCGCTGCCCACCAGACCGATCAGGTTGCTGGTGTCCTTGGGCGAACTGGCAAAGGCCGTCACCGGCATGCCGATTTTCGCTTTGGCCATCAGCTGGTGTGCATACAGTTTGTCACGGCTGGCGGTGATGCCTTGGCTGCCGTTCACGCAGTATGTGCCGATGGTTTCGAACTGGCGCATGATCGCTGTGCCATAGCTGGTTATGCTTGCACCGATGCGCGGGATCACCGCGTCATAGCGGGGCAGGCGTTTGCCGTCATAGTAAACTTCGGGTGCCAGCGAGTTGATGGCCATGTAGCAGCGTGCGGTGTCGATCACCTCGACCGAGTGGCCGCGGGCTTCGCCTTCTTCCACCAGACGGCTGGTCGAGAAGTTGTTCTCGCGGCTTAGGACGGCCACGCGCAGGGCGCGGCGGGGCGCCGATTGGGCGATCTTGGTGGTGTGATAAACGTCGTAGTTCAGCTTGGGCTGGCAGAACCGTTCCGCAGGGGCCACGGTTACACGCTCGCCCAAAGCCTGACGACCCAGCAGCATACGGGCGGCCATGGTACGGCGATCGGTCAGGGTCAGCTCAACGGGCCAGTCGACGCCGTTGATCAGCAGTTTGGACTGGATCACATAGCGCAGCTCGGTCTCGCCGTTTGAGCTGGTGACCTCGCGGCGGTCGATGATCTCGGCCGAGCAAGGGATGATCAAATCTTCGCGTCCGGGGATCGGATGCACCGTGAAGCGCACGCGCGGACGGGTTGCACTGCCGAAGGATTCAATGTCAAAGGCGTGCAAAGCACTGGTGCGCGCGCCAGTGTCAACTTTTGCGCGCAAGGCCGGCAGACCCAGATCAGGCAGACTTACCCACTCTTCCCAGCCGAGGGTCAGGGGCAGCGGGGTGGATTCTGCAATGTCATGGGGTTCGGTCATAGAAGGGGGCTCCTTGTCGTCGTACCATAAGGTTCGACATATTCTGGGGGCGCGATAAAACGAGAGTATGACCATGGCAACAGGTTTTCGCTTTGAACTCAAGGCAACAGATGGGAAAGCCCGCACTGGCGTGATCGAAACGCCGCGGGGGCAAATTCGGACGCCTGCTTTCATGCCTGTGGGCACGGCTGCGACCGTGAAGGCGATGTTGCCTGAAAGCGTTCGGGCCACTGGTGCCGATATCCTGCTTGGCAACACCTATCACCTGATGCTGCGCCCCACCGCCGAGCGGATCGACCGCTTGGGCGGGTTGCACAAGTTCATGAATTGGGAGCGTCCTATTCTGACGGATTCGGGCGGGTTTCAGGTCATGTCGCTGGCCGGTCTGCGCAAGCTGACCGAAAAAGGTGTGACTTTCAAAAGCCATGTGGACGGGTCCAAGCACGAGATCACCCCCGAGCGCAGCATGGAAATCCAGCGCCTTCTGGGGTCCGATATTGTGATGTGTTTTGACGAATGCACTCCTTTCCCCGCCACCGAAGCGCAGGCGTTGGAATCGATGCGTCTGTCCATGCGGTGGGCGCAGCGGTCGCGCGATGCCTTCGGGGATCGGCCCGGTCATGCGCTGTTCGGCATCCAGCAGGGCAGCGTCTTCCGTGACCAGCGTGAGGAAAGCGCCGAGGCGCTACAGAAGATCGGCTTTGACGGCTATGCCGTCGGCGGTCTGGCCGTGGGCGAGGGGCAGGACATGATGTTTGATGTGCTGGAATATGCGCCCGACATGCTACCCGTGGACAAGCCGCGTTACCTGATGGGTGTTGGCAAGCCCGACGACATCGTGGGTGCCGTGAAGCGCGGCATTGATATGATGGACTGCGTGCTGCCGTCCCGCTCGGGCCGGACGGGGCAGGTCTTTACCCGCCGCGGTGTGCTGAACATCAAGAACGCCCGCCATCAGGACGACCCGCGCCCGCTTGATGAGGACTGCGGCTGCCCTGCGTGCCGGAACTACAGCCGCGCCTATTTCCACCACACCTTCCGCGCCAAGGAAATCATCCAGTCCATGCTGCTGACATGGCACAACCTGCATTACTATCAGGACCTGATGCAGGGAATGCGCGACGCCATCGCCACAGGCACCTTTGCCGCGTGGGAAGCCGATTTCCACGCCAAGCGTGCCGAAGGGGATATCGAGCCGCTCTGACGGCCTGCGCCAAAAGGTTAGACATTTTGCGCTAATCGAAGCCATATCTTTGCGATAATCTCTCCGTATTTCTGAATTACGGAGAGATCATGCGTTTCTTGATTGTTTTGCTGGCGCTGGCCGGTCCTGCTTTTGCTCAAGAGAAAACCTGCGCGGATGTGACTTGTCCTGCGGTCAATGGCGAGTTCGCTCTGCACCTGCCGCATCCGTCCGATTGCACGAAGTTCTGCAAATGCGACTGGGGGCAGGCATTTGAGTTCTCGTGCCCTGGAGACTTGCACTTTAATGAAGCTTTGCAAGTCTGCGACTGGCCAGAACAGGCTCAGTGCAAAGCTGAGGACAAAAAATAGCGGTCACTGCCGCACAATCGCACAACAACGTGTTCAATGGGGCGCTGTCCGGGAACTTGCAGCGCCTTATTCCGTTCATAGGTCAAAGCAGACGCCCCGCACTGGGTGCATGATTTCAGGAGTTCTGTGATGACCGATACTGTTTTTACCCCCTTCACCGCTGGCAAGATCAAGATGGCGAACCGCGTTGCTATGGCGCCGTTGACCCGCAACCGCGCGGATGATGTGACCGGCGAAGTGAACGATCTGCATGTGGAATATTACCGCCAGCGTGCAACGGCAGGTCTGTTGATCACTGAGGCCACCAACATCAGCCCCGAAGGTAAAGGCTATATCCAGACCCCGGGCATCTTTACCGATGGCCAAGTGGCCGCGTGGAAAAAGGTGACCGATGCTGTCCATGCTGAGGGCGGCAAGATCGTCGTCCAGCTTTGGCACGTGGGTCGTATCTCGCACACCTCATTACAGCCGAACAATGAGCCCCCCGTTGCCCCCAGTGCCATTGGGGCAGGGGTGAAGACATTTACCAAGGATGGCTTCGAAGAAACCTCGGTTCCGCGTGCGCTTGGCACCGATGAGATGACCCGCGTGATCGAGGATTACGCCCACGCCACCCGCTGCGCCAAAGAGGCGGGCTTTGACGGGGTCGAGGTGCATGGCGCCAACGGCTATCTGCTGGATCAGTTCATGAAAGACGGCGCGAACAAGCGCACCGATCGCTACGGTGGTAGTATCGCCAACCGCACCCGTCTGCTGTTCGAGGTTCTGGATGCGGTTATCGCCGCTTGGGATGCCGAGCATGTGGGCCTGCGCCTGTCGCCGTTCTCGAATGCCAATGGGGTCAGTGACAGCGACCCGCTGGCGACGTTCACGCCAGTTTTTGAGCGACTGAACGAATATAAGCTGGCCTACCTGCATGTGGTCGAAGGTCAGACAGGTGGTGCCCGTGACGGAGAATTCGAAAAGCTGCGTGCGCTTTTCAAGGGCACTTACATGGGCAACAACGGCTATGACAAAGCGCTGGCGGACCAGCGACTGGCGGACGGAGTAGATCTGGTGGCCGTGGGCCGCCCCTTTATCGCCAACCCCGATCTGGTTCTGCGCTGGCATCAGGGTGCGCCTATGAATGAGGGCGACCAAAGCACCTATTACGGCGGCGGTGCCAAGGGCTATACGGATTACCCGACCTTGTCGGGTCGCACGGCTGCTGAATAAAACAGCATTGGGCACGCCGGGAACCCTTCTGTGTGCCTAAGTTTTCCGTAATAAAAACCACAGTTTTATGAGGTTTTTACGGATTTTTACCTTGAGGCCGCGCGCTTGGTGCGCGGCTTGCACAGGAACTACGTTCGAAGGGTCGTAGTGCTATACTGCAGAAGGTGCGGTAGAGTTACGCCTTCAGCGGTTGTTGTGCCCTTGCCGTTCCCGCAGCATGGGGGCATTGTGAGCAAAAGCCGGTTGTAATGAGTGTTCTGAACACCCAAATTAAGCAGTCGGAAACGTGGAGATGGTACGCGCTGCCGACTTAGGGGCCGATGCCATCTTGCCAGGAAGAAGGACGCATTATGCAAGAACCTCTCAACACCTCTTATCCGGTCCTGCCGCTGCGCGACATCGTGGTGTTCCCACACATGATCGTTCCGCTGTTCGTAGGCCGTGAAAAGTCGGTGCGCGCGCTGGAAGAGGTCATGGCTGACGACAAGCAGATCCTGCTGTCCAGCCAGATCGACGCCAGCATCGATGATCCGGGCACAGAGGGCATCTACAAGGTCGGCGTGCTGGCCAATGTCCTGCAACTGCTCAAGCTGCCCGATGGCACCGTGAAGGTGCTGGTCGAAGGCATCGCGCGCGTCAAAATCATGGAATACCTGCCGAACGAGGCCTTCTTTGAGGCCCGCGCCGAGCTGCTGGAAGAGGACCTTGGCGACGAAGCCGCGGTTGCTGCCCTGGAGCATTCGGTCGCCGAAGAGTTCGAGCGTTACGCCAAGATCAAGAAGAACATCCCTGAAGAAGCGCTGGCCAGTGTCTCGGAAACTGAGGATGCGGGCAAGCTGACCGACCTTGTGGCCGGTCATCTGGGCATCGACGTGAACCAGAAGCAAGAGCTGCTGGAAATGCTGGTGGTCTCGGACCGTCTTGAGCATGTCTATGGCCTGATGCAGGGCGAGATGTCGGTTCTTCAGGTTGAGAAAAAGATCAAGAGCCGCGTCAAAACCCAGATGGAGCGCACCCAGCGCGAATACTATCTGAACGAACAAATGAAGGCGATCCAGCGCGAGCTGGGGGATGGCGACGAACAGAACGAAGTCGCCGAGCTGGAAGAAAAGGTTGCCAAGACCAAGCTGTCGAAAGAGGCCCGTGAAAAGGCCGAGGCCGAGATCAAAAAGCTCAAGAACATGAGCCCGATGTCCGCCGAAGCGACCGTTGTGCGCAACTATCTGGACTGGATGCTGTCGATCCCGTGGGGCGTGCGTTCGCGTGTCAAAAAGGATCTGGGCCGCGCCGAAGAGATTCTGGATACCGATCACTATGGTCTGGAAAAGGTCAAAGAGCGGATCGTTGAATATTTGGCCGTGCAGAGCCGCAGCAAAAAGCTGAAAGGCCCGATCATGTGCCTCGTCGGCCCTCCGGGCGTGGGTAAAACCTCGCTGGGTAAGTCGGTGGCAAAGGCGACGGGTCGTGAGTTCATCCGCATCAGCCTTGGCGGCGTGCGTGATGAATCCGAGATCCGCGGTCATCGCCGGACCTACATCGGCTCGATGCCCGGCAAGATCATTCAGGCGCTGAAGAAGGCGAAAACCACCAACCCGCTGATCCTGCTCGACGAGATCGACAAGATGGGGCAGGACATGCGTGGCGATCCGGCTTCGGCGATGCTGGAGGTGCTGGACCCTGAACAGAACTCGACCTTCGTGGACCACTATCTTGAGGTGGAATACGATCTGAGCGACGTGATGTTCCTGACCACATCGAACAGCTACAACATGCCTGGGCCGCTGCTGGACCGGATGGAGATCATTCCGCTGTCCGGCTACACCGAGGAAGAAAAGACCGAGATCGCCCGTCGTCACCTGATCCCCAAGCAGATTGCGGGTCATGGCCTGAAGAAAGGCGAATTCGCGGTCAGCGACGAAGGTCTGCTGGATGTGGTGCGCTACTACACCCGTGAGGCTGGCGTGCGGAACCTTGAGCGTGAGATCGCCAAACTGGCGCGCAAAGCCGTGACCAAGATCATCAAGAAAGAGGTGGAGACCGTTACCGTCACCCCCGAAAATCTTGAGGACTTCCTTGGTGTGAAGCGCTACCGTCATGGTCTGGCTGAGAAAGAGGATCAGGTTGGTGTTGTCACCGGTCTGGCCTATACCTCGGTCGGGGGCGATCTGCTGCAGATCGAAGCCCTGCGTCTGCCCGGTAAGGGCCGGATGAAGACCACCGGTAAGCTTGGCGATGTGATGAAGGAATCGATTGATGCGGCGTCCAGCTATGTCCGCTCGATCAGCCCGCAGATCGGCGTGAAGCCTCCCAAGTTCGACACTTGGGACATCCACGTCCACGTGCCCGAAGGGGCCACTCCGAAAGACGGCCCCTCGGCTGGTCTGGCGATGGTGACCTCGATCGTGTCGGTTCTGACCGGTATTCCGGTGCGCAAGGATATCGCGATGACCGGTGAGGTTACCCTGCGTGGTAATGCGCTGGCGATCGGCGGTCTGAAAGAAAAGCTGCTGGCCGCTCTGCGCGGGGGCATCACCACGGTGTTCATCCCGCAAGAGAACGAAAAGGATCTGCCGGAGATTCCGGACAACGTGAAAGCGGGTCTGCAAATCATCCCCGTGACTCACGTCAGTCAGGTGCTGGAGCAGGCGCTGGTGCGTCAGCCCGAGCCCGTGGAATGGGATGAGGCTGCCGAAGAGGCCGCCGCTGCCAAACGTCTGAGCGAGCAACAAGCCGCAAGCGCGATTGCTCACTAAGCGTTGATCGCGAAGTTGATCCGAAAAGGCGTGGCCCCCGTGGCTGCGCCTTTTCTTTTAGATTTGTTCGCGTCATGGTGGAAATAACGCTTCTTTCTACAGGATTGTATTATGAGAGACGACACTTACGGCCAAGACCGCGTCGGCGATATTGACGCCACGATGCCCGCTCCGACTGTTGCGACCGTTTCCGATGCCGACCCCTCGGTCGCCGGACCGGTTTACAGCAAGAAAGACTTGCTGGATGCCGTGAGCGAACAGGTGGACGTCAAACGGGCCGACGTGAAAAAGGTGCTTGAGGCGGCCTTGGCGCTGATGGGCGAAAAGCTGGTTGAAGGGCGCGAGTTGAACCTCAGCCCGATGGGTCGCATCATGCCAAAGCGGACCAAATCGGGCGGCAAAGCCACCGTCGTTACCTGCAAAGTGCGCGTGCCGCAGAATGTGGAAAAAGGCGGCCGAAAGGGTCTTGCAGAGGGTGGCGAAGACGACTAAACCCGCCGCCATCGGGTGATTAGCTCAGTGGTAGAGCGCTTCGTTCACATCGAAGATGTCAGGAGTTCAAATCTCTTATCACCCACCAGAATTCTAGGGCGCACCCTGCAAAGGGCGCGCCCGTTTCGTATCATCCGAGGCCCCATGTCCCTGCCAGAGCTATACATTCTGCGCCATGGAGAAACCGAGGCAAACGCCGAGGGGCGGATGCAGGGCGGCATTGATTCTGCGCTGACCGCCAAGGGGCAGGCACAGGCCGATAGGATGGCGCAGCTGCTGGCGGACTGCGGCGTCTCATCTACCCGATTTGACCTGATTTCCAGCCCGCAGGGCAGGGCGATGCAGACAGCATCTCCTATTTCCAGGGCCACGGGCTGCCCGATCACTGAAGATGCGCGGATCGCTGAAATCGGGATGGGCCTCTGGGCCGGTTTGCTTTTGTCGGAAATCGCGACCCGCTGGCCTGCGCCGGTCACGCCGGAAAGCAGTTTACAGTTCTATGCCCGCGCCCCTGAAGCCGAGAGTTTCGACAGTCTCTGGGCTAGAACCTCTGAATTCCTAAGCGGATTGCAGCGCCCCGCAGTCATCGTAACCCACGGATTTACCTCGCGATTCTTGCGTACACAGGTACTTGGGCGTGGGATGGATCGTCTGTCAGAGGTGCCCGACGGGCAGGGGGTCATCTTTCATTTTCATGCCGGCAAAGAGCGCGTGATAAAATAAGTGAAATTTTTGTATCAACTGCTCTTGCCATCCCCGAATGCTGCTTGTAGATACCCCGTCATCGGGTGATTAGCTCAGTTGGTAGAGCGCTTCGTTTACACCGAAGATGTCGGGAGTTCGAGTCTCTCATCACCCACCACTTCCCCTACAGACCGAACGTAGGCTGGCCAATCAGGTCAGCCAGCATTCCACGTCTTCGATCCGTCCGCGGGCAACCGGAATATCCGTGTGTTGCGCGACGTGCAGCACGCGTTTGCCCTCTTTCGTCATCATCTGCGGCGCCGCATTTCGGGACACCCACCATGAGCGGTGGGGCTGGATGCCATCCAGATCGCCAGCTTTGTCCAGAAAGTCGGTCATGCGGGCGCGGATGGTGATGGCCTCGTCGGTCATCTGGATCTCAAGATAATGCTCCTGCGCCCGCACAAACAGAATCCTGTCCGTGCTTAGGGTGAACTCGCCAAACTCAATAGAACTGGGTGGCGTTATCATGATGGGAAAGCTGCGGACCTCGGGGGCTGGTTGCGGGTCTTCTTTGTTCGCATGTCTTGCGCGGACCTCACGGACAGCTGCCGGCATGGCGTAGCGTAGAAAGATTGCCTCGAATCCCTGCTGTGCGATCAGCAGAAAGATGTGGTGGGGCCAGAGGGTCAATTGCCACGCGCCGTCGGTCAGATACTCGGCCACCGTCACATGATAGACCGTGGACAGGATAAAGCTTGGAAACCCCAGAAAGAAGATCGGAATCGCGGGCAGGGTTCTGAAGGGTAGGGCGCTCCATGCCGTTAGCAGCACCATGTAACCCGCTACAAACAGCACCAGTCCTGATACCCAGATTGCGAACGACTTGGGTAAGTTCATGAACTGCAGATACTCTTCGGGATCCAGCAGCGTGAGGATCGTCGTAATGGTCAGAATAAATGTGACGGCTGTCCGCGTGAATAATGCGGGGTAGGTCCATCGCAGCTGGATGTGGTGGCTACGACCCAAAATGTCGTAGATCGTGAATTCCCGATCAAGTGCGCGCGAGAGTGCCGGAATCATTCGTCTTTGTACCCGCGTTCACTTGTCGACGGTCCGTTTGTTTCCAACCATTCCTCCACTGCCTCAATCCGGCCTCTTGCTACGGGAACACGCTTGCCAGAGGCGGTCAACAGCGATTTCTGGCGGCCTTCGGTCAGGAAACTGGGTTTGGCCTCGGCAGAGACCCACCAGGACCGATGCGGTTGAATCCCGCGTTCCGGAGCGGCCTGGTCGATCGCATCCGAGATTCGGGCCCGAACGATCTGCGTTTCTCCGGTCAGCATCTGAAAATGAAGGTAGTGCTGGTTCGAGGAAATGGTCTCTACCTCTTCAATGGCGCAGGCCCAGTCTCCCAATTTGAACTGAGCGCGGCGGGATTCCCGCTCGGCATCTTCCTGCTTCAGCTTTGCCATCACGTCGGGCAACACATAGCGGACGAAAAGGAATTCGAACAACTGTGCGACGATTGCGAACAACACAAGGTCCATCTGGAAGCGGAACTCATACGCGCCCTTCGAGATGATGCTGATCGAGCCCTCGATGATCAGGGTTGCGAAAAAGAACGCGATCCCGCTGTAGATCGGAAGATAGATGACACTATTCTGGCCGCGACAAATCAGTACCGTCAGCATCAATCGATTGATATACACCAGTTCAAATGCTGCCTCTGAATAAATCCACACCATTGCCGCGACAGGCAGCGAAACGTAGTCCAAAAACCCGTGTGGATCGAGAAAAAGAAGTGTAAGAGCAGTTAATATAAGGAAAACAACGGCTTCACGGCTCGCGAATATGCGAGGTATTTCACGAAGCGTGAGGTGTATTTCGTGCCATAAAGCGTCAAATGCGTGCATTTCACGACAGAAGGCTTGTTTGATCATCTTCATACCGATTAAGAGTTACTTGTGCGTCATTGGACGGTGTTTAACCTTTGACGCTCGTGTTTGTTAGCCAGTGATCTGGTGCGAGTTTGCGATAGGCCGTCGGTTTGGTGAGCGGCTTAACTAGGTTTTTTGGTATGCCTACGGCCTGTCGCCCCCTCTCTTCCTGACAATTCCCGAAATGTTATCATCATTCGCGCTCTGGTTTAACCCGCGCGCATGGATAGGCTAGCGATTGTTTCGCACGCGGGAACTTCCCTTCAAATCCATTCGCTATGGGGCTGCCCTAAATAGGGGGCCTGCGCCGCGCCCTCGGCATGGTGCCGCTTTACGTGTGGCAGGCGAAAAAATCCCATTGTGACAGGGGTTTGAATTTTTTTCGGAAAAGTTGTTCAGACTCGCTTGACGCCACCGGTGGCTCGGCATAAACACCGCCCACACGCTTGATAAGGGTCAAGCAAACAGCAGCTGCGGTTGTAGCTCAGTTGGTTAGAGTACCGGCCTGTCACGCCGGGGGTCGCGGGTTCGAGCCCCGTCAACCGCGCCATTTTTCACCTTTCTCCGGATAG
>JAYZYX010000360.1:0-8554 GCA_036139795.1 Pseudomonadota bacterium | reverse complement strand
AGTCCCCTGTACTGCTCACCGTCACCCAGATAGGTCAGCACGGTCATCTCACGCTCGGACAGGGGGCTGTTGGCGTTGTTGTTGGTGTTCGTTTCTTCATGCATCAGGCTGAGGGGCGTGTAGACCTCACCCGATGCGATAAAGCGGATCGCGTTCGCCAGACTGCGTGCCTGCATGGTCTTGGGGATCAGGCCAGCGCCGCCCATTTCCAATGTTTCATCAAGAACGCGGCGGGTCGGGGTGCCGGTGATGATCGCGACAGGCTTGCCTTCCGAGGCATCAAGAGCGCGGCGCAGACCCTCAAGCCCGTTCATGCCGGGCATGTTCAGGTCCAGCAGGGTCACATCGACAGGGCCGACGTCAGCGATCAATTTCAATGCGCCATCGAGGTCACCGGCAGACAGAACCTCAAGATCGGGTTGTGATGAAAGGAAAAGGCTAAGAACCTCAAGCACCATGGAATGGTCATCTGCGATGAGGACTCTTGTCTTAGTATTCATTTGCTCGGCGCTCATGGTGCGGCTCACTCATTCGTATGTTTTGGTCTAAAATGATAAACTGGTACCGGCAAAAATCTACACTCATTTAACTTCGGTATGTTTATGAATGCAAAGCATTCTGTCGAAAAGGTTTAATTCTGGTTTCAATATGTGATTTTCCAGCACATCAGGCACTTGGCGGATCGACCGCTGCGCGATAGGTGATTTCCTATGACCCAGAGCCTGCAAAACATTTACGCCGACATGGTTGCCAAGGGGGAAATCCACGCGGATCCCGCCCAGGAAGCCGTCATGCCCGAGTTCGAGCGCATTCGCGCAGAGCTTGCAAAGCCCGTCAAAAAGGGCCTGTTCCGCAAAGCGCCCGAGCCGCCCAAGGGCTTGTATCTTTGGGGTGGGGTTGGCCGCGGCAAGTCGATGTTGATGGACATGTTCGTCTCGCATCTGGATGTGCCGGCGCGGCGGGTCCACTTTCACGCGTTCATGCAGGAAATCCATGCGGCCATGCACAAGGCGCGGGCTGATGGTGTCGAAGACGCACTAAAGCCGGTGGCCAAGTCGATCATTGATGAGGTCAAGCTGTTGGCCTTCGACGAGATGCAGATCACCGATATCACGGACGCGATGATCGTGGGGCGTCTGTTCCAGATGTTGTTCGATGCGGGTGTGGTTGTTGTGACCACCTCGAACCGCGTGCCGGATGACCTGTATAAGAATGGTCTGAACCGTCAGCTGTTCCTGCCCTTCATTGCGATGATCAAGGAAAAGCTGGTTGTGTGGGAAATGGTCAGCCCGCGTGACTATCGTCAAAACCGTCTGGCGGGGACCCCCAGCTACTTTTACCCCGCCGATACGGATGCGCGGTCCGAGATCGCCAGCATCTGGCAGGACCTGACGGGGGGCAAATCCTCTGCCCTGCATCTGACGGTCAAAGGCCGCACGGTCGAGCTGCCCGATTTCCACAATGGCGTTGCCAAGGTCCGCTTCCATGATCTCTGCGGCAAGCCGCTTGGTCCTGCCGACTATCTGGCGATTGCTGAGGCCGTGCGGGTGCTGATCCTGCAAGACATCCCGATCCTCGGGCGATCCAACTTCAATGAGGCCAAGCGCTTTGTGACGCTGATCGATGCCCTCTATGAAGCCAAGGTCCGCCTGATCGCCAGCGCTGCCGACCGGCCAGAGATGCTTTATGTTGAAGGCGACGGTGTTTTCGAATTCGAACGCACCGCCAGCCGCCTTCGGGAAATGCAATCCGAAGGCTGGGGGCAGGCCGAGGGCTGAATTCCCTTTTTTTAATATAAAATTGATTTGGGCGTCCGCGAAATATCGCGGACGTTTTGCGTTGTGCTGGCGACTCACAGCAGGGCTATCCTTTCAAAAACGGCGAATCTGTACTGCAATCCCGTCTTTTCAAAAATGCACGACGGAAGTTTTCGCGGCTAACGTATAGGAACTGTTGTTAATTTCTGTCGCGCAGCGAAATGAGGAATGCCTTGACTTTGAAAAACGCAATAGGTCCGAAGCGGACCGGGAATCCCGATATGTAACTTAAAATAACGAATCGATGGCCGACTCGGGCCTTTCGGGTAGGCTCTGTTTCCCTAAGAAAAAAAGGTGCAAACAGAGTGTAGGATATAGGGAGATACCCATTTGGATATTCAAGCATACGTAAGACCGTCTATTTGTCCGTTAGATTTAATAATATGGTGATTGGTATAAATTTGGATGCCTGGGGTTGATCTCATGGAGACCGAAAACACAACGATTGGACTTTTGCCTATCTATCGGGCCTGCGGATATATCCCTTTTGGTGATGTGTCGGGTCTGACTTTTGTCGCGAACGCGGCAGGCGGAATTTGTTTTGAACGTACTACCGCGCCAAACCATTTGGTCGCGAATGACGCACGCCGATCATGGGCGAACGCACATCGCAAAGCGACTGGCGCGACGCCGACGCTTCCTGTGCTATTGATCACCGACAAGGCCGAGGCTTTGGGCGTCATGACAGAAATGCTGACCGGCCACGGATATCAGGTCGCTGGCGCTGACAGCCTGTCTGTAGGCCTGTCGATGCTGCTGCGCTCTGGCATGGCGTTCCAGTCGGTTGTTCTGTGTCTGGAAGGCCGTGGCACCAGCCGCGAAATCGCAGAGGTTCTGCTGCCGCACGTGATCTCGGCCGCGCCGGGCGCTGTTCTGCTGACCCGTCCCAATGCGGGCAACCTGTCTGTTGCGCGGGAATACCTGCCGTCGGGCAGCGTCATCACACTGCCCGCGACCGAATCCGAGATTCTGTCCGCGATTGTCGCCGCCCCGAAACGCGCAGCGCGCCGGTTGGCTTACTAACGCTTAGCCGTTCGACCGCAGAATATTGCCCGCTAGATAAAGGGAGCCGCAGATCAAAATGCGGCTCTCTTTGTTTTGGGCGCGGATCGTCGCCAGCGCTTCGCTGACGGAATGGGCCTCATGGGCGGGAATGCCAGCTTTGGTCGCCGCCGCAGCCGTTACATCCGCAGGCAGGGTATTCGCCTCACCGGGGATCGAGACCGCGTGCAGACTGGCCACATGAGGGGCCAGCGGGCGCAGATAGCCGCCGATGTCTTTGGTGTTCAGCATACCGCAGATCAAATGGGTTTCGCGCTTTGGCATCTGGGCCAGCGTGGCGGCAATCGCCTCGCCTGCTGCGGGGTTGTGCCCGCCGTCCAGCCACAGATCGCTGTCACCTGCTGCCTCGACCAGAGGGCCGGTTTTAAGGCGCTGCATCCGTGCGGGCCAGAAGGCTTTGGTCACAGCAGCCTCACACGCGGCTTCATCGGCACCCAGATGGCGCAGAGCAGCCAGTGCGGCGCCAGCGTTCATAATCTGGTGCGGACCGGGCAGGTTTGGCAGGGGCAGATCCAGTAGGCCCTGTTCGTCCTGATAGATCAGGCGGCCATTCTCGGTGCCGACATGCCACTGCTGTCCATAGGCCAGCAGGGGGGCGCCAAGACGCTCGGCGCGGGCCTCGATGACCTCAAGACCTTCGGGCTTTTGCGGGCCGACCACGCAAGGCACGCCGCGCTTGATGATACCGGCCTTCTCGCCTGCGATTTCGGCCAGTGTTTCGCCAAGGAACTGCTGGTGATCCAGATCAACGGGGGTGATGATGGTCACCGCAGGCGTGTCGTTCACATTGGTGGCGTCCAGACGCCCGCCAAGACCGACCTCAAGCAAGGTGTAATCCGCCGGTGTCCGCGCAAAGGCCAGAAGTGCCGCGCAGGTGGTGATTTCAAAGTAGGTGATGCTTTCGCCGCCGTTCTTGGCGTAGCACTCATCCAGAAAGGCGGTCAGGGCCTCTTCCGAGATCAGCTCTCCGTCCAGACGGATGCGTTCGTGAAAGCGGGCCAGATGGGGCGAGGTATAGGCGTGGACGCGCTTGCCCATCGCCTCAAGACCCGCGCGGATCATGGCCTGCGTGCTGCCTTTACCGTTGGTGCCCGCCAGATGGATGACAGGCGGCATGGCGTTTTGAGGATTGTCCAATGCCTCAAGCAGGCGCCAGACGCGATCCAAGGTCAGGTCAATGACCTTGGGGTGCAAGGCCATCATCCGCTCAAGGATGGCGTCAGAACCTGTCTGGGTCATTTCGGCTCGGCGTCCGGTGTTGTTGCGGGCGCTTCTTCTGCCTCTGCGACGGGGGCAGGCGCGGGAAGGTCACCGGCCACAACGGGCGATTGGCCCATCAGCATGCGGGTGATGGTGATCAGTTCTTCGCGCAGTTGGGTGCGCGGGGTCACGCGGTCCAGCATCCCGTGATCCAGCAGGTATTCGGCGCGCTGGAACCCTTCGGGCAGCTTTTCACGGATGGTCTGTTCGATCACGCGGGGACCGGCAAAGCAGATCAGGGCGTTGGGTTCGGCGATCTGGATGTCGCCAAGCATCGCGTAGGATGCGGTGACGCCGCCAGTGGTGGGGTGGGTCAGCACGACGATATAGGGCAGGTTCGCCTCTTTCAGCATCTGCACAGCAACGGTGGTGCGGGGCATCTGCATCAGGCTCAGGATGCCTTCCTGCATACGCGCGCCACCTGCGGCCGAGAACAGCACGAAAGGTTTGCCAGTGGCGACAGCACGTTCGGCACCCGCGATGATCGCGTTGCCCACATACATGCCCATCGAGCCACCCATGAAGGTAAAGTCCTGCGCCGCCGCCACGATGGGGGTGCGGCCAATCTCGCCTTCAGCGACCAGCATGGCTTCTTTCTCGCCGGTCTTCTTCTGGGCTGCCTTCATGCGGTCGGGGTATTTCTTCTGATCGCGGAAGTGCAGCGGATCGGTGATCGGCTCGGGCACGTCGATCTCGGCAAAGATGCCGCCGTCGAACAGGTGCTTGAAGCGGTCACGGGGGGTAATTGCCATGTGGTGACCACAGCTTGTGCAGACGTTCTGGTTGTCGCTCAGTTCGCGGTGGAACAGCATCGTCCCGCAGGATTCACATTTCGTCCACAGGTTCTCTGGCGTATCGCGACGCGAGAAGAACGAGTTGATGGTCGGGCGGACGTAGTTTGTGATCCAATTCATCGCTTACCTCTGGGCCAAGTGCGGCAATGGCGCACAGATAAGGCCGTGGGCCAGAGAATGCAATCAGCGGCGTATCACTATGCGGGCGGCAAGCCACAAGACGACCGGCATGGCCAGCTCTGAGGCGTAGTAAAGATCGAACCACGGCAGGGCCATGCCCTCATCACCGTGGGCGTCAAAGGCGGGGAACAGCAGCAGGGCAAGGCCGGAATCAACGCCTTCTTCGGCCCAGAACATGAAGGCGAACAGGTTATTGGCCAGATGATAGCCGATGGCGGCGGCCAGACTGCCGGTGCGGGCGGTCAGGTCAGAGGCCGCCATGCCAAAGACAAACGCCCACGCCACATATTGCAGGGCATAGACCAGATCGGCGTCCCCGTCAAAGTGGGCAAGGCCGAACAGCAGGTTCACGGCGACCATCCAGATGATCGGATTTTCGAACCGTGCGGCCAGTTGTTGCTGCAGATATCCACGATACAGCATCTCTTCGGCGGTGACCTGAACCAGCAGCGCGGCGATAGACAGAGGCATCAGGACCAGCCGCAGCCACTGAAACTCGGCGCCCTCATAGCTGTAGAACGGCGGGGCCAGTTCTGTGGCGACAAAGACCAGAAGGCAGCCGGTTGTGACCTTGATCAGTGTCGGGCCAAAGTCTGTCAGATCGCCAAGCAGGGTCCAGCCACTGCGGCTGTGATGGGCCCATGTGATGAACACAGTTGCCGCGATTAGAAACGAGAACGACGTCAGTTCGATCAGCAGACCGGGATAGTTCTGGCCCCACTCATAGCCGTCGATCAGCGCGGGATAGCCGATCAACTCGCCTATCAGCGTCACAAAAAGGCCCGTGGCCCCGCGGGCCACATAGTAGGCGGCCTCGATCAGGGCATAGCCGACGACCAAGGTCCAAAGAGTGCTGCGGGCCTTCGCAGGGGCGACAAAGGCAAGATGAGGGGCGTACTGGCTCATCTGCGCAGGGCGATCCGCGCGCAGAGCCATGACACCAGCAGCGAAAGCAGGTCTACCGGCAGGGCGGCGCGGATGCTTTCGGCCTCGGACATGTCATGGGGCAGGGTGTAAAGGGACAGCCCCGAAAGGTTGCCCTGATAGGACAGGATCAGGATGGCAAAACCGTTGTTCACCATATGCAGCGCCAGCGCCGGCCCCAAAGTGCCAGCCCGCGCGGTCAGGTCCGAGGCTGCCAGCGAAAACAGCCCCGCCCAGATCGCCACTGGAACAGCGTTCTCGCCCAGAGTGCCGGGGGTGTAGTGTCCCAGCCCGAACAGAATGGCAGGCACAGAAATCCAGACCGCAGGGCGCGCAAAGCGGGCGGCCAGATGCTGTTGCAGGTAGCCGCGAAAGATCATCTCTTCGGTGGTGATCTGAACGCCAATGGCGATGACTGCGAAGGGCAGTAGGGCCATCCAAGCGTTCGTATCCAGATTGCGCACCAGTTCTGTGTCTTGGGACCATGGCGGCAGAATCGCGATGACCAGTTGCAGCACGACCAAGAACAGGGCCACGCGGCGGAACTGCCGCCAGCACAGATCCAGCGGCCCCAGCAGGTCCAGCAATCTGCGTCCGTGGACCAGAGCCAGCGCCAAGGCCAGCCCTCCGGCCATTGTCGCAAAGCTGAACAGCAAGGCGAGCATCCCTGCTGCGCTTTGGCCGCTTTCAGCCTCGGCCTGTAGATCATAGCCAAGGGGCAAGGTTAGCCCCTGAAGGATGGTCCAATAGAACGAACCCAACCCGAAGCCCGCCACAAGCATGACCATCATGCCAATCGGTAGCCGCCACGGCTCGGGGCGGGTTGCGGCATTGCGGGCAAGGGCATCATGAGGGGTGTAGGGGTGCGCAGGGGCCATGCTGCCAGTATTAGCAGCGACAGGGCCAAGCACAATCGGACATGATCGCCTCGCCCCGAAAACTCTACGGCCTGTGAGGCGGAGTGATACCGAAATCCCTGCCTGTCAGCCGGAAAGCGAAGGCCAAACTTTCATAAGTTGTGGCAGAAAGTCTCATCCAGATAACTTTTGGGTTGCCAAAAGGGCCTTCGTTTGGTCGGTAATGCAGGCCGGATGCCGTTCTGGGGCCGGAGTGTGCTATTTGGGTCCGCACAACTTAAACTAAAGTATGCGGACGCAGGGTTTGGGGGAACCTGTGCGTTATCTACTTGGCTTATGCCTGATGGCGTTTGGTCTGTCGGCCTGCGTCGAGACCGGCGGGACGGCGCTTGCGCCGCGGGCCGTTGTGATTGCAGACGGCGCGGTCCAGATCAAAGCGCCGCCGTCCTATTGCGTTGATCTGGCGCATACCAAGGACAGCCGCGAATTGGGGGCCTTTGCGCTGGTTGCCAGTTGTCAGGCCCTGTCCAGCAGCGAGGCATCGCCCGCGATCATGACCGTCTCGATCGGGGCGCAGGTGGGGGCGGATGCGATCACGCTGGATGCGCTGGTCAATGCGCTGGACGCGGGCAAGATCCTGTCCAAAGAGATGCGTGGTGATGTGGCCATCGTCCACTTGGGTGAAGGCGGACGCCGCGTAGTGCCGGGGGGCGATCCCCGATATTGGCGGGCAGCCAAGGTTGTGAACGGGCGTCTGGTCTCGATCGCGCTCTATGCGCGGCAAGGGGCTCCTGCGGCGGGCAATGCGGGCCGCTCGATTCTGCTGCGTCTGATGGGCGGGATCAGTGCCGTGAAAACTGGCCCTGCCCCTGCCGTTGTTGCCGGATCGGGGGCATAGGTTTCGGACAATGTCTGTCCGGCTTTGCGTAAATCGTTGTGCTAGTTGAGAATGTTCGGATTTCTTGATGATTTTCGGGATTAGGGATTTGTTTTTTCAAAGACTTTCCCGATAAAGAGAACAATGGAACGCGGGATCGGACTGAGAAATGCCTAAGCTAAGACGTGTGATGAACGCGCTTTTCTTTCGGCGCACGCTAAAGCGCTGGCGGGATGTGGCACGCCATGCAGAGACCACAGAATTGTCTCGTTTGCGGCGTCAGCGGACACGGGCGGAACTGCTGGATTATCAGTTGGCCGAGGTGATCGCTGCCGCTGATCAACGTCTGGCGTTGCCTCATATCGGGTCCGAGATTTTTTCGCGTCCACGCGATGCGGATTGGGCATGGCGTCCGATGCTGTGGCGCCGTCCGATCCACCATAAAGGGATGGTCGGTGCCCGCAACGGGGACGCCTTCAGCGATGAGGCCAAGGTCTTCCACGACTGTCCCCGAAGCGAGCTGGTGCTGCGCCAACTGCGCAACAGCCGCGAAGAGGATATGGCCCCCTTCAGTGTCCGTATGGAAGTCTATGATTTTGACGGCAGCTTCCTGTCGATTGCGGTGGCCCTGCCTGATGAGGCTTTGAAAGGACTGCGCCGCAAACACCTTGTGCGCATGGACATCACCGTCGAAACCGAAGAACCGATCGAGCTGTTCGCCCGCCTGAATGTCCGCCACGGCCCCAACAACGAACAGATCGTCCGTGAGGTTGATTTGCGTTC
>JAYZYX010000359.1:0-3881 GCA_036139795.1 Pseudomonadota bacterium | reverse complement strand
GCTTGAGCGACGATTAGCGTGTGCTGTGGGTGGGTGCCGCGAACGCTGAGGGCGTGCCCGAAAGGCGCGGCGTAAACGACGGGCGCGTGATGCAAAGCGACCGGATCGACGCAATGGCTGTCGGTCTGCGCGCCAACGGCGTTGAAGTGGCTGAGGGCGAGGATTGGTGGACGGTCACCGGTCTTGGTGCGGGCAACGTGCCGGGCGGCGCGACCTGTGCGACCCATCTGGATCACCGGATTGCCATGTCCTTCCTTGTGCTGGGTCTGTGCAGCAAGCAGCCGATCAGCGTGGATGACGGCGGCGCGATTGCTACCAGCTTCCCGATCTTTGAAAGCTTGATGGGCGGGCTTGGCGCCAAGATCGAGCGGACCTGAGTTATCACGGGGCGGCCTTCGGGCCGCCTTTTTCGTTCCAGGAGGGGACAATGGTCAAAGGGGCCTGTGAGTGTGGGGCGATCACCTATGAGGTGGGCGCGGAATTGGGGCCGGTAACGGCGTGTCATTGTATCCAATGCCGCAAGATCAGCGGTCATTTCACCGCCGCGACTCCTGCCCCGATAGAGGCCGTGACAATCAAGGGTGAGGTGCGTGGTATCGGTCCAGTCCAAGGGCGCAGCGGGGCTTTTGCCCGACCTGCGGCAGCTATCTGTTCTGGGAGGAATTTGACGGGCTTTTGTACCTGATGGCCGGCGCGTTCGAAGCTCCGACCGGCCTGCAAATGGATGGTCACATCTATTACGGGGATAAGGGTGATTACTATGAGGTCCGCGATGGTCTGCCCCGCTATCAGACCGGTCGGAAAAGTCCGCAGATCAACGATTAACCCCTGCGTCTTGTCCCCACCGGATTGGTGCGCTACCAATCGGGTCTGATCCAGAGGGAGGCGCAAATGGTAGCGTTTACAGTGGCAATCGATGGTCCCGCAGCGTCCGGCAAGGGCACGATCAGCCGTGCTATCGCGGCGCATTTCGGCTTTGCCCATCTGGATACGGGCCTGCTGTATCGTGCCACGGGGCGCAAGACTTTGGACGGAACGCCTGCGTTGGAAGCCGCACAAAGCCTGATGGCTGCGGATCTGCAAGGCGATGCCCTACGCACGCCCGAAGTGGCGCAAGCCGCCAGCAAGGTTGCTGCCATGCCCGAGGTGCGCAAGGCGCTGGTTGATTTCCAGCGGGCCTTCGCGGCACGGGCTGGGGGCGCGGTTCTGGATGGTCGTGACATCGGTACTGTGATTTGCCCGCAGGCGCAGGTAAAGCTGTTCGTCACCGCCAGTGACCAGATCCGCGCAGATCGGCGCTGGAAGGAACTGACCTACAAAGGCCATAAGGTCACGTTGGAAGAGGTCCTGTCCGATCTGCGCGAACGGGATCGCCGTGACAGCACCCGTGCCGATGCACCGCTGAAAGCGGCTGAGGATGCGCTGTCTCTGGATACCACGACGCTCTCGATCGAGGAGGCCGTGGCCGCTGCGGTTAAAGCGATCGAGGCGCGGATGGCCACTCAGGAAACGCTCTGACTAAGACGTTCCATCCGGCAATATGGGCGGCCATTCTTGATCACGCCGTCCTCATAGATACGGAACCCGAACCGCTGATAGAGGCCGCTGGCCTCGGATCGGGCGTCCAGAAAGATGCGGGGCGCATCGCTGAACTGGTCCAGAACATGGCGCAGCATTCGGCTGCCGATGCCCTGACCCTGCCATTGGGGCAGGGTGGCAAACTTGCGCAACTGAACGCCTCGGGGCGTATTGAATAGGGACACGACACAGACCAGATCGCCGCCCTGAAAGGCCCCGAAATGAATTGCGGAATCATCTTGATCCACGCGCGAGAAATCCCGTGGATGGCCGGGCCACAGCACTGCGTGGCGCAGGTCCAGCGCGGCTTCGGTGGAAATCGGGCGAATAGATAGGCTCATTTCGGCGGGATATTGCGAAAAGTGGCTGTTTGGCTTGCTTCAAGCGAGGAAACCGACTAATAGCCAGCCCGTCAATACGGCGTAAGACCGAAAGAACAGCAGGGTCGGATCATTCCCCGGCCCTCTTTGTTTTGCAAAACGCTGACCGACCAATCCCAAGACCGGCGGAGACAACCGCTCGGCCAGAAAAACGTTAGTAAAAGGAAAAACGGACGCTATGGCGAACGCATCGATGGAGGAATTCGAAGCCCTCCTGCAAGAAAGCTTCGAGATTGACACCCCTGAAGAAGGTTCGGTTGTCAAAGGCAAGATCATCGCGATTGAAGCGGGTCAGGCCATCATCGACGTAGGCTACAAAATGGAAGGCCGCGTTGATCTGAAAGAATTCGCAAACCCCGGCGAAGCTCCCGACGTTGCAGTAGGCGACGAAGTGGAAGTGTTCCTGCGCAGCGCAGAGAACGCCCGTGGCGAAGCAGTTATCTCGCGTGAGATGGCCCGCCGCGAAGAAGCTTGGGACCGTCTGGAAAAAGCATACGCAGACGACGCACGTGTCGAAGGCGCGATCTTCGGCCGCGTCAAAGGCGGCTTCACTGTGGATCTGGGTGGCGCGGTTGCGTTCCTGCCCGGCTCGCAGGTTGACGTACGCCCCGTGCGCGACGCAGGCCCGCTGATGGGTCTGAAGCAGCCCTTCCAGATCCTGAAAATGGACCGCCGTCGTGGCAACATCGTTGTGTCGCGTCGCGCCATCCTGGAAGAGTCGCGCGCCGAACAGCGTGCAGAAGTTATCGCCAACCTCAGCGAAGGTCAGGCGGTCGAGGGTGTTGTCAAGAACATCACCGAATACGGTGCATTCGTTGACCTGGGCGGCGTAGACGGCCTGCTGCACGTCACCGACATGGCATGGCGTCGTGTGAACCACCCGAGCGAGATCCTGACCATCGGCGAAACCGTCAACGTTCAGGTCATCAAGATCAACAAAGACACGCACCGCATCAGCCTGGGCATGAAGCAGCTGCAGGCCGATCCGTGGGATTCGGTTGCAAGCAAGTACCCGCTGGAATCGGTTCACAACGGTCGCGTCACCAACATCACCGACTACGGTGCATTTGTTGAGCTGGAGCCCGGCGTTGAAGGTCTGGTACACGTTTCGGAAATGTCGTGGACCAAGAAGAACGTACACCCCGGCAAGATCGTTTCGACCTCGCAGGAAGTCGAAGTCATGGTTCTGGAAATCGACGAATCCAAGCGTCGCGTTTCGCTGGGCCTCAAGCAGTGCATGCGCAACCCCTGGGAAGTCTTTGCTGAGACCCACCCCGAGGGCACCGTTGTCGAAGGCGAAGTCAAGAACATCACCGAATTCGGTCTGTTCATTGGCCTGGAAGGCGACATCGACGGCATGGTTCACCTCAGCGATCTGACCTGGGAAGGTCGTGGTGAAGACGTGATCGGCAACTACAACAAAGGCGACGTCGTGAAGGCTGTTGTCTCGGAAGTAGACGTCGAGAAAGAGCGTATCTCGCTGTCGGTTAAAGCAGTTGAAGGCGACCCCTTCGCAGACGCCATTGGCGGCGTGAAGCGTGGCTCGATCATCACTGTTGAAGTGACCGCGATCGAAGAAGGCGGCATCGAGGTCGAATACGAAGGCATGAAGTCGTTCATCCGTCGTTCGGACCTGTCGCGTGACCGCGCAGACCAGCGCCCCGAGCGCTTCCAGACCGGTGACAAGATCGACGTTCGCGTCACCAACATCGACAGCAAGTCGCGTCGTCTGGGTCTGTCGATCAAAGCACGCGAGATCGCAGAAGAGAAAGAAGCCGTGGAACAGTACGGCAGCTCGGATTCGGGTGCATCGCTGGGTGATATCCTTGGCGCAGCCCTGAAGGGCGACGAGTAATCGTCACTTAACCGTCTGAGAAGATTAGGCCCCGCACCGCAAGCTGCGGGGCTTTTTCTTTGTTTGAT
>JAYZYX010000358.1:0-7320 GCA_036139795.1 Pseudomonadota bacterium | reverse complement strand
AACCAATTTCGCGGGCAGCTTCACGGACTTGTCCAGTTTCCGGAACACCGCAGGACGGGTGACGCTGTTGTATGCGCGGCGGGCAAGGTCGAAATAGGCGTCGGCTTCCAGCCCGCTACAGACCCCGTGCTTTTTCCATTGATACCACGCCAAACCGCCATCGCCCATGATATCTGCCATGGATGCGGTCATCGCCCGCGACGGCGGACGGACGGTCGTGCGGCAATAGGACGGCCAGCCCCGATGAAACTGGGGCCACAGGCCATGCAGGCTCCACCCAAGGTCGGTGTCACACTGGGGCGCATCGCGGGCATCCCCTTCGATCGCGCACCAGTTGGGGCTCCAGCTAAGAGCCATCACATAATAATCGAACTCTCCGGCGGGTTCACCGTCTGCCAAGGCGGGCGTCCCCCACATCCCTGCCCAAACAAGCAAAGCAAAAATCAAACGCATAGGCTCTTTTCCTTCAACACAATTCACGCTATATGGGCTGCCAGTTCCCCTAACAAAGTGAACCCGTTCCGCAAATACCGGAACAGCCCGCAGCCGGGCGACGGGGAAAATATACTCAAGGAGTGACGATATGGGCAAACCGATCATGGCGAAGGCAACGGCCGTCTGGCTCGTTGACAACACCACGCTGAGCTTCAAGCAGATCGCGGACTTCGTCGGCATGCACGAACTGGAAATTCAGGGTATCGCAGACGGCGATGTTGCTGGCTCGGTCCGTGGCTTTGACCCGGTCGCGAACAACCAGCTCGACCCCGAAGAGATCAAGCGCGCCGAAGCCGACCCGCTGTACAAACTGCGCCTGAAGTTCAACGCTGCCGCTCAGGGCGAAGAAAAGCGCCGCGGCCCGCGCTACACCCCCCTGTCCAAGCGTCAGGACCGTCCCGCGTCGATCCTGTGGCTGGTCAAGGTCCACCCGGAACTGGCTGACAGCCAGATCGCCAAGCTGGTCGGCACCACCAAGCCGACCATCGCCGCAATCCGCGAGCGGACCCACTGGAACATCGCCAACATCCAGCCGATCGATCCGGTCGCTCTGGGCCTGTGCAAACAGTCGGAACTGGACACCGCCGTTCAGAAAGCCGCTGAAAAGCGTCGCGCCGAAGGCGTCATGACCGACGACGAGCGTCGCAAACTGGTCAGCACCGAGCAGAGCCTTGCCATGGAAGACGAACCCCGTCTGCCCAGCGGCATCGAAGGCTTTGAGACCTTCGGCCTGTCGAACGACGACGAAGACGAAAAAGACAACTTTGATGAAAGCCGCAGCGCGGACAGCTTCTTCAACCTGCCTGGCGGCAAGGACGACGAAGATGAGGACGAACAGCCCTGATCTGGCGCCCATCAATAAAACAGCAAAAACCCGGCCATATGGCCGGGTATTTTCATTTTAACAGGGATTCGCTGCGCCCTAGCCCAATGCGCTACGATGATGGGCGATCATCTGCCAGCGCTCGCCGTTACGGCAATAGGTCGAGCTGCACAGCGCCCGAAACACCCGGTCTTTCGCTTCGGCCCGCGCCTCATAGGCCAGCACAAAGCAGTCCCCATGCTCCAGAACAATTTCATCAGAAAAGATGACCTGATCCCAACGTGCTTCATCGGTCCACACGCGTTCGGCTTCAGCCCCCTGCACAATCCCGCGTGTCTGAGGCAACACCATAACCGCGTCCTTCGCGACACGGATCTTGCAAAATGTTGAAGGTGACAGCCAGAATTCGATCTCGTCGCGCCACCGGTCATCTTCGATAGACATATGAAAACACCTTTAGCTTGCATTCATAGGTATGAACGCACCGGCGGCTTTTAAAGTTCCATATGGTTAATTTTAGATTGATTTACGCGCGCGCAGAGCCGCCGAGATCGTCCCGTCGTCCAGATAATCCAGCTCCCCGCCGATGGGAACGCCCTGCGCAAGGGACGTCAGGCGCACCTGACCTTCCAGCTGGTCGGCGATGTAATGGGCGGTGGTTTGGCCGTCCACAGTGGCGTTCAAGGCCAGAATGACCTCGCTCACGCCTTCTTCGCGGACGCGAGTGACCAATTGGGGAATACGCAGGTCCTCGGGGCCGATATCGTCCAGCGCCGAAAGCGTGCCGCCCAGAACGTGATAACGGCCCGCAAAGGCCCCGCCACGCTCCATAGCCCACAGATCTCCCACATCCTGCACCACACAGATTTCACCCGTGGCACGCTTATCGGACAGACAGATTTCGCAGAGATCAGAGGTGCAAACATTTCCGCACCGCAGGCACTCCCGCGCTGTGGCCGCCACCTTTGACATCTGCTCGGCAAGCGGCGCCAAAAGCTGCCCCCGCTTGCGGATCATTTGCAAAACGGCACGCCGGGCCGAGCGGGGCCCAAGCCCCGGCAACCGCGCCATCATCTCGATCAGCGCCTCGATATCCCGCGTGCCGTCCAAAGCTATGCCCTCAGAGCGGCAGGTCCATGCCCGCAGGCAGACCCATGTCTTCGGCCAGCTTGTTCATCTCTTGCTTGGCGCGTTCCTGAGCGCGGGTCTGCGCGTCAGTGATCGCCGCAAGGATCAGGTCTTCAACCACTTCTTTCTCTTCTGCGTTGAAGATCGAGGGGTCAATGTCCAGCTTGGTCACCTTGCCTTTGGCGTTCGCGGTGGCTTTCACCAGACCGGCACCAGCTTCGCCCTCAACCATCATATTCGCCATGTCTTCCTGCAACTGGGCCATTTTGCCCTGCATTTCCTTGGCAGCTTTCATCATCTTGGCCATGTCACCCATGGCGCCCAGATTCTTGAACATCGGGTTTCTCCTGTTCAGGGTCCGTTACTGATCCTCGAAGGGATCCCACTCGTCATCCACTTCGGGCAGGGCTTCGGCAAATGCCTCAGCGGCCTGCGCCTGCGGAGTTTTGATCTCTGAAATCGCAGCGCCCGGAAATTGCGCCAGCACAGCCGCCACCAGCGGATGCTGCGCCGCCTGAGCGCGCAAGGCACGGGCTTCGGCATCCCGCTCTTCGGCGATGGTCTCGGCCCCGCCATCCTTCACCACGATCACCGCCCAACGGGCTCCGGTCCAGCGCTGCAATTGCTGACCCAGACGCTGCGCCAGATCGGCGGGCGCCTGTTCGGTGGGCTGGAATTCGATCCGGCCGGGGCTGTATTTGGCAAGGCGGAAATAGTTCTCAACCTCGATCAGCAGCTTCACGTCACGGCTTTCCCGCAACAGCGCCACCACAGCATCAAACGTTGGATACAGCGCATAGGCATCCAGCGCCTCCGCTGCCGGTTGCGCCCCGCCGCCCCGCATCATCGTCGTGCCGCCAGAAGGGGCCTGCGCCGTCGGGGGCATCGAGCCCCGCGCCGTCACACTGCCGCCACCTGTGGGCGCGGCCCCGCCCCCATTCGGGCCACCGGGCCGAAGCGGATCGCTTTGCAGCTTGCGCACCAGATCTTCGGGGCTTGGCAGGTCCGCCACATGGGTCAAGCGAATGATCGCCATCTCTGCCGCCATCATGGCGTTGGGCGCAGCACTCACTTCTTCCAGCGCCTTCAGCAACATCTGCCACATGCGCGTCATCGCACGGATCGGCAACCGAGACGCCAGATCCACCCCGCGCCGCCGCTCATCAGGGCTAATGGTCGGGTCTTCCGAGGCATCCGGCGTGATCTTCACCACACTGATCCAATGGGTGATCTCGGCCATATCCCGCAGCACCGCCAGCGGGTCTGCCCCGTCCGCGTATTGCGCACCCAGTTCGGTCAGAGCCCCGCCCGCATCACCGGACATCACCATCTCGAACAGGTCCATTACGCGGCTCCGGTCCGCAAGACCCAGCATCGCACGCACTTGATCGGCCGTCGTCTCGCCCGCCCCATGGCTGATCGCCTGATCCAGAAGCGAGGTCGCATCCCGCGCCGACCCTTCCGCCGCCCGCGTGATCAATGCCAGCGCGTCATCGGCAATCTCTGCCCCTTCAGCGCCCGCGATCTTACGCAGCAAGGCAATCATCACCTCCGGCTCGATCCGCCGCAGATCAAACCGCTGACAGCGCGATAGAACCGTTACAGGAACTTTCCGGATTTCCGTGGTCGCAAAAATGAACTTCACATGGGCCGGAGGTTCTTCCAGCGTCTTCAGCAGTGCGTTGAACGCACTGTTCGACAGCATGTGAACTTCGTCGATGATGTAAATCTTATACCGCGCCGAAGCCGCCCGATAATGAACGCTGTCGATGATCTCGCGAATATCACCCACACCCGTGCGCGAGGCCGCGTCCATCTCCATGACATCTACATGCCGACCTTCCATAATGGCCGTGCAATGCTCGCACTGGCCGCAAGGCTCGGTCGTCGGGCCACCGGTCCCATCGGGCCCGATGCAGTTCATCCCCTTGGCAATGATCCGCGCCGTGGTGGTCTTACCCGTGCCCCGAATGCCGGTCATAATAAAGGCCTGCGCAATCCGGTCCGCCGCGAAGGCGTTCTTCAACGTGCGCACCATCGCATCCTGCCCCACCAGATCGGCAAAGGTCTCGGGACGGTATTTGCGCGCCAGCACCTGATAGGCGGTCTGTCCGGTTTCGCTCATAAGGCCTCTCAATTCTCACGGGCCAAACCTATGCGCGGGCCTGTCAAACGTCCAGCGTTGCGGCTTTCATCTTGGCAAAAATACCTTGGGGGAGTCGCGCCGAAGCGCGACGGGGGCAAAGCCCCCGCACATCGCGACTATCACTGGCGTGAAAGGTGAGAGGTTGAACAGCGACCCGAACGGGGCTCGTTGCGGCTGCTTCCTTCCGGACCTGACCGGGTTGGCGAGGCGCTCGCCCGCGCCAACCTCTCAAGGCCTCATTTAGGACGTCAAAGCCCCCGATGCAAGAGGCGATCAGACCTCAATCCCTGCCCATTCCAGTCCCGACGCCAGATCTTCCGCCACAAAATGGGCAAACCGGCGCGTGCTGGGAATCACATCGGGCACCTGAACCACGGTCAAACCTGCGGCAAAGGCAGCCTCGGCGCCGGTCTCGGAATCCTCGAACGCCAGCGCCCGCTCTGGCGCGACACCCAGCTTTTCAGCGGCCAGCAAATAAGGGTCCGGCGCAGGCTTGGCGCGCTCTACATGAGCCACTGTGACAACCACATCGAAATGGGCATCCAGCCCAGACTTGGCCATCTTCAACGCCGCCTCATCCAATTGCGACGACGTGGCAATCGCCTTCGGCAAGCCTGCGCGATCCACAGCGGCCAAAGCCGCCATCAGCCCCTTCTTGTGCGGAATACCTTCGGCATAAAGGGCATTCACCCCTTCCAGCCAATGGCGGTTGATGCTCTCCAGATCGATATCGCCATAGAAATCCCGCAAGATCTGCCCGCCGGTTCCTTTGTCTTTGCCGACCAACTGATGGAACAGAGCCTCATCCAACGCGATCCCATGCGCTTCAAACGCAGCGCGGCCCGCTTGCCAGCCCAGAGCCTCGGTGTCGATCAAGGTTCCATCCAGATCGAAAATCACTGCATCGAATTTCATCAATCTCTCCACCAATCTGCCAGCCGCTACACGAATGGCAGGCCCGCAGCGTTACCGCTATCATTCACGTTTTGCACCCGATAGCACAATGAAGGCGCAGGTGAAATGCAGCTTTCCCGCCATCGCCTGTGCCAAGATATCCCCTTAAAGAGTGCGTCGAATACAACCCAAATCGTTGCCGTGCCCGCCGCCCCGTGCGAATAAGCCAGAGCAAGCGGGAGAAGACGCATGAAATTGGCAGAAACCGTCACCTTCGGAGGATCAGGTCTGGACCGCGCCGCCCATATGCGCGCCGATCCATCCGCGCTAGAGGTCGCGCTCAGCGCCGAAACCACCCGTCATCTGGTGATGTGGCGCGGCAAACCGCTGGTGGTACAGCCCGATCTGGACCGCCTTGCGATCCTGCCCACAGGCCACCCCTTGCTCAGCGCCTGCACCGGCGATCAGATTTTCCTCGGTCGCGACGGCGAGGATGCAATCTTCATCCACGACCTTGGCAACTGGTGGCCCGAAGGACTGGACGCCAGCGCCCTTGGCGGCTTTTTCGACCAAACCGATCAACACCACCCCGCCGCCGATGACAGCCATGTCTTCGCCGAACTGCGCGGCGTCATGACCCGCCTCAGCCCCCGCGATGCAGAATTGGCGGCAACGGCCCGGGCGATGTTCGAATGGCACCGCCGCCACGGGTTTTGCGCCGCATGCGGCCAGCCCTCGCACATGGAACACGGCGGCTGGCAGCGCGGCTGCGAAGGCTGCCACGCCACCCATTTCCCCCGCACCGATCCGGTGGTGATTATGTTGATCACCCATGGCAACTCGGTACTGCTGGGACGTTCACCCGGTTGGCCGGAAGGCATGTACTCCCTGCTCGCAGGCTTCGTAGAGCCCGGCGAAACCCTTGAGGCCGCCGTCCGCCGCGAAGTGCTGGAAGAGGCGGGAATCACCGTGGGCAGCGTCACCTACTTGGCCAGCCAGCCCTGGCCCTTCCCCGCCAGCCTGATGATGGGCTGCATGGGCGATGCTACCAGCGACCAGATCCGAATCGACCCCGCCGAGTTAGAAGACGCCATCTGGGTCAGCCGCGAAGAGGTGGCCCGCGCCTTCATGGGGCAACATCCGACCATTCACCCCGCCCGCAAGGGCTCTATCGCCCAGTTCTTGTTGGAACATTGGCTGTCGGATCGGTTAGACTAACCCGACGCCTCCGATTTTTGATTACGACGGAATACCACCACGATGAAATTCAGCACGCGCGAAGATATCGACCTCCCCATCGAAGAGGTTTTTGCCCATGTCAGTGATCTGGAGCAGTTCGAGCGTGCAGCCCTGCGCAGGGGAATCATCGTGCGCCGCTCAGACGAAACCGCACCGATCGCACCAGGCACCTCCTGGACCATCGATTTCAAGATGCGCGGCAAAGAGCGCCAGATGACCGCCACACTGCTGGCCATCACCGCCCCTGATTCTCTCAGCTTTGCCGGCCGCGCTGGCGGGATTGAACATACGCTGCTCATTGACCTGACCGCCCTGTCGCGCAAACGCACGCGCCTGTCGATGGATCTGGAACTCAAACCCCGAACCCTCTCGGCCCGCCTGATGATTCAGTCCTTCAAACTGGCAAAAGCGAACCTCACGAAACGCTTCAAGAAACGGGCCTACGAATACGCGCGCGAGATCGAGAAATCCGCCTCCCGCGTCGCCTGAACCTCTTGTTATTAAATTGAAAAAGGCACCCCAACGGGTGCCTTTTGCTGTTTACATGATCCCTGCCCACAAATGGGCAAACCGCAGCTTTCATCTTGGCAAAAAT
>JAYZYX010000357.1:0-5650 GCA_036139795.1 Pseudomonadota bacterium | reverse complement strand
CGCCGCGCGACAGAACCCATTCCACATCCAGCGTCAGGTCACGGTCATTGCGGGTGATGCGCGGCTCGATCCGGACAAACTGAAGCTGGTTCTTGATGGTCAGACGCTCAAGACGGGCGATGACGGTCTCAACGGCAGTGGGCGAGTAGATCTCGCCCGCTTTGACGTTCAGGGCCGCTGCGTAATCATCAGGGTCCACATTCGACAGTTCGCTGGAGATGGTGACGTTGCCAAAGCGGAACTGCTGGCCCTCTTCTACGTTGAACTGAAGGAAAACACCGTCGCGTTCACGGGTTACCTGCGGGGTCACGCCAGTCACGCGGAAATCCACATAGCCGCGCGAGTTGTAGAAATCGGTCAGAACCTGACGGTCGAAGGCCACGCGATCCTCGATATAGGTATCGCGGCGGATCAGGCGGCGTAGCAGACCGGCCTGCTTGGTCTCAAGAACGCGCTTCAGGCGGCGGTCCGAATAGGCCTTGTTGCCGACGATGCTGATACGCTCGATCTCGGTCACGTCGCCTTCAAAAATCTCAAACACCAGATCAACGCGGTTGTCCGAGCGTTTGATGATGCGGGGCTGCACGCGGGCGGCGATGCGGCCCTGCTGGCTGTAGCCTTCGGCAATCAGCTGCGCGTCACGGGTCACGGACGCAGGATTCAAAACGCGGCGCGGCTGGCTTTCGATGATCGCCTGCAGCTCGTCATCGTCCAGACGGCGGTTGCCTTCAAAGCTGATGCGGTTGACGGTCGGGTATTCCACAACGGTGACGACCAGCGTGTTACCGCGCGGCTCGACGTTGATGGATTCAAACAGGCCGCTTTCTTCCAGACGGCGGTAGCCGGCATTCAATTCGCCTGCCGAGATGCTCTGCCCCCGTGCAACGCCCAGATAGCTGAGGATCGTCGCGGTTTCGATCCGCTGGTTGCCTTCGACAGACACCGAATTGAAAGAATAGCTCTGCGCCTCAATAGCGCTGGGGACGGTCAAAACAAAAGCGCCTGCGCCAAGGGCGGCGGCGCTGACCATAAGACGTGCAGCGGTAAGAACACCTGCCGACGTGCGGCGCGAAAATTCGGTCATGGCAACGACCCCGTGAATACAACCCAAGTTGCCGAATTCAGTATCGGGATTGTGGTTGGTTGTCAAAACCAACCACCCGTTTTGAGGCCAAGATGATGTGTATTTACGACAGCTGACCACCAAGGAAGGCACCCAGTGCCAAACCGCCAGCAGTTGCCGACAGAAATAGGATGCGGTCCCAGTTCATGCTGACCAACAATCCAAAGCCCTGATACCCGTGTACTAGCGCAGTCATAACCCTATCCCGCTCAAAAGTTTCGTAAGCAATACTTACGAAATTGGGCGGGATTGGGGCAGGATCAGGGGCAGAAAATGTCATTACCCAAGGCAAAGACCATCAGCGAAAGGACCAGCGCCAGACCGGCCGCCATCAGCACGCGCAGGACTTTGTCACTGGGCGCACGGCCTGCCACAGCCTCATAGGCATAAAAGGCCAGATGCCCCCCATCCAGAACCGGAACAGGGAAAAGGTTCAGCAGACCGACCGCCGCAGAGAGCGAGCCGATGAACCAGACAAAGTTCTGGGCCCCTTGGCTGGCCATCGCGCCGGACACTTCGGCAATCCCGACCGGGCCGGACATGTTACAGGTGCTGATCGCGCCGGTGATCATGTGCCACAGACCACTGATCGAGCCTTCGATCAGGAACCAAAGCTGATGCCATCCGCTGTTCAGCGCGGCCAACACGCCCACGGGGGCGGTTGCGGGCTCAAAGAAGACCTTACCCACAACGCCGATGCGCCACTGGGTGGTGAAGCCACCGTCAAAGTTCGGCTCATCTACGCGCTTGGGG
Organism: Pseudomonadota bacterium; assembly: GCA_036139795.1. Taxonomy (GTDB): domain Bacteria; phylum Pseudomonadota; class Alphaproteobacteria; order Rhodobacterales; family Rhodobacteraceae; genus Donghicola. Next base: position 3,774 of record JAYZYX010000357.1, on the reverse strand, counting down.
GTCAGGGTCACATCCATATCGGCGCCGTCGCGCCAGACCTTCAGGGCCACAGGTGCGCCGTTTGACCCTTCAACCGCGTCCACAAGCTGCTGGAATGTATAGGCAGGCGCGCCATTGATCTGGGTGAACACATCACCGGGGCGCAGACCGGCCTCATAGGCAGCCGATCGGGGGCTGACCTGACTGACCAGCGGCAGGAACGGATGAGGGCCCTGAACGGTGATCTCTTGCCCGTCACGCATGACGTCGTAATCGACCAGCGCCGCGGCGGGCAGTTCCTGCTTTACCTTGGACAGGCTTGCCAGATCGGTGATGGGCTGTCCGCCCACGGCCAGAATGGCATCCCCTTCCCGCAGCGTAATCGCGGGGTTCGGCAGTTCCTGCATCTGATCAACGGTCAGCGGCTCTTTCGGCTGACCTTCCCAGAAGATCACCGTCGAGAAAATCGCGATAGACAGGACAAAGTTGAACACCGGCCCCGCCAGAACTGTCAGGAACCGCGCCCAAAGCGGCGCGCCATGCATGGTGTGGCGACGATCGGATTCGCTCAGTGCATCAATGGCAGCCTCGTCCTTGCCCGCGGACGCGGCATCCGCGTCCCCAAGGAACTTGACGTAGCCACCCAAGGGCAGCGCAGCGATCTGCCAGCGCGTGCCATATTTATCCACGCGCGAGGCCAGCACCGGCCCGAACCCAAGCGAGAAGACCTCGGCCTTGATCCCGCTCCAGCGGCCTACAATGTAGTGTCCGTATTCATGAACAGCGACGATGACGACAAGCGCCAGAATGAAGGACGCCACAGTGTAAAGCAGGCTACCAAGTTGCGGGGCCAGCGCGAGAATATCCAAAGTCGCCTCTTACGTTACCAAGTCCAGTGCGATGCGGTCAGCCGCCTCTCTTGCCAGATGGTCCAACTGGCGCACGTTATCAAGTGTGACTTCCAAATTGATAACATTCTGTCGCATCAATTCATCAAGCGCGCCTGCCACAAGGGCGGCCATATCCGTGAACCGGATGCGCTCGGCGATAAAATGATCCAGCGCCCGCTCTTTCGCGCCGTTGAACACCGCACCTGAAAGGCCGCCGGTCTTCATCACATCCTGCGCCAGTTGCAGCGCCGGATAGCGAGCATCTTCGGGCGCGCGGAAGGTCAGCTGGCCGATCTTGGCCAGATCCAGACGGTCCACGGGCAAATGACCGCGGTCCGGCCAGTTCAGCGCGTAGCCAATGGCGTGGCGCATATCGGGCGGCCCCACATGGGCCATCAGAGCGCCGTCGTTAAAGCCAACCAAAGCGTGGATCAGGGATTCAGGGTGAACCAGAACTTCGATCATCTCGGGCGGGACGCCGAAGAATTCTTTTGTCTCAATGACTTCTAGCGCCTTATTGAACATGGACGCGCTGTCAATTGTGATGCGCTGTCCCATATCCCAGTTCGGGTGGGTCGAGGCCTGCGCCAGCGTGGCATTCGCCAATTGATCAACCGGCCAGTCACGGAAAGCACCGCCCGATGCGGTAATAACGATGCGTTCAACCGCGTCCATTTCCTCGCCCACCAGAGCTTGGAAAATCGCGGAATGCTCGCTGTCGACGGGCAGGATCGTGGCGCCATACCGGCGGGCGGTTTCCAGCAGCAGCGGGCCAGCGGTCACAAGGCTTTCCTTGTTCGCCAGCGCCAGCGTGGTTCCCTGCTCCAGCGCTTTCAGACCTGGGGCCAGACCAGCAACGCCGACAATCGCGGACATGATCCAGTCGGCGGGGCGGCTTGCAGCCTCAACCAAGGCATCCTGCCCTGCGGCGCATTCGATCCCCGTGCCCTCCAGCGCGGCTTTCAGATCATCCAGCTTGTCGGGATAGGCAGTCACGACCACATCGGGACGGAACCGTTTGGCGTCCTCGGCCAGTTGCGCGATATTCGCGCCGCCGGTCAGAACAACCACTTTATATTGGTCAGGAGCGCGACCGATCAGGTCCAGAGTGCTCTGGCCGATGGAACCGGTCGCACCGAAAATGCTGATGCGCTTCACAGAGCCCCCACAACGAACATCGCGATCAGGCAAGCGCCACACAGACCGTCAAAGCGGTCCATAAAGCCGCCGTGCCCCGGAATAAGGCGCGAACTGTCTTTGACACCGGCGCGACGCTTTAGAACGCTTTCACCGATGTCCCCAAGTTGCGCCGCCAAAGCCATGACTGCGCTGACCGGCACCAGAATCCAGCCCGCCTGCGTCGAGGCCCCGAAAACAGCGCCAACAACCCCAGCCGTAACCCAGCCGCCAATCGTGCCGGACCATGTTTTGGACGGGCTGTAACGGGGCCAGAACTTTGGCCCGCCCATGATACGGCCCACAAAATAGCCTGCCACGTCAGACGCGATCACGACAAAGATCAACCAGAAGACCCAAGCGGTCCCGAAATCTGTGCGCAGGGCCACCAGCACGTATCCGGCATTCATGATGACACCCGCAGCAATGGCAATCGGCCAAGGCGGCTTGATCCCGCCTGACGCTGCTGCCATCACGCCGACCAGCACCGGCAACAAGGCCGCACCGGGCAAGGACGGCGTGAACCACGTCAACAACGCGCCCAGAACAGCGATGGCCACCGCATAGGAATAGTCACTGGCTTTGCCCAAAAGGCGCAGCTCATACAGCATAAAGCCCACAGCTACTGCCACCAGCGCGGTGTAGTAGACGCCCCCTAGCCAGATACAGCCAAGACCGACCACCAGCATAACAACAGCCGAGCCCGCCCGCGGGATCAGGTCGTTCCATTTTGCAGCATTACTCATGCGACGACACCGCCATAGCGCCGTTCGCGCTTGCAGTAGCTCTGAATGACCTCGGCGAACACCTCGGCGCTGAAATCGGGCCACATGGTGTCAATGAATTCATATTCCGCATAGGCGGACTGCCAGAGCAGAAAATTCGAAATCCGCGCCTCGCCACTGGTGCGGATCACCAGATCAGGATCGGGCAGCACGCAAGTGTCCAGATATTTGCCCAGAGTGTTTTCGTCCACGTCATCGGGCGACAGGCGGCCAGCGGCCACATCCTCGGCCAAGGCCTTGGTGGCGCGGCCCACCTCATCGCGGCTGCCGTAGTTCAGCGCGATGGTCAGATGGACGCGGTCATTATGGGCGGTCAGGGCTTCAAGCTCGTCCATCATGGTTTGCAGCTTGCTGTCCAGCCGCACTCGGTCACCGATGAACCGCACACGCACACCTTCATCCCGCAGGGCGCGTGCCTCTTTGGTGATGTAGCGGCGGAACAGGCTCATGAGGCCGGCAACTTCGGTCTGGGTCCGCTTCCAGTTCTCGGTCGAGAAGGCAAAGATCGTCAGGTATTTCACACCCAGATCAGGACAGGCTTCGACCACTTCGCGCACGCGGCGTGCGCCGGCATGGTGTCCGAAGAGGCGGGGTTTCCCCTTTGCCTGAGCCCATCTGCCGTTGCCATCCATAATGATGGCCACATGTTCGGGGGCGCGCTTGGCTTTGGTGTCGAGCGCCATACGCACCCTCCCTAGTTGAATCACGCGGTCTGATCAGACCTGCATGATCTCTTCTTGCTTGCTTTCCAATGCAGCATCCACAGACTTGATATACTTATCTGTCAGGTCCTGCACCTCGGATTCCCAGTATTTCTGGTCATCTTCGGAAATAGAGCTTTTCGCCTTTTTTACTTGATCCATACCGTCGCGACGAACGTTGCGAACAGCGACTCGGGCGCTTTCTGCGTATTGTGCAGCCACACGGCCAAGCTCACGGCGGCG
>JAYZYX010000356.1:0-4194 GCA_036139795.1 Pseudomonadota bacterium | reverse complement strand
ATGCAAGGGTTTGCAGGGCTGATCCTCTTTTCCGTATTCGTCCTGATGGCGCTGGGGCTGGCGATCATCTTTGGCCAGATGGGCGTGATCAACATGGCCCATGGCGAGTTTATGATCCTTGGCGCCTATGTGACCTATCTGGTCTCGAACGTTTTCTCGGACTACCTGCCGTTTCTGTTCTCGATCTACTTTTTCGTCGCGATGGCGCTGGCGTTTGTGGTGACAGGGGCGCTGGGAATGTTCGTCGAATGGGCGATGATCCGGCATCTGTACAAGCGCCCGCTCGATACGCTGCTGGCCACCTGGGGCCTGAGCCTGATCTTGCAACAGATCTATCGCAGTGTCTTTGGTGCGCGCGAAGTCGGTGTGACAATTCCCGAATGGATGATGGGCTCGCTACCACTCACGGACATGATTGAAGTGCCGATCAACGGCATGTTTGTCATGGTGCTGGCCGTCGGAATTTCCATCGCGATCTATGTGCTTATGTTCCGGTCCACTTGGGGCAAGCAGGTGCGGGCGATCAACCAGAACCGCATCATGGCGGGCGCTGTGGGGATCAACACCGAATGGACCGACCGCCTGACCTTTGGCATCGGTTGCGGTGTGGCGGGCGTTGCGGGTTCGGCCTTTACCATGATCGGCTCGACCGGTCCGACCGCGGGTCAGCTTTATATCGTGGACACATTCCTTGTGGTCGTCTTTGGCGGCGCGGGCAGCCTACTTGGCACCATCGCCAGCGCGTTTAGCATCTCTCAGGCGCAGTCGATCCTTGAATTCTTCCTGTCCGGTTCAATGGCCAAGGTTCTGACCCTGCTGACGGTCGTGGGCATCCTGATGCTGCGTCCCCAAGGCCTCTTTGCCCTCAAGCTGCGGAAATAAGGAGCGCGAGATATGACACCGACCAAGAAAACCGCGTTCCTGACCCCGAAAGAGATGATCGGCTTTGCGATCCTTGCGGCTCTGATTTTTGTGGTGCTGCCGCTGGCGCTGGACACCTTTCGACTGAACCTATTCGGCAAATACCTGACCTATGCCTTTGTGGCCGTCGGCCTTGTGCTGTGCTGGGGGGCAGGGGGCATCCTGAGCCTTGGCCAAGGGGTCTTCTTCGGTCTTGGGGGATATTGCATGGCAATGTTCCTCAAGCTTGAGGCCTCAACACCCGAAAACACCGCCATCCAGTCCACCCCCGGCATTCCCGACTTCATGGATTGGAACCAGATCACCGCTTTGCCGTGGTGGTGGGAGCCGTTCCACAGCTTTGGCCTGACCCTGCTGGCCATCATTGCAGTGCCGGTCGTGTTCGCCTTCATCATCGCCTTCGCCATGTTCCGGCGGCGTGTGGGCGGGGTCTACTTCGCGATCATCACTCAGGCGATTGCGGCGATCCTGACCATCCTGATCATCGGCCAGCAAGGCTTTACCGGCGGCGTCAACGGCATCACCGATCTGCGGACCCTGCACGGTTGGGACATCCGCACCGATGAGGCCAAGAACATCCTCTATTTCGTCAACGGCATCCTGCTGTTCGCAGTCCTCTTCGCGGCCCACTACGTGCGCAAGTCCAAGTTGGGACGTCTGTTGATCGCCATGCGGGACCAGGAAGATCGTGTGCGCTTTTCGGGCTATGACGTGGCCAGCTTCAAGATCTTTGTCTTCTGCTTGGGCGCGGCGTTCTCGGCCATCGGCGGTGCCATGTTCACCCTTCAGGTCGGCTTTATGTCCCCCACGCTGGTCGGCATCGTCCCCTCGATCGAGATGGTGATCTTCTGCGCAGTCGGCGGGCGTCTGTCCATCATTGGCGCGGTCTACGGCACGCTGCTGGTGAACTTTGCCAAGACCACATTCTCGGAAAGCTTCCCCGAGGTTTGGCTGCTGGGGCTTGGCGCCTTGTTCATCGCCGTGGTCATGGCCTTTCCCCGTGGTCTGGCAGGCATCTGGGCCGATTGGATTGAGCCCCGCCTAAGCGGTCTGTTCAGCCGGAAGACTGGCGATGACAGCACGGCAGCCCCGAAAACTCCTGCGGAATGAGGTGATCAGATGGTCCAGAACAATCCCAACTTTGTCCTGATGGTCGAGGATCTGACGGTCTCTTTCGATGGCTTCAAAGCGGTCAATGACCTGAGCTTTTATGTCGAGCCAAACGAATGCCGCGTGATCATCGGACCCAACGGGGCGGGCAAAACCACCGTGCTTGATCTGATCTGCGGACGGACCAAGGCAACCGGTGGGTCGGTGAACTTCAAAGGGCAGGAACTGCTGAACATGCGTGAGGACCAGATCGTCCATGCAGGTGTTGGCCGTAAATTCCAGACGCCCTCTGTTTACGAAGACCTGACTGTCTTTGAAAACCTGGAACTGAGTTATCCCAAGGGGCACAACGTCTTTGGCGCACTGTTCTTCCGCCGCGATGACACGGTAAAGGACCGCATCCAAGAGATCGCAGAGATGATCTTTCTGGAGGAACTGCTGCAAGAAAAGGCGGCCTTCCTGAGCCACGGGCAGAAGCAGTGGCTCGAAATCGGGATGCTGCTGATCCAGGACCCCGAACTCTTGATGCTGGATGAACCCGTTGCGGGCATGTCTGTGGCCGAGCGGAAAAAGACGGCAGAGCTTCTGAACCGTATCATCGCTGATCGCTCGGTCATCGTGATCGAACACGACATGGGTTTCGTCGCTGACATCGCCACCCGCGTCACGGTTCTGCATCAGGGCAAGGTTCTGTCCGAAGGCTCGATGGAGCGGGTGCAGAACGATCCCAAAGTCATCGAAGTTTACCTCGGCCACTGAAGGAGCACTGATATGCTGAACCTGACCAACCTGCGTGCGGCCTATGGGGAATCCGAGGTGCTGCATGGCCTGAACCTGAACGTCCAGCCCGGCGAGATTGTCGCCATCATGGGCCGCAACGGGATGGGCAAGACCACCCTGATGAAGACCATGATGGGGATCGTGCCAGCGTCTTACGGCGCGATCTCGGTCGGGGATACGGATGTGACGGCGATGAAGTCGCACAAGCGTGTCGCCAATGGGATCGCCTATGTGCCGCAGGGCCGGATGATTTTTTCCGCCATGACCGTGCAAGAGAATGTCGAAACCGGACTGACGGTCACAGGGCGCAAGACCGTCCCGCCAGATATTTATGAGTTATTCCCCGTGCTGCTGGAGATGAAAGGGCGGCGCGGTGGGAACCTTTCAGGCGGGCAACAGCAACAGTTGGCGATTGCCCGCGCCTTGGCCTCGAACCCCAAGGTGCTGCTGCTGGACGAACCGACCGAAGGCATCCAGCCCTCCATCATCCGTGAAATGGCCCGCACCCTGCGGCGTATCCGCGACGAACGGGGCCTGTCGATCATCGTCTCGGAACAGGTCCTTAGCTTTGCGCTGGATGTAGCTGACCGCGTGATGGTGATCGAAAACGGCCAATTCGTCCACGACAGCCCCCGCGACGGCATCGACGCGGCGAAGGTGTCGAAATTTCTATCTGTCTGATTTCCAACAACAAGGAGGTAACCCCATGGCTGATACACTGATTTCCGTAGACCTCAGCGAAAGCCCGCACACCAATGAGAATGTGCACAACCGCTGGCATCCGGACATCCCCATCGCGGTCTGGGTCGAGCCCGGTGACGACTTCAAGATCGAGACCTATGACTGGACCGGCGGTCAGATCAAAAACAACGACGACGCGGCGGACGTACGGGATGTGGAACTGGAGCAGGTCCACTATCTGTCCGGTCCCATCGGCGTCAAAGGGGCCGAGCCAGGTGATTTGCTGATCGTCGAAATTCTGGATATCGGCGCCAAGGAAGAGATGAACTGGGGTTTCAACGGCTTCTTTTCCAAGCAGAACGGCGGCGGCTTCCTGACTGAACATTTCCCCGAAGCGCAAAAATCGATCTGGGATTTCCACGGCATGTTCACTTCGTCCCGTCACGTGCCGGGGGTGAAATACGCAGGTCTCATTCATCCCGGTCTGATCGGCTGTCTGCCCGACCGCAAGATGCTGGACATGTGGAACAGCCGAGAGAAAGCGCTGTTCGACACCAACCCAGACCGGACGCCGCCCTTGGCCGCGTTGCCGAACACCCAGTCCGCCCACATGGGCAAGCTGAAAGGTGACGCGCGCGACAAGGCTGCCGCCGAAGGCGCCCGCACCGTGCCGCCCCGCGAACATGGCGGTAATTGCGATAT
>JAYZYX010000355.1:0-4281 GCA_036139795.1 Pseudomonadota bacterium | reverse complement strand
TGCGCGATGCCCGTCAGGAAACCGAAGAACTGCGCCAGTACATCCGCAACCAGAAACGGTAAGCGGACGGCAAAGCCGTCACAGTTTTCGGCGGCAGTGTCTGACGCGCCGTAAACATGGACTTTGCGTGCGCCGGACGGTAGCGCCTGACAAACTTTTGCTCAGGATCAAGATGCCGGACGCGACATATCCAAGCCCTGTCCAATCACATCGTCATGCCGATATCACGGTTCATGCGGTCGGACTGCTTGCGATCCTGATTGCTGGCGGAATACTTGTTTCTAAAGCAATCCACGGTCTCGACGCCAAACTGGTTGTGGCAGTTGTGGTTTATGTGCTTTGCGCGCTGGCATCCAATCTGGCCTCTTGCGCATATCACTTTCTGACGTTGCACCACCGGCGCACACTATTGCGGCGCATTGACCACGCCGCGATCTATCCCAGCATTGCAGCGACGTTCACGCCCTTCTTCGTATTGGCAGGCACGACATGGACCATGGCCTTGCTATGGGTGTGCTGGGGCCTGACAGCCTTGGCCGTCTGGAACAAGATCACCAACGAAACGGTCAAATCGCGATGGTCTACAGCATCCTACCTAGGACTAGGCGCCATCGGGCTGGGTGCCCTGCCTGACCTCACAGATGTCTCTGTCACGGCATTATGGTGCATTCTGGCAGGATCAGCCGCTTACGTCGTCGGGACAGTATTCTACGCCAGAAAATCCATGCCGTTCCGGTATGCGATATGGCACACATGGGTCAACATTGGCGGAGCGCTGATGTTTGCGGCCGTCTGGATCGCACTCTCTACACAGTGGTAGTTGCTGGTGACCTAGCCAGCGCGTGGAATAAGCGGCGCAATAAATTAGGGCGCCTGATGCGCCCCTAATCCTGTTCCCACTGTTTTAGGGCGTCTTCGTCCTCTTGCTTTGAGGCCACCCAGTCGGCCCCGTCCGCGGTCACTTCTTTCTTCCAGAAAGGCGCGCGGGACTTGAGGTAGTCCATCAGGAAATCTGCGGCCGCAAAGGCGTCTTTCCGGTGTGGACTAGCCGTGGCGACCATCATGATCTGATCACCGGGGGCCATCTGGCCAAAGCGGTGAATGACCAGCACATCCCCAAGGTTCCAGCGCGACATGGCCTCTTCGGCGATCTTGGTCAGGGCGCGTTCGGTCATGCCGGGATAATGTTCGATCAGCATGTGACGCAAAGGTGCTTCGGGCAGATCGCGGACGATGCCGCTAAAGCTGACAACAGCGCCCATATCTACCTTGCCCGCCTGAAAGGCGTTCAGCTCTGCGCCCGCATCAAAGGCAGCTTCTTGCACGGAAATCCGCATGGGCTCAGCCCCCCGTCATCGGCGGAAAGAACGCCACCTCGCGGGCATTGGAGATGGCAGCGTCAAAGTCGGTCAGGTCCTGATCCACGGCCACGCGCAGAGCGTCCAGATCGCTAAAGGCCACCTCATAACGTTCCTCACGGGCGCTTAGTTCCTTGACCAGCTCGGCCACAGTGGTCGCCTCGGTCTCGATGGTTTCGCGCGGAATACCGATCCGCTCGCGCACCCAAGCGAAATACATCACGTCCAGTTTCATGCCCCCTCCTTCAGGTAGGGCATTGCCTTGCGGAAATAGTCCAGACCGGTGATCAGCGTCAAAGCCGCCGCCAGCCACAGCAAGGCAATACCCGCGTAGCCCGACCAGACCATACCCTGATACATAGAGACAAGCCCGCCGTGATCGGTTTCCGCACCGGACAGCACGGCCTCGACCATTGCCTGATCCATGCCCCAGCTGCCCGCAATGAAATAGTGCTGGAAGATACCTTGTGCAAACAGCACCGAAATCGCCACCATCTGCACGGTGGTTTTCCACTTGGCCAGATTGGTTACCTTGAGGGTTCCTGCGGTGTCGCCAAGGAATTCCCGCAGGCCCGAGACAAAGACTTCGCGGAACATGATCAGCACCGACGGCAGCAGAATCCAGCCCGCCACCTGAGAGCTATTAACCAGCACCAGCAAAGCCACGCTGACCATCGCCTTATCGGCAATCGGGTCCAGCATTGCGCCCATCTTGCTGACCTGTTTCCACGCACGCGCCAGATAGCCGTCAAACCAGTCGGTCACCGAGGCACCCACAAACAGCGCCAAAGCAAACCAGTCCGCATAAGGCCGCGTGAAATACAGGAACATCACCCCCAGCGCCGGAGCAGCCAGAAGGCGAAGAACAGTCAAAATATTGGGCACAGTCCACATCATAGTCGTTGTTTAGCTATGTTTTGCGGGCAGGAAAAGCTGTCTCAGCATGGCTTGCGCGACCTATTTCTCATGGAAATGATCATAAATAGCCTCTGCCAGTGCATCCGAGATACCTTCCACTGCTTTCAGGTCTGCCAGATTGGCACGGCTGACCGCTTTGGCGCTGCCGAAATGGGACAGCAAGGCACGTTTTCGGGTCGCACCCACGCCCGCGACATCGTCCAGCGGATTGGCTGACATGGACTTGGCCCGCTTGGCACGGTGGGTGCCGATGGCAAAGCGGTGCGCCTCATCGCGCAGACGCTGCACAAAATACAGCACCGGATCATTGTGACGCAGGGCAAAGGGACGTTCGCCAAAGCGGTGGAACTCTTCCTTACCGTGGTCACGGTCCACGCCTTTGGCGACGCCCACCATAGCCACATCTTCCGCACCTTGTTCGACCAGAATTTCATGGACAGCACTGACCTGCCCTGCACCGCCGTCGATCAGCAGTAGATCGGGCCACAATCCCTTGGTCCGGTCGGGATCTTCCTTTTGTAGCCGTTGCAGGCGGCGGGTCAGAACCTCTTTCATCATGCCAAAGTCATCGCCCGGCGTCAGGTCTTCGCCGCGGATGTTGAACTTGCGGTAGTGGTTCTTCATGAAGCCATCCGGCCCCGCCACGATCATGCCGCCAACGGCGTTTGTGCCTTGGATATGGCTGTTGTCGTAGACCTCGATCCTCTCGGGAGGGCCGTCCAGTTGGAAGGCCTCGGCCAGACCCCGCAGCAGCTTGGCTTGCGTTGCGCTTTCGGACATCCGACGTGCCAGACTTTCCCGCGCGTTGCGCAAGGCCCCTTCCACCAGTTCGGCCTTCTCGCCGCGCTGGGGCACGATGATCTCGACCTTGCGGCCAGCCTTTTCAGACAGGGCCTCACACATCAGATCGTCATCCTCGATCCCGTGCGAGAGGATCACCTGACGCGCCGGTTCCTTCTGGTCATAGAACTGACCGAGGAAGGCTTGCAGCACCTCAGCCTCGGACACTTCTTCACTACCCACCCGCGGGTAGAAGTCGCGGTTGCCCCAGTTCTGGTTGGCGCGAATAAAGAACACCTGCACACAGGCCTGCCCCTTTTCCATATGAAGCGCGATCACATCGGCCTCGGTCACCGTGCGGGGGTTGATACCCTGCGCGGTCTGCACCTGAGTCAAAGCACGAATACGGTCACGCAAGGCAGCGGCGCGCTCGAACTCCATCGCTTCGGCAGCTTCGGACATCTGTGCGGCCAGTTCTTCCTGAACCTTGGTGCTGCGCCCCGACAGAAAACGTTCGGCGTCCGACACCAGCGCGGCGTATTCCGCCTCAGAGACCTTCCCCACACAGGGCGCCGCGCAGCGTTTGATCTGGTACAGCAGGCAAGGCCGTGTACGCGACTGGAACACGGCATCCGTACAGTTGCGCAGCAAGAACACCTTTTGCAGCTGGTTCAGCGTCCGATTTACTGCCCCCGCACTGGCAAAGGGACCGTAGTAGGCGCCCTTCTCGGTCTTTTTGCCGCGATGCTTTTTGATCTGCGGAAAGGCGTGGTTCTTGGTCACCACGATGTTGGGAAACGACTTATCGTCTCGCAACAATACGTTGTAGCGAGGTTTAAGCTGTTTTATCAGGTTCTGCTCTAGCAGAAGCGCCTCTGTCTCTGTCCGCGTGGTCAGAAACATCATGCTGGCGGTTTCGGAAATCATCCGCGCAATGCGCCCGCTGTGGCCCGAAGGACGGGCGTAATTCGATACCCTCGCCCGCAGATTTCGCGCCTTTCCCACGTAGAGAACACGGCTTTCCGAGTCCAACATGCGATAAACGCCCGGCGAAGCGTCGAGCGTTTTCAGATAATCCTGAATTACAGAATGGCCCAATACGGGCTCTGGCGCGTCAGTCATGGTTCCGTCCGTTGATTCCCCCCGTCGCTGCAATGAACAATCGGGTACTTCAAGGGTAAAGGTTTCCACTGTTTCTGTGGATAACTCAGTGGGCAAACTTTGG
>JAYZYX010000354.1:0-4785 GCA_036139795.1 Pseudomonadota bacterium | reverse complement strand
CGGGATCGATACCAAACTGGACGGGATGCGTTTTGCCACTGTACGGATCAAGCCGCGCCTTGGGGGCAAGATGGCCTCATACGATGACAGCGCCGCCGCCAAGATGGCAGGCGTGGAAAAGATCATCCCGCTTGAGGACGGCATCGCCGTAGTGGCCAGCAACACTTGGCTGGCCTTCCAAGCCGCCGACGCCGTGCAGATCACGTGGGAAGACGCCCCTTTCCCGCCCCAGCAAGACCAGATCTGGCAGGGGCTTGAAGCCGCGTTTGACACCGACGCCAACGCCACGGGCCGCGAAGACGGTGACGTGGACAGCCTGCCCGCAGGCGCAAACATGCTAGAGGCCGAATACCGCGCCCCCTTCCTTGCCCACGCAGCGATGGAGCCGATGAACGCCACGGCCATCTACAAAGACGGCACTCTTGCGATCTGGGTCGGCCATCAGGCCCCGATTGCGGCGCGGGACATGGCAGCGGCGGCGATCGGCATCGACAGCGAAAATGTCACCATCCACACCACCATCATGGGTGGCGCCTTCGGGCGGCGCGGCGAGATTGATGTGCCGGTCTATGCCGCCAAGATCGCAGCGGCCATGCCGGGCGTGCCGGTCAAGATGACATGGACCCGCGAAGAAGACATGCGCCATGACTTCTACCGCCCCGCCACCATCGCCCGCTATCGCGGTGCGGTACAGGATGGCAAAGCAGTGATGGTGGACGGCAAGATCGCGGGGATTTCCTGCGCCCATCAAGCGATGGCGCGGATGACCGGCATCGCCATGGGCGGCCCTGACACCGCCATGCTGGAAGGTGCCGCCGATCAACCTTACGCCATTCCGAACTATCGTATCCGTGGCTACCTGTCGGATATGGCGGTGCCCGTGGGGTTCTGGCGCTCGGTCGGGGCCAGCCACAACGGGTTCCAGTTCGACTGCTTTCTGGATGAGATGGCTCATGCGGCAGGCACTGACCCGCTGACCTTCCGTCTGGAGATGGCCCGCGAGGAACACGCCCCCTCGGCCCGCGTGATCGAGACCGTGCGCGATATGTCAGGCTGGACCGGCAAAACGCCCGATGGCGTCGGGCGCGGCGTCGCGTTCTGCATGTCCTTCGGCACTCCGGTGGCTCAGGTGATCGAAGTGCGCGATGAAGATGGCCTGATCCGCATCAGCAACGCCTGGATCGCCTGTGACCCTGGCATCGCCCTTGATCCGCGCAACATCGAAGCGCAGATGAGCGGCGGTCTGATCTATGGCCTCTCGGCCGCGATCATGGGAGAGATCACCTTTGACGGGGGCGAAGTGGATCAGTGGAACTTCCCCGACTACGACGCCGTGCGGATGCACAATGTGCCGCAAATTGCGGTGCAGATTATCGAAGGGGGTGGCCCCATCGCTGGTGTGGGCGAGCCCGGCACGCCTCCTGCTGCAGCGGCGCTGGCGAACGCTCTGTTTGATCTGACCGGCAAGCGGGTACGCGAGCTACCCTTGAACAAGCACTTCGACTTTGCCTGAAACCACTGTCTGAGACATGAAAAAGGGTGCCTCACATCGGGGCGCCCTTATCGCATTCTTGGCCGTGAAATCAGCGGATCACAGACCCAGTGACTTGCGCAGCATGTTGCCCGCAACCACCAGAAGGAAGAAGGCAAAGACGCGCTTCAGCGGTTTGGGGTCCATAGCGTGGGCCAGTTTCACCCCAAGAGGCGCAGTGAACAGGGTCATGCAGACCACAATGGCAAAAGCGCCAAAGTTCACTGCCCCGAAGGTAAAGGGCGGACGCACGGCCTCAGTGATCGGGACAAACAGGAAGGCCACAACCGAAGGCACCGCGATCAGCGCACCAAAGCCTGCCGCCGTGGCCACCGCCCGATGGATCGGCACGCCGAACAGGGTCATCAGCGGCACGCCAAAACTGCCCCCGCCAATGCCCATCAGCACTGACAGAAAGCCCACCATCGGCGACAGTGTTGCGCGGGTCACGCCCGTGGGCATAGTCTCGCCAATGCGCCACGTGTTCTTGCCGAACGCCATGTAAAGGCCGATGAACAGGCCCAAGACGCCGAAAATCCCCTGCAACACGCTAGAGCGCAGCTGCGCCACGGCCATCACACCGATGATCGCGCCCACGGCAATGCCCGGCGCCCATGTCTTGAGGATCGACCATTCCACAGCGCCCTTCTTGTTGTGGCTGGCCACCGAACGGGCCGAGGTCACAATGATCGTCGCCAATGAGGTTGCCAGACAGATACGCATCAACTCAGGGCTGTCATAGCCAAGACCCGCGAAGGCGTAATAGAAGGCAGGCACCAGAACGATGCCGCCGCCGACGCCCAGAAGACCCGCCAAAACGCCAGCAAAGCCACCGATCACCATCAGCAGCGCCACCATCGAGAAAATCAAACCAGCATCCATATGCGCCCCTCCCGTTTTCTTTGGCTAACGGGTAGCGGTCCCATTGCTGTGGCGCAAGCGGTGACCGCGCGGCTTTCCATCAGGCGGATGCAAAGACCCGTTTTGCAGCCTCTTCCACCGTGTGAACACCTGCGTCAGTTGCGGGAGCATTCTCGGACAGGTAGCGACGCCACTGGCGGGCACCGGGAACACCGGCGAAGAGACCCAGCATATGGCGGGTGATCTGGTGCAGCTTGCCGCCGCCTTCCAGATGACGGGCGATATAAGGCAGCATCCGGTCGATCACCTCGGCACGGTCGGGTGAGGCCTGACCGAATATCTCGGATTCTGCCAATGCAAGCACATCATAGGGCTGGTGATAGGCCGCACGGCCGATCATCACCCCGTCCAGACCTTGATCCAGAAAGGGCTTCGCCGCAGCAATCGTATCAATCCCGCCGTTGATGCTGATCATCAGATCAGGGAACTGCTGTTTCATTTGCAGCACCAGAGAATAATCGAGGGGCGGAATATCGCGGTTCTCTTTCGGGCTAAGACCCTGAAGCCATGCCTTGCGCGCGTGGATAATGAACTCGGTCACGCCAGCGGTGCGGACGGTTTCAATAAAAGCGGGCAGCACGTCGTGGGGTTCCTGCTCATCCACACCGATGCGGCATTTCACAGTCACAGGCACCGCGCAATCCGCCTGCATTTCCGCCACACATTCCGCCACCAGATCAGGTTTCGTCATCAAAACCGCGCCAAAACAGCCCGACTGCACCCGATCCGAGGGGCAGCCCACATTCAGGTTGATCTGATCATAGCCATGCTCTGCCCCGTTCCGCGCTGCCTGCCGCAACTCGGCAGGGTCAGAGCCGCCAAGCTGCAAGACCACCGGATGCTCGGCGGTGTCATAGTCCAACAGATGCAGCGCGCCGCCCCGCACCAGCGCAGGCGCGGTGACCATTTCCGTGTAAAGCAGGGCGTTCTGGCTGATCTGCCGATGGAAGAAACGGCAGTGACGGTCGGTCCAATCCATCATGGGGGCGACCGATAGGCGGCGGGACGCGGCGACTTGCGCGGTGTCGATGGGCGGCACTGGGACTTCTCCGGCTGATGAAACGCCCCGAGGCAAAGCCGTCAAAGGGGCAGCGTTTGATGCGCCCCTTACACCAGAACCTTTGTGGCAAGCAAGGTTGACCCCGTTATGCAGGCGCCGCGCCGGTCGAGGCGCGTTTCATCAGCGTCACTGGCAAGGTACACAGGCCCTTGTGCTCGGGGGCCGTCCCATCGATCCGCGCCAGCAGCATCCGTGCTGCTGCCCGCCCCAGACCGATGCGGTCTTGCCGGATCGTGGTCAGGGATGGATTGGCGTAGGCGGCGATGGCGATATCGTCAAAGCCGACGACCGAGACATCGTCGGGCACCGACAGCCCTTGTTGCGCCAGCCCCGCCATCAAACCGATCGCGATCTGGTCAGAGGCACAGACCACAGCCGTCGGGCGCGGGCTTAAAGCGGCCAGCCATTCGGCGGCGGCAAAGCCCTCTTCCAGCGTGAAATCCTGACCTTTGATCCGATCATCGGACAAGGAAAGACCCGCCTTGGCCAAAGCCTCTTGGACGCCTGCAAGACGTTCTGCTGTCAGAATATTTTCGCGCGGACCGGCCATAAAGACAAAGTCCCGATGACCCAGCTCCAGCAGGTGTTCGACCGCAAGCCGCCCCCCTGCCCGATTGTCACTGCGCACGGACGGGAAATCCGCATCGGGCATCCATTCACAGGCAAAAACCACGCGCTCTGCCACATCGGGTTGCGACAGTTCCTGCTGTGCGCTGTCCGGCAGGTTGCCATCCAGACAGATCAGCCCGTCCACCCGCGATGCATGCAGGTGCGCAAAGACAGACCGCCCGCCCCGATCACTGGCGCGGCTGTCAGCGACCAGCAAATCAACACCGGCCTGCTGCAATTCAAACTCGACCCCCGAGAGGATTGTGGAAAAGAACGGGTTGCCCAAATGCGGGACCACTGCCAGCACCGCATCCGCCCGCTGACGCCGCAAAGACCGCGCATGGCTGTTCACGCGGTAACCGTGGGTCTTAACCGCCTCCATCACCGCCTTGCGGGCTTTTTCGCTGACGCGCTCGGGGTCTGACAATGCCCGACTGACCGTAGCGGTCGAGACGCCGGAGATCCGCGCGATATCCTTGATGCTGACTGACATGGGTCCTCTCTCTTCCTTGCCAAATTGGCCCTCTGCCGCCTGAATGTAAAGGATTACATTTTTATATTGACCAAATGCCGCAGCTTGTGACACCCTTAGCGATGTAAACGATTACAACACGCAAAAGAGGAGTTTGCGGAATCGTTTGCGCAGCTTTGCGGCGCACCTCTG
>JAYZYX010000353.1:0-17007 GCA_036139795.1 Pseudomonadota bacterium | reverse complement strand
GCCATTTCCTGCACCTGCGCGCTGAGGTCTGCTCGGAGACCCTAGAGGCGGAAATGGCGCTTTTTGGTCCTGAGGATCGCGTGGGACTTGTTTCGTTGATGGATCACACGCCGGGCCAGCGGCAGTTCCGCGATATCTCGAAGCTGAAGGACTATGTGCAGAAAAAGCACGCCATGACCGACGATGATTTCGTTGAACATGTGGACCATTTGCGCAGCTTGCGCGAGATGCACGGCGAACGCCATGAAGCCGCCGCCGTGGCCGAGGCAAAGCGTTACGGGGCGGTGCTGGCCTCGCATGATGACACTACGGCTGATCATGTGGTGGTCTCCAAGGGCTACGGGGTGCAGGTTGCCGAATTTCCCACCACGATCGAGGCCGCACAGGCCTGCCATGATCACGGCATCGCAGTGATGATGGGCGCGCCCAACCTGATCCGCGGCGGATCGCATTCAGGGAACGTGGCGGCTAAGGATCTAGCGGAACTGGGTTTGCTGGATATTATTTCGTCCGACTATGTGCCCTCGGCGCTGATGACATCGGCCTTCTTGCTGGCCGAAATGTGGGACGATCTGCCCCGCGCCATCGCTACCGTGACGCGGACACCGGCGCAATCAGTGGGGCTGACGGATCGTGGCCGCATCGCGCAAGGTCTCCACGCCGATCTGGTCCGCGTGCGCACCCTTGGCTACACGCCGGTCATTCGCGGTGTCTGGAGCCACGGGCGACAAGTCGGCTAAGACGGCCTGCCGTGTTTTTAGCTGATTGACCTGCCAACCATAGGTTTGCGCCCTTTTGTGGCAAAGAAGGATTGCTGGCCTTGGCTGCAAAAGCGTATGCCCTTTTCGGGTGCGCGCCCTAGCGCTAAGCACCGCGTTTCAGGGGAAGCCTTGGCGCGGTGCAGTCGATTTGCGCGTCAGGTGAAAGTGTTAAGGACGGGTATGTCACAGCAGAAGGTTCTAGAGTGTGATGTTCTGATCGTGGGCGGTGGTCCTGCGGGGCTTTCTGTCGCGGGGGCGCTACCTGACCATGTCTCTGCCATTGTGATCCATCAGGACAAAGAAATCGGCAAACCTGTCCGCACCAGTGGTGGCAGTTGGTTGTCTGATATGCAGCGGCTGAACATCCCTGAGAACCTGTTCCAGATCATAGACACGCTGGATATCTTTTCCGACAACCAGAAAACCCATCTGTCATTCCAAGAAGATCGCCCCGTCGTTCTGGATGTCACAGGGCTGTATCAATGGCTTGGGGTCAAGGCTGAAAGTCGCGGGGCACAGATTTTCTGCGATACCAAGTTTCAGACGACGCGGAAAACGGGCGATGGCCGGTTTGAGACGGAGGTGCGCTCTAAGGCCGGAGGCATCGAGAAGATCGTTTCCAAGTACATCGTCGATGCATCCGGCGTGCATTGCGCGGTGCTGCGCAGTCTGTCGCTTGGGCCGAAGCCCGTCAGATACGGTGTCGGCATTGAATACGAATATGCCCTTGGTGCGAATGATCCCCATCGGGCGGTTCTCTTTGTCGGGACGGATGCGCTTTCCGGATACGGGTGGGTTTTCCCGTCTCCTGACAACAGGTTGCGTGTTGGCGTCGGGGTCATCCACCCCGATACGGATTCCTCGCCCAGAGAAATGCTGGAAGGGTTCCTGAAGTCCTCTGCCTTGGAACGCTATGGGATGACGGTTGAGGGTCCCGTCTTGCAGAAAAATGGCGGGACAATTCCGTCCATCCCTTACGATCCGAAACTGGTCTATGGGCAAGTGATCCGTGTCGGGGACTCTGCCAATTTCGCAACGCCAATCGTCGGTGAAGGCATCCGTATCTGCATCGAATTTGGCGATCTGTTGGGGCGGCAGCTTGGGAAAACCCTTCAGACTGGCAGCCTCAAGCACTTGCAGGACTACGAGGCCGCGTGCCAGCGGGCGATGGAGCGAAATTATCGGGTTGGCGTTTCAGCAAACAAACGGATTTCGTCCTACGGCGTGGCCGATTGGGATAAGTCGGTCGCGCGGTTGGGCCGTCTGAATGAACGCGACGTGGTCGCGCTGTTGAAGGCCGAGTTTTCGGCCAAGTTGGTTCTTCGGACGCTTCTCGGGTTTCTGCGAAGCCGGACTGAGAAATGCCTGAAACGCCTTGGGGGCCGCCGCGAATTTTAGACCTGTCGCAGCCGTGAACGGCGGGTGCTTGACCGTGACCCGCGCTCTGCGGCACTCTTTGCGCGAACCCAGACCGGAGTGCCCGTGCGCCTGATCGCGATCCTTCTTCTGACCGGCTTTCTTGCCTTGCTGTCCTTTCCAGGGGCGGCCATGGCGCATGGGTCGATGCAAGATGCGGCCATGAGCGATCATATGGCCGGTTGTCCCGATTGCCCCGATTTGGGGGCTGGTGAGGCGAACACGCAATGCCCGCACATGAGCGGCTGTAGCGCACTGGTCCTAACGGTCTCTCCTGCGGTTTCACCTGTCGTACACTATGAGAGGGTGCGGCATCCGTTACCGGTCTCTCATCTAATGGTCGGGGCAGAGACCCTGATCGACCTGCCGCCTCCGCGCCTGTCTGCCTAAGCCTCTGACCTCAGGCGGAGCGATCCGCACACCCACAGGACAAGCGCCACGGCGCAAGACGACAGGACGACCAAAATGAATAAACTTCTTATCGCAGGGGGTGCAGCCCTTGTTATTGCAGCGGGTATTTATCTGACCCAAGGCAGCTCTCGTGCGCAGGAAACAGCGGCTGCGCCGACCGAAGGCGGGCCAATTGTTGAGGTGACTTTGCCTGCATCGCTCTCGGACGAGGCGCAAATCGGAAAGCGGGCTTTTGATGCGGTATGTGCCGCGTGCCATGGGCAGAATGCCACTGGCAAGATCGGCTTCGGTCCACCGCTGGTACATATGATTTATGAACCGAACCACCACGGCGACATGTCCTTCTTTATGGCGGTCGAGCAAGGCGTGCGTGCGCACCATTGGCCCTTTGGCAATATGCCCCCACAGCAAGGTCTAACCCGCGCGGACGTGGCCAGCATTGTGACCTATGTCCGAGAGCTTCAGCGTGCGAACGGAATTCAGTGAGATGACGACATCTATCACACGGCGGACATTCTGTGCGGGGCTTGGCGGCGTCAGCGCGCTGGCACTTGCACGCCCTGCTTGGGCCACACCTCAGGCGTTGACCGCGCGCAAGGCGCAGGTCCAGTTAGCACCCGAAGGCTACCCGATGACCGAGGTCTGGTCTTATGATGGCACCATCCCCGGTCCCGTGATCCGAGTGCCTCAAGGCGGGCGCGTCACGCGGCAGTTGGTAAACCAGTTGGACGTGCCGACCTCGGTCCACTGGCACGGCATCCGGATTGACAATGCGATGGACGGTGTCTCTGGCCTGACACAGGAGCCCGCGCCGCCGGGCGGCGTGTTCGACTATGACTTTGTTGTCCCTGACGCGGGAACCTATTGGTATCACGCCCACAAAAACTCGATGGAGCAGGTCGGGCGCGGGCTTTCCGGTGTGTTGATTGTCGAAGAACCCTCTCCCCCTGACGTGGATCGTGATGAGGTGTTGATGCTGGATGACTGGCTGCTGGACCCTGATACGGGCGGTTTCGTGGAACCCTTCGACCACCCGATGATGATGAGCCACGGCGGGCGGACCGGCAATCTGATCGGTGTGAACGGGCAGTATCTTTATGAAATGCCCGCGAAAACCGGCGAACGGCTGCGCTTGCGCCTGATCAACGCCGCCAACGCCCGCATCTTTGTTCTACAGCTAGAGGGGATGGCCGGTTGGACAGTGGCGCTGGACGGAATGCCCCTTGATGCGGTGCAAGAGGTCTCGGGGCGGATCGTGATTGCCCCTGCGCAGCGGGTTGATCTGATTGTTGATGTGACCGCAGCCCAAGGGCAAAGCGCGGGCCTCTTGATGCAGATGGATGACGACAGCCTTCAGGCGCTGGTTGAGGTTTCCGTCGCGGGCGCTCTTCCGCCGCGCGATGAGGCCCCCAAACCTTTGCCTGCCAACCCGAACACCGCTTTGCCCGATCTGACGCGGGCGCGTCATTTCGATCTGGTGATGGAAGGCGGCGCGATGGCGGGCATGGAAAGCGCGGTCTATCAGGGGAAAACGCTGGATTTTCGTAGCTTGATCGAGCGGGGCCAGTATTGGGCGCTTTCCGGTCAGGCTGGCATGTCTGACACGCCCTTCGCACGATTTGAACGGGGAGAGGTTGCGCAGATGACCTTGACCAACCGCACGGCATTTCCCCACGCGATGCACCTGCATGGGATGCACTTCCGGCAGGTCTATGAAGATGGCACAATGGGGCCGTTGCGGGATACGATCCTGTCCTTCCCACAGGAGCCGCTAGAGATCGCCTTCACAGCTGATAATCTCGGCAAATGGCTATTGCATTGCCACATGTTGGCCCATGCAGCATCCGGAATGAACACGTGGATCGAGGTCGCTTAGGCCTCTTGTGCAAAGCCTTTGGTCACGCCGCCTGCGCAAGCCGCTCGGCGGCGGTGGCCAAAGCATGCCACAAGCTGCCCGCATAGCTGCGCAGCCCAAGGACCGACAGATGCCCTTCTTCGCGCCGGTAAAGGAACACGGTCATATGATCCAGCCCCGTGCGGGTGGCGCGACCGGTGGCGTAGGTCTCGGGCGGTAGGTTCACCAGCTTGGACATGAGCGCGGCAATCGGCGGGCCTCCCGCGTCTGAGCGGATTTCGAAGCAGACAAAACCGTCGGTCTGCTCGGTGACGCTGGTGTTTGGCGTTTGGGCCAGAACCTGCGCGGCAAAGTCCGTTTGCCCCTGCCCGTTGCCAAGGACCAGCCACTGATCAGGGCCGGTCCAAATGGCGCTGGTCCTGCCTGATTGCGCCGCAAAGCCTGCCGCTGGCAGGATCAGGCCAAAGGGCGTCGGGGCGTTTTGGCCCTTGCGCAAGGTTAGTGAGGCCAGCCCGTAGCTGTCATCCTCAGCGATGGTTAGTGCGCCTAAGCGTTCCGAGCGCAGGTCGGTTGCGCCAAGGGCGGTCAAGGGGATCAGGTCAGTCACGTAAACGCCCTCCTTCAGGATCCACAAGATGAGCAGAGACTACTTTGGCCACAAAGCTTTGCCCTTCCAGCGGGTTGGCGGCTGTGATTACTTCGCCCAAGCGGTCATGGCCGTTCTCCAGATACCCAAGTGCGATGTAGCTGCCTACATGGGGTGAATAGCACGATGAGGTCACCCACCCCTGATCGGTCTGCATGGTCTGCGCCACGCCTCGGGTGAACAGATGCGATCCCGCAGGAATCTGTGACTGGGGCTCTAGCGGCAGCAGCCCTACCAAGTGCCGCCCGTCTTGCGCCAAGCCTTCGCGGCGGGACATCACCGCCCCGATCGAGTCCTTCTTGGCCGAGACCATCTTGCCCAACCCCAGCATTTGCGCCGTAGTCTGGCCGTTCAACTCTGCCCCTGCGGCGTGGCCTTTCTCGATCCGGAGGACGGCCAACGCCTCGGTCCCGTAGGGGGTGACGCCCAGATCGGCACCAAGGGTCATCAGGCGCTCTATCAAGGCATGGCCGTAGCGGGCGGGGACGGCGATTTCATAGGCCAGCTCGCCCGAGAACGAGATGCGGAAAAGTCGCGCGCGCAGGCCGCCGCAGACTGACAGTGCGGCGCAGGCCATGAAGGGAAACGCCTCATTCGACAGATCAAAGCTGTCCACAATGCGTTGCAGCAACTGGCGGGATTTGGGACCGGCGACGGCAATCTGTGCCCACGCATCCGTGGTCGAGATCATCTGAACATCCAGATCGGGCCAGAGGCACTGGTGGGCAAACTCCAGATGCCGATAGACCGCGCCTGCATTGGCGGTGGTGGTCGTCACCACGAAATGATCCTCCGCCAGACGGGCGCAGGTGCCGTCATCGAACAGATGACCATCCTCACGCAGCATCAGGCCATAGCGGACCATCCCAACCTTTAAGGTCGCCATGGTGTTGGCGTAGATGCGGTTCAAAAACTCTGCCGCATCAGGGCCTTGCACGTCGATCTTGCCAAGGGTTGTTACGTCGCACAGACCCGCATCTTTGCGCACGGACTGCACCTCTCGGTCCACGGTTTGCCGCCAGTGGCTCTCGCCATCGCGCGGGAAATACTGTGCCCGCATCCACGGACCGACCTCGGTGAATGTGGCCCCTTGCGCCTTGGCCCAAGCATGAGTGGGCGTCAACCGATAGGGCCGGAAATGGCGGCCAGTATCGCCGCCGCCAAGCACGGACAGCGTGACGCCTGTGTAGGGCGGGCGAAAGATCGTCGTGCCGGTTTCGGGGATGGTCGCGCCGGTCAGTTCGGCCATCACCGCAAGCGCCGAGATATTCGCCGTCTTGCCCTGATCCGTGGCCATGCCAAGGGTGGTCCAGCGTTTCAGATGCTCGACAGGGCGCATGTTTTCCTTGTGGGCCAAGGCGATGTCTTTGACGGTCACATCGTTCTGGAAATCCACCCAAGCGCGTTTCGTTGTGGGGACGTGCCAGTAGGGCGCCTGCGCGTTTGGGGTGTCTGTCACATGAGGCAGAGGAATATTGCGAGCAGTCATCCCAAGTTCCGTTAGCGCCTGTTGCGCAGCACGCATTCCATCCGCGAATGCTACACCTGTCGCGCCGTTCCCCGCAGCGGCGCCAGCAGGGAACATGCCCTTTGGCCCATCAGATGGGGGCAGGAATGCCAGTCGTCCCTCGTCCCAAACTGGGCGACCCCGATGGTGAGATGCCAGATGCACGTTCGGGTTCCATCCGCCTGCAACCCCCAGCGCACCGGCCTCAAGCCAAGTGGCCTGACCATTCTGGCGGATTTGGATCGCTTGCAGACCAAGGCGGCCTTTGGTTCCCGTAACAGTCGCCCCGGCAAAGACCTTGTACCTGCCGAAGACTGGTGCATCGGGGCGCGTGTCGATGACACCAAGCACAGGCACGCCCTTGCCAAGCAGGTCCAGCGCCGTGCGGTGTCCGTCATCGCCATTGGTAAAGATGGCCACCGGATCATCGGCGTTTCTGGTCGGGGCGCTGGCCCATCGGTTCACATAGGCCCGAATGGCCCCCGCCAGCATGATGCCCGGACGGTCGTTGTCTTGGAAAGGAATGTGCCGCTCAATCGCGCCGGTTGCCAGAACACTGCGCTTTGCGGTGATGCGCCATAGGGTCTGGCGCACCGCCTCGTCCGAGGGTGGGAGGTGGTCCGAGACCCGCTCGACCGCACCGAAAATCCCGTGGTCATAGGTGCCAAAAACGGTGGTGCGGGGCATGAGGCGGACATTCGGCAGGCTGGCAAGCTCTGCGCAAGTCCTATCAACCCATTCGCTTGGCCAACTGTCATCCAGCAGATCGCTTTCCGCCAGAAGCCGTCCGCCGAACCGGAAATCCTCATCCGCAAGGATCACGCTGGCTCCTGCCCGTCCTGCGGTCAGCGCCGCTACCAGTCCCGCCGCGCCGCCGCCAATGACCAGCAGGTCGCAATGCAGGAACCCTTTGTCATAGGTGGCAGGGTCGGGCAGCGTCGAAAGCGCCCCTAGACCGGCGGCCTTGCGGATCAAAGGTTCATAGAGCTTTTCCCAAAACGCACGGGGCCACATGAAGGTTTTGTAGTAAAAACCCGCAGCGAATAAGGGCGCGAGGCGGTCGTTGATCGCCAGCAAGTCACGCTCTAACGGGCCGATGTGGTTTTGTGATGTGGCTTGCAGCCCGTCGAACAACTCGGTCACGGTGGCGCGGGTGTTCGGCTCGCTCCTAGCGCCGTTGTGCAGGGTGACTAGGGCGTTCGGCTCTTCCGAGCCAGAGGTGAAAATTCCCCGTGGACGATGGTACTTGAAGCTACGTCCGACCAACTGAACACCATTCGCCAACAGGGCCGAGGCCAGCGTGTCGCCTTTGAACCCCTGATAGGACTTGCCGTTGAAGCTGAAGGAAAGCGGTGTGGTGCGGTCGATCAGACCACCATTCAGGCGGGTCATTCGGCACCTCTTACGGGCAGAGTGCGGGCCAATTCTGCCCCTAGAATTTCGTGGGTCAGTGTGTTGCGCGTGACCACCAGCCATGAACGGTCGCCCTGTTCATGGAACCACAATTCGCGATGAACACCTGCGGGGTTGTCGCGCAGAAAGACGTAATCGCAAAACTCGGCTTCGGCGCTGGGGCTCGCGGGATCGGGACGGTTCATCAGGCTGGCGTCGCCCAGATAGGTGAATTCCTGACTGTCGCGCAGGCCCAGAAGAGGATGAGGGATCAGCATCGTATTCGCCTTTTCAATGCAGGTTGGGTTGGGCGCCAACGCCCTTTTCGTCGATCACATAGCCGCGGTAGAACCGGTCCAAGCGGAAGGCTGTGGCGGTTTCATGGGGGGTGTCCGTGGCCAGCAAATGGGCAAAGCAATAGCCAGATGCCGGAGTGGCCTTGAACCCGCCATAGCACCAGCCTGCGTTCAGATAGAGGCCGTCCAGAGGCGTGCGGTCGATGATGGGCGAGCCGTCCATCGACATATCCATGATCCCGCCCCAGCTGCGTAGCAAGCGGGCGCGACCAATCATCGGCATCAGGGCCATACCGCCCTCGGCCACGTCCTCGACCACAGGGAGGTTTCCCCGCTGCGCGTAAGAGTTATAGCCATCAATGTCGCCGCCAAAGACAAGCCCGCCTTTGTCTGATTGGCTTACATAGAAATGTCCTGCGCCGAAGGTGATGACACCGGGGATCAGCGGCTTTAACCCCTCGGACACAAAGGCTTGCAGGACGTGGCTTTCGATTGGCAGGCGCATGCTCGCCATCGCCATGACGCGGCTGGAACTGCCTGCGACGGCCACGCCGACTTTGCCCGCCTTGATCGCGCCACGGGTTGTTTGAACCCCTGTGACACGGCCATCGGTGATATCAAATCCGATTACTTCGCAATTCTGGATCAGATCAACGCCGCGCATGTCAGCGGCGCGGGCATAGCCCCATGCGACGCCGTCATGACGGGCGGTTCCGGCGCGTTTCTGCAGAAGGCCCGCCTTGATCGGAAAGCGGGCGTTGTCGAAATTCAGAAACGGCACCATCTCACGCAGTTGTTCGCGGGACAGCAGTTCGCCGCCCGCGCCGGAGAGATGCATTGCATTGCCCCGCCGCCGGTAGGCATCGCGCTGCGCATCCGAATGAGCCAGATTGATGATCGAGCGCTGGCTGACCATCGAATTGAAGTTCAGGTCCTGTTCTTGGCTTTCCCATAGCTTCATTGAAAATTCGTAGAACGGCTGGTTCCCCGGCAGCAGGTAGTTCGAGCGGATAATGGTGGTATTCCGCCCGATGTTTCCCGACCCCAGCCAGCCCTTTTCCAGCACAGCGATGTTGCTGATCCCGAAGGTTGCGGCCAGATGGTAGGCGGTGGCCAACCCGTGACCGCCGCCGCCCACGATGATGATGTCATAGGCAGGTTTCGGGTCCGGCGTGCGCCAAAGGGGCTTCCACCCTTTGTGACCGGTCAGCGCCTCTTTCAGCACCTTGATACCTGAGAATTTCATGGGCGGTCTCCTGCGTCTGATCCTGTTTTAGCTTGCGAGACACGTCACATCTTCTTTTATCCGGTCATTTATTTTTGTAAAAAGGACATAAGGTTCCCAAAACAAGAAGACCCCTCATGCGACGAGTCACCTTTCTGCTGGTGGATGGTTTCGCCCTTTTGTCGACCGCCGCCGCGCTTGAGCCCTTTCGGGCCGCGAACCTCTTTGCGCCCTCTCCGGCGTATGAGGTGACGCTGCTGTCTGCGTCAGGGGGCGCGGCAGAAACCTTGATCGGGGCGCAGTTTCGGACCCAAGCCTTCCGCGATGTACCGCCACAGTTTGACATGGTGTTTGTCGTCGCAGGGGGTGATCTGATGCGGGTGAACGATCCGGCCATGATGGCGTGGTTGCGGCAGGCGGCGCGGAACGGATGTGCCCTTGGCGGGATTTCGGGCGGGGCGCTGATATTAGCCAAAGCGGGGCTGCTAGAAGGGCGGCGTTTCACGGTCCATTGGCACCATTATGAAGATTTTGACCGCTTTAGTGGCCCGTGGCTGCTGGAACGGAGGCTCTTTGTCATTGATCGGGATCGCTATACCTGTGCGGGGGGCTCGGCCGCATTGGATATGATGCATGCAATCATCGCTCGCGATCACGGTGCAAGATTTGCGCAACGGATTTCCGATTGGTTCATCCAGACCGAAATCCGAGGGGCGGATGCGCCCCAGCAGGCTTCGCTTTCGGCGCGGTATGGACCTTTGCCCGATAGCGTCATGGCGGTGCTTGAGATGATGGAGACCCACATCGCGGATCCCCTGAGCCAAGAGCAATTGGCTGATTTGGCCGGTATCTCGGCCCGCCAGCTACGCCGCCAGTTTCACCAGGCTTTCGGGCAACCGATGATGGCCCATTACCTGCGTGTCCGGCTGGAGGTCGCGCGGGATCTGGTCAAGACCAGCCACCTGCCCCTGTCAGAGATTGCTTTGATGACGGGGTTTGTTAGTCAGACCCATTTCTCGGACGCTTACCGGCGGATATTTGACGACGCCCCGTCCAGCGAACGGCGCAAAAAAGGCCCGACGTAAAGCCGGGCCTCAGGGAATTCGGAGCGGGAACTGCTCCGATCGGGAAGGCATATAGGGTTTAGATATCCAGCGTGTTGTCTTTCTCCCACGCTGAGAAATGGGACACGAAAGAGGTCCATTCCTGATGCTTCATCTTGATGTATGAGGCGGAAAAATCGTTCCCTAGCATCGATTTAAGCTCGGTATCCGCGTCAAAGGCGCGGATGGCGTCCAGCATGTTCAGGGGCAGCCGTGGCGCGTCGGTGACCATGTGGCCTTCGGCGTACATGTCGATGTCCCAACGCTTGCCCGGATCGGCTTTGGCGCGGATGCCGGAAAGCCCCGCCGCGATGATCACCGCCTGTAGCAGATAGGGGTTTGCGGCCCCATCGGGCAGGCGCAATTCGAACCGTCCCGGTCCCGGAACGCGTACCATATGAGTGCGGTTGTTGCCGGCCCACGTCACGGTGTTCGGTGCCCAAGTGGCCCCCGACATGGTGCGCGGCGCGTTGATCCGCTTGTAGCTGTTCACCGTGGGGTTGGTGATCGCGGCCAGCGCCTCGGCGTGGCGCATGATCCCGCCCAGAAAGTGCCCGCCTTGGGCGGACAGGCCAACCTCGCCGATCTGACCGCCGCCGTCGCCCGCAAAGGCGTTGGTCTTGCCGTCCATATCCCAGACCGAGATATGGGCGTGGCAGCCGTTGCCCGTCAGGCCTTGGATCGGTTTGGGCATGAAGGTCGCCCGCAACCCGTGCTTTTCCGCAACAGATTTTACCATGAATTTGAAGAACGAATGGCGATCTGCAGTGACCAGCACATCGTCAAAGTCCCAGTTCATTTCAAACTGGCCGTTCGCGTCCTCATGGTCGTTCTGGTAGGGACCCCAGCCCAGTTCCAGCATGTAATCGCAAATCTCGGCGATCACATCATACCTGCGCATCACGGCCTGCTGATCATAGCAGGGCTTGTCTGCCGTATCGAAAGAGTCCGAGATTTGATTGCCTTCGGGGGTCAGCAGAAAGAACTCGGCCTCGATGCCGGTTTTGACGCGCAAGCCTGCCTCGGCGGCATCAGTGATCAGCTTTTTCAGGACGTTGCGGGGGGCTTGTTCAACGGGGGTGCCCTCCATGATGCAATCGGCGGGCACCCATGCGACCTCTGGCTTCCACGGTAGTTGGATAACTGCGTCGGCGTCTGGCACGGCCAGCATGTCGGGGTGTGCAGGTGTCAGGTCCAGCCACGTGGCGAAACCGGCAAAGCCAGCGCCATCCTCTTCCATGCCCGCGATCGCACTAGCGGGCACCAATTTGGCTCGCTGGCCCCCGAAGAGATCGGTGTACGAGATCATGAAGTACTTTACGCCGCGCTCTTCGGCGAATTTTGACAATTTGCTCATTACAATTCCCTTTTCCCTGTTGAGTGCCTCAGGGACCGCGACCGGCCCCCAAGGCGGGGGCATCAGAAGCCGGGTTTTCCGGGATACCAGTTGGTGCCTGCCAGCGGCACCTGTGCCATGGCAGCAGCTTCCATAGTCAGTGCGCAGAGATCCTCGGGTTCGAGGTTATGCACATGGTTGTGGCCGCAGGCGCGGGCGATGGTCTGGCATTCCAGCGTCATCACGTTCAGGTAGTTGCGCAAGCGGCGACCGGCGGCCACGGGGTCCAGACGCTGCATCAGTTCAGGGTCTTGGGTGGTGATGCCTGCGGGATCGCGCCCTTCATGCCAGTCATCATAGGCACCGGCGGTGGTGCCAAGGGCGTTGTATTCGGCCTCCCACTTGGGATCGTTGTCGCCCAAAGCGATCAGGGCCGCCGTGCCGATGGACACCGCATCCGCCCCCAAAGCCAGCGCCTTGGCCACATCCGCACCGTTGCGAATGCCGCCCGAGACGACCAGCTGCACCTCGCGGTGCATGCCCAAGTCTTGCAGCGCCTGAACGGCGGGACGAATACAGGCCAGCGTGGGTTGGCCCACATGTTCGATGAAGACATCCTGCGTGGCTGCGGTGCCGCCTTGCATGCCGTCCAGAACCACCACATCGGCACCAGCCTTAACTGCTAAAGCGGTGTCATAGTATGGGCGCGCACCGCCGATCTTGATGTAGATCGGCTTTTCCCAGTTGGTGATTTCGCGCAGTTCAAGGATTTTGATCTCCAGATCATCGGGGCCGGTCCAGTCGGGGTGGCGGCAAGCCGAGCGTTGGTCGATCCCAACGGGCAGATCGCGCATGCCTGCAACGCGCTCGGTGATCTTCTGTCCCAGCAGCATACCGCCGCCGCCCGGTTTTGCACCCTGCCCTACGACGACCTCAATTGCATCGGCGCGGCGCAGATCGTCGGGATTCATGCCGTAGCGGCTGGGAAGATACTGATAAACCAGCTTTTCCGAATGGCCCCGTTCCTCTTCGGTCATGCCCCCGTCGCCTGTGGTGGTCGAGGTGCCCGCCAGCGTCGCGCCGCGCCCCAGTGCCTCTTTCGCGGGGCCAGAGAGCGAGCCGAACGACATGCCCGCAATGGTGATCGGGATTTTCAACTCAATGGGTTTCTTGGCGAAACGAGTCCCAAGGGTGACAGCGGTTTCACATTTCTCGCGGTAGCCCTCCAGCGGATAACGGGACATAGAGGCGCCAAGGAACAGCAGGTCATCAAAGTGCGGCACACGACGTTTTGCGCCGCCCCCGCGAATGTCATAGATGCCAGTCGCCGCAGCGCGACGGATTTCCGAGTTTACCGAGTTCGAGAACGTCCAGCTCTGGCGCGGATCGGTTTGGGGTGTCTTGTCCATTGCGCGTCCCTCAGTATTCGTCGGCGTGGTCGATGTTGAAATTGTATAGACGGCGGGCCGAGCCATATCGCTTGAACTCTTCGGGCTTGGCATCAGCACCGGCGCGGGCCAGCAGGTCTTGCAGGATATCGATATGCTCGGGCCGCATCTCTTTCTCGATGCAGTCTGCGCCTAGGGATTTGACGGTGCCACGCACAAACAGGCGCGCCTCATAGAGGCTGTCCCCCAAAGCATCGCCTGCGTCCCCCAGCACCACCAGATTGCCCTTTTGCGCCATGAAGGCGGACATGTGGCCGATGTTGCCATGCACCACGATGTCGATCCCTTTCATGGAAATCCCGCAGCGGCTTGAGGCATTTCCCTTGATGTTCAAAAGCCCGCCGCGCCCCGTGGCCCCTGCGTATTGCGAGGCATCGCCTTCGATGACCACCTCGCCAGACATCATGTTTTCGGCCACACCCGGTCCTGTCGAACCTTCGACACGGATCGAGGCGAGTTTGTTCATCCCCGCGCAGTAATAACCGGTCGAGCCCTTAACGGTGACCGACAGCGGGCCATCCAGCCCCACGGCAACCGCGTGGCTGCCACGGGGATTTGTGATCTCGAATGCGTTGTTGGATTCGGATTTTGCGGCTTCTTGCAAGGTCACATTGACCTCACGCAAGGGGGTGAAGGACATGTCCAGAATGCTCATCGGATCAACGCTCCCAGAAATAGACGGTGGCGGGTTCGGGTTCCCAGACGCGGGCGGCCTCGATCCCCGGCAGATCCGCAAAGGCGCGGTATTCGCTGGCAAAGGCCACATAGTCGTCGGTTTCGGCCATGACGGCAGGCTTGCAGGCGATGGGATCACGCACGACGCCAAAGCCGTTCTTGGTGCCCGTCACAAAGGTAAAGAACCCGTCCAGATCGCTGATTGTGCCTTCCAGCGCCTCACCCAAAGTTGCGCCATCCGCGATGCGCGAACTGATGTAGGCCGCGCCGACCTCTGTGTCGTTCTCGGACTTGGTGAAGATGCCTTTCTTCGCCAGTTTGCGGCGCATCTGGTTGTGGTTCGACAGGCTGCCATTGTGCACCAGACACTGGTCATCAGCGGTCGAGAACGGATGCGCTCCCATCGTTGTCACAGCGGATTCCGTCGCCATGCGAGTGTGACCGATACCGTGGCTGCCAACCATGTCCCGCAGGCCAAAACGGGCGGCCACGTCTTTGGGCAGGCCCACTTCTTTGTATATCTCCATCGAGGTGCCAACGCCCATGATCCGCAGACCCTTGCTGTCCAGAAACGCGATTGCTTCGGCCTCTTTTTCGACCGGCAGAACCAGCACAGCATGGGTATTCACGGGTTTGACCGTCACAGCGCCGCCAATGGCCGCGCCAAGCGCTGCTTCCAATCCGTCGAAATTAGTCTCTGGCGTGTCTGACTGGATGGTGATCTTGACGCTGCCTTCCGCCTCTTCGCCGTAGATCGCAATGCCCGCACTATCTGGGCCGCGATCGGTCATGGTGATGAGCATATCGGTCAGCATGTCACCCAGCTTGGGTCGCAAGGCGTCCTGTTTCAGGAATAGGCCAACAATGCCGCACATCGGGGGTCTCCTTCGTGACGAGATAGGGACGCGGATGGCGTCCGTTCTCTCTGTCGTAGCGGGAAAGAGACTTTCCAGAAAAGAAAGTTTATATCTTTTATGGAAATTTTTCTTCCCTTGGTGAAGACTGCCTATGAAATGTGCAAATGCCACGCGCGCGCAGGCGCGACGCGCGGGCTTCGCCCATTCAGTGCGGGTCAGCGGGTCTGGGGATAGGTGATGACCGACAGGTACCGCAGGGGCATCGACAGGATTTCCTCTGGTCCATGCGGCGCATCGGAATCAAAGAACAGAGCGTCGCCTTCTTCCAGCAAATAGCTCTTGTCGCCGTGCCGGTAGGTGACCTTGCCCTCTAGGATATAGAGGAACTCGATCCCTTCATGCTGGAAGGTCTGAAAGTGCGAGTTCTCATCCAGAGTGATCAGATAAGGTTCGACCACGACGCCTGAGTTGTTTGATCCGATGTGCCCCAAGAGATTGTACTGGTGCCCCGCGCGGGTGCCCTCGCGTTCAATCTCGGCCCCTTCTCCGGCTTTGACATGTATGCAGCCGCGCGGTTCTTCATAGCCCGCAAACAACTGCACCAAAGGCACACAAAGCGCATCTGCCAAAGCCGAGATTGTGTTGAGCGAGGGCGAGATCACCCCGTTTTCGATCTTGGACAGCATCCCCACCGATAGGCCGGTTTTGCCCGCCAGATCGGCCCCCGTCATCCGTTGACGCTTGCGCAATTCGCGAACCTGTCGGCCGATGGCGACCTCAAGGTTCTTTTCCCGATGTTCCTTGACAGCATGAGGGTTCTGACGCAGGGCAGCGCCACTGGGTTTCTTGCTCACGTTTTCGCCTTCCCGTCTGTCATCCCATGCCGCATGCGCGTGCCTTCGGAGCGATCTTCGGGCTTTTTCAAAGGCGCTGCAAGTCGCGGTCTTTTAAGCTGCAATGGCAGGCTGCAAGAGGGGCGATCCTTGCCCTATGAGGCAGAAGCTAGCGTACAGGTGCCGGAAAAACCCTTCCTTCAAACAGCTTGCGGGCTGTTCTTAAGGTTCCTGCGCGGATCACGTCACCGCGATCGTCCCGATCCAGAACAACCTCAGCGGCACCGGTGGGATGCTCGACTGCAAAGATGTTTCCGCTTGGCAATTTGGCCAATGCATGGGCGGGCGAGCCAGTTAAAGTGCAGGCAGTTGCCGTCGTGACAGCC
This sequence comes from Pseudomonadota bacterium, assembly GCA_036139795.1. Taxonomy (GTDB): domain Bacteria; phylum Pseudomonadota; class Alphaproteobacteria; order Rhodobacterales; family Rhodobacteraceae; genus Donghicola. The sequence continues at coordinate 860 of JAYZYX010000353.1, read as the reverse complement.
GCGAACACCCCGATAGAGGCATGGCAGCGGTGCGGAATAAAGCTGCGTGTGTGGATCACACCCCCCTGCACCGGCGGGCTGACCAGGACCATCTTCGGCACGGATTTCTCGCGTACATCGCCCAGGTTCATCATCTCTCCGGCGATCAACCGGATGGCTTCAATCTGCGCTCTAACCGCCTCATTAGCCTCAAGTGCCTCGCGGCTTTCATACCCCGTCAGGCCGAAATCCCGCGCGGCCATAATGATTTCCGGCATCCCGTTGTCGATCAATGTGCAGGCGATGCCATTGATCTCATCCACAGCCCGTCCGGTTGGCAGCAAAGCCCCGCACATCGATCCCGCAAGTCCTGTAAAAACCAAAGGGATCGGCGCATGGCGACCGGGCACACCGTCTATCTGCGCCTCGCCCGTATAGCGTACCTTCCCGTCGGGCGTTTGCACGGTCGCCGCACTGACTTCGCCGGTGTTCAGCATGTGAATGTGCACCACGGTTTCGCTATCTTCAGCCGGGACCAAACCCATTTCGATCGCAGCGGGGCCAACGGCTGCCAGAATATTCCCGCACCCCTGTGCATCAGAGACAACAGCCTGATCCACAAAGACCTGCAAAAACAGATAGTCTACATCGGCGTCGATACGGGATGAAGGTGCCAAAACCGCTATCTTGGAACAAAGCGGATCCGCCCCACCAATCCCGTCGATCTGACGCGGATCAGGACTGCCCATCACACGAAGCAGCAATTCATTGCGCGCCTCGGGGTGGCTTGGCAAATCAGACGCTAGAAAGAACCCACCCTTAGAGGTCCCGCCCCGCATCCACAAACACGGGATGCCTTCCGCCTCATAACGCTCCATCAT
>JAYZYX010000352.1:0-12245 GCA_036139795.1 Pseudomonadota bacterium | reverse complement strand
CAATAAGGCAGGCGTTTCCAAGCTGTGCGGACACGGCAAAAACACCTATTGCGGGAACCTGTAGATTGCTGCGCCGCAGCAACTTTCAATTCGATGCTGGATTACCAAAGGTAAGCGCAACCTGTAGCGTTGATAAAACCGCCAATAACTGCTGGTTGAAGGCCCGTCTTGACGTGCGCGGCACTCTTCGGATTTCCTCGGATGTTCATAGGGCTAGGCCCCTTTGATCTTTGTCGCGGTCTTTTGCGTAAATCGTTGACTCAACCCTAAGGTGTTTTGCATATGCAGCACCTAATGTGACATGGCTTGTTACAAATACAGCATGTTGTTGTCAGCCCGCCTTCTGAATTGACGCCAAAACATCGGCCTCACGTTTCCAGAATAGCGACAATTACAAAACTGCTTGGCCCGCAAACTGCCAGAACACGCGCACAATTTCGCCCATCTTCATTTCTATAAATAACCCAAGAAACGTTGATGCATTGGTTCAGGAGATGACGGTGAGCAGCTTTGTAGGACAGATTAAGACGGCAGTCTTTGGGGCGCTTTCGGTTTCCGAGGGCGAGACATTCGATACCATCGGTCTGGCTCAGGCGCTTGACCAGATCTTCGCGCAGATGGTCGCGGAAAAGGCGATGAAGGCAGAGGATGCGAAGTGCATGAGCCGTCAGATCGCCAACATCTTTACCGCCGTCACCACGTTGGGCCCCGATGGCCGGGCCGAGATCAAGGCGGCGCTCGCCCATATCCTCTCGCAAGATCTGTGCATCAACTTCGAAGGCCCCGTGACCGGCCGCAACACCGATCCGCTGTTCATCGCCATTGATGACGCAGATCAGGATGCTGTGCTGGATATTCTGCATGATTTGGACGTGAACCACTACAGCGCGACTTCGGGCACCACGCCGCTCTATCACGCGATGTCGAATATGGACGGTCTAAGCGTTCCAATCCTTCAAACCCTGTTGGACAACGGCGCAAAGCCCGCACTTGGGGCCGAAGGGCTGAACGTTCTGCATGGTCTGGCCTTCGCCAGCATCGAAGACAGTGACGTGCCTGAACTCTCGCGCGTGATCCGCCGCTGTATCGCGCTAGGCGCCGATATTGAACAACACACGGCCACGCTGAAATGGACGCCCCTGATGGTGGCCATCAGTGAATGGAACCTCCCCGCCGCCCGTGCGCTGCTGCTCGCTGGCGCCAATCCTGATGCCCACGCAGGAGATCTGGACGGCAGGGGGGTCACCGCGCTGGATCTGGCGGCCAATATGCATGCGGCTGTGGATCTGCTGGATGAATTCCAGGCCACTGCGAAATCTGCATCCCTGACGGTCGCCTGCACCGCGCATGACGCCCGCGCTTTCCAGCCCGCACTCTAACACCCGTCTTCCTCCCGTGAAAAAGCGCGCAGCGGTATGACCGAGGCGCGCTTTTTTTATCTGGCGATCAGGTGTGGCGGAAAAGGGGAAAGGGCCTAGCTTGGCCCCACCATAAAGCAGGTCACGTTGCGTGCCTGCAAACGCTTGCAGGCCAGTTCTGCTGCATCCCGCGTCATCCCGATGAAGTTCGCATCAAAGCCGGTCGAGCGTGCCTGAATGGACCGCTGAGAACCCTGCAACGTCTCCATCTCTTGCAGGCTGGTGGTCACCAGCGCCCGTTCGGCCATATAGCGGTTGCCGAAACGGCCCACATTGACGCCCCAGCTGCGATCATTGCCGTTCAGGTTCCGTGCCACGACACGGACGGCCTCGGCCACCGGCTCGGGATCAGGCTGCGCGGTCATCGGGGCGGCCTTTGCACTGACAGTCTTAGGCCGTGCCCGCGGCGAGACGGAATCGATATTCACCACTTCTTCCGCATCCCCTTCGCCGACAGGCTCGCTCAGGGCGGCAAGGGCGACGGCTTGGGCGATATCCTCGTTCAATGCGGCGACCTGAACCGGATCAAGCGGGGCCGGATCGGGCAGGGGGCGCGCGGTCGGGCGCAGGCTTTTCTGCATGACCATCGAAACGCGGATGGTTTTTCCTGCGGCGGGCTTTTCTACACCGCCACCACCGTTGCCCACATATTGCGGCGTCCGGGGTTTCGCCAGTGCCACGCGGCTGGGAGCCTTTTGAAAGCCCATATCCATCAGCTTGGCCACTTTGGCATTGCGGTTCGCGGTCGAGGTGCCGCCGAAGACCGTTACAATGATCCGCTCGCTGCCCCGTACCGCCGACGCGGTCAGGTTGAAGCCGGCAGCATTGGTGAAACCGGTCTTGATCCCATCCGCACCGGGATAGTCGCTCAGGAAACGGCGGTTGGTGTGATAGACGGTCTTGCCGCCCACATCCGCAGTCTTGCGCGAGAAGATGTTGTAATACTGCGGGTAATCGAACAGCAGGTGACGACCCAGAACCGACATGTCCCGCGCTGTGCTCAGATGGCCGGATTCCGTCAGGCCATTGGCGTTCTTGAACGTGGTGTGCGTCATGCCGATCGCTTTGGCGGTGCGGTTCATCCGGCGGGCAAAGGCTGCCTCAGAGCCGGAAAGCGCCTCGCCAATGGCGGTGGCGGCATCGTTTGCGGATTTCACGGCTGCCGCGCGGATCAGATAGCGCAGCTTTACCTTCGATCCGGCCTTAACCCCCAGTTTCGAAGGGGGTTCGCTGGCCGCGTTCTTTGAAATGGTTACCAGATCGTCCAACCCGATTTCACCATGTTCGACGGCTTCGAACGCGATGTAGAGGGTCATCATCTTGGTCAAAGATGCCGGATGCAGGCGTGCATCGGCGTTTTCGGTATAAATGACGTTCCCTGTCCTTGCATCCATCACAACAGCAGCACTTGGTGCCGCGATTGCTGATAGAGGAAGGATAAGGATCATCCATACAAGTGCCACCAGCAGAATCCCGAATCGGGCCCACTGGGCACTGGGAAGTGCCTTCACTGCTCTAGCCATTTTCTGCCTCAAACCGCCGGATTTCTTCCGATCAGTCATTTGTTTATTGAGGACAGGCTATCATAGCGACACTTGGAAAGAAAGTCTGTGTTTTCAAAGTCTTTCGGGCATTGGTTTATCCACAGACCGCCATCGGAGTACCATATCTAGCCAAAAGTGTGTGGAATCAACCACATGCGGTATCAACCTAGAAGTGTTAACAGATCAGGTAAGGGATTCCAGCAACGAAGGCAGTTCATGCAAAGTCGGGATTGTGCGGAATCTTGCCTCGGATTCAGGCGCATCCGCGTGTTCCAAGGCCCAAGTAATATCACTTGGAACATGGATTCCCCACGCTCCGGCCTCAATCGCCGGAATCACATCGGATTTCAGACTGTTCCCGACCATCATCGAACGCTCTGCGCCACCGTGGCGGGCGAAAATGTCGGCGTAAATCTTCGATGTCTTGTCACTCACGATTTCAATTCCGTCAAAGGCCTCACCTAGCCCCGACTGGGCCAGCTTGCGCTCTTGGTCCAAGAGGTCGCCTTTTGTAATCAAAACTAACTCATACCGGCCCGCGCAGGCCTCGATCACCTCCGCCGCGCCTGGCATCAACTCGATCGGATAGGTTAGCAAATCACGGCCTGTATCGATCAACTCGCGGATCACGCGGGCGGGGACGCGCTCGTCCGTGACCTCAATCGCGGTCTCGATCATCGACAGGACAAAGCCCTTCACCCCGAATCCATAATGTCCGACGTTTTTCTTCTCGGCCTCCAGCAGACGCTCGGCCAGATGATCTTTCTCGGCGTAATCAGCCAGAAGGTCGGCAAACCGCTCTTCTGTCATCCGGAAGTGGCGCTCATTATGCCAAAGTGTGTCGTCCGCATCAAAGCCAACTGTGGTAATTGACATATAATTGTCCCTTTTACGGCCTTTCGTAAGGCAGCGTTCCCGTACACCTTTTGTCACAGGATATCCCGTCTGGCGTCTGCTCAAAGGAGCAAAATAGTGGAAGTGCTGGAAAAAATGCAAAAAATTCGTGATCGGGCGCTTTGTGCCGCACAAGGCAGCCGCGCGTTCCGCCTATGGCAAAAGGGCTTTAAACTGCTGCGTTTCCCGCTATATACAGCCTTTCAACGGCCACGGAAGGGAACGCCCGACCTCATGACCCGCTTTCCTGTGAAAATGTCGGATCAAAACGATGACAGTTCCGACAGCGATGTCATTCTGAAGACCCGTCGCAAGACGCAGCGCCCGCCAATGTATAAGGTGCTGCTGCTGAACGACGACTACACGCCGATGGAGTTCGTGGTGCATATCCTCGAACGCTTCTTCGGCTTGAATCACGCACAGGCCTTTGAAATCATGCTGACCGTCCACAAAAAGGGTTTGGCGGTCGTCGGCGTCTTCAGCCATGAAATTGCTGAAACCAAGGTGACACAGGTGATGGATTTCGCCCGCCGTCACGAACACCCGCTTCAATGCACAATGGAAAAGGAGTAGGGCGCACGCCCTGCCGTTCATGCAGAACATTCGTTTGACACTGGCCCTCGAGGCGGGACTCTCCCTGCCGGAACAGGGCCCAATCGCCGTTTTCCGGCCCCGTGGCGACACCATGCTGGCGCCGCTGCCGGTGGACCGGATCACCGCCATCCAAAGCTTTGCCCCTGACGCCGCGCAACTCAAGGCCCGCGGGATCAAGGTCGCCCCTCGTGAAGAGGGCAGCTTTGCCGCCTCGGTGGTCTTCCTGCCCCGCGCCAAGGATGAATGCCGCGCCCTGATCGCCCGCGCGATGGCCGTGACCACGGGTCCGGTGATCATCGATGGCAGCAAGACCGACGGCATTGAATCCGTTCTCAAGGACATGCGCAAGCGCGCGGACCTCGCGCCCGCGATCTCCAAGGCCCACGGCAAGATTTTCTGGTGCGACAGCACCGATGCCTTTGCGGGCTGGAACATCGGCCCGACCGCGAACAAGGACGGCTATGTCACCGCACCGGGCGTCTTCTCGGCCAACGGTGTGGACAAGGCCAGCGCGGCGCTGGTCGCGGCACTGCCCGCCAAACTTGGCCGCGCCATTGGCGATTTCGGCGCTGGCTGGGGTTGCCTCTCGGCCCAAGTGCTGCCCAAGCACCCCGAGATCGAAACCCTGCATCTGGTCGAGGCCGAGGCCGTCGCCCTTGACTGCGCCCGCCAGAACGTCACCGATCCCCGCGCCAAGTTCCACTGGGCCGATGTCAGCCGCTGGCAGACACCGCAGCTTTTGGATGGCGTGATCATGAACCCGCCCTTCCACACCTCTCGGGCCGCCGATCCGGCGCTTGGGCAGGCGTTTCTACAGGCGGGACACAGTGTTTTGGCTCCCGGAGGTCGTCTTTGGGTAGTCGCAAACCGCCACTTGCCTTATGAGAATACCTTGACCGGGCTCTTTGCCCAGGTGTCCGAGATCGGCGGGGATGCGTCCTTCAAGGTTCTCGAAGCCGTGCGCCCCAAGCGGCGGGTCTGACGCGAATTGCTGGCAGGAGTCTCTGAGCAATGAGTTTTTCAATTTCCGGTAAGACAGCGATCGTCACAGGTGCCGCCAACGGCATCGGTCTGGCCATCGGGCGCCACTTTGCCAAAGAAGGCGCGAATGTGATGTTCGCGGACATGGACGAAGAGCAGTTGCTGCGCGAAGTGGGCGATGACGCCTCTCGTCCCAGCAACGTCGCCTATTTCGCCGGTGACCTGCGCGAACGTCTGGCGCAGGCGAACCTGCTGTCCGCCACCATCGACGCCTTTGAAAACGTGGATATTCTGGTGAACGCCTCCCGTCAGGTGGTCACCTCGGACCCGCTGGACCAAGAGGCCGACCACGTCGAGGCGCTCTTGCAGCAGAACCTGATGACCAGCCTGCGCATGACCCAGCTGGTGGCCAAGCGCATGATCAAGCAGGCCAAAGGGCAAGAGGACATCCTGCAAGCGGGTACTATCATCAACCTCTCGTCCATCGCGGCCCGCCGGACCAACCCCGATCTGCTGGCCTTTTCGGTCAGCTCTGCCGCGTTAGAGCAGATGACCCGCTCGATGGCGGTCGCCCTCGCGCCCGAGCGTATCCGTGTGAACGCTCTGGCCTTCGGCTCGGTCATGAGCTGCTCGCTCAAGGACATCCTGAAAGAGCACACGGATTTCCGCGACGAGATCGAAGGCCACACGCCTATGGCGCGTATTGCCTCGGCCACCGAACTGGCCGAAGCCGCGCAGTTTCTGGCATCTGACGGGGCCAGCTTCATGACGGGGCAGGTGGTGACCGTGGACGGTGGCCGCACCCTTCTGGATCCGGTCAGCGCCCCCGCCCACTAAGGCGATCCGCACCGCAGTAAACACAAACGCGCCCCGAAAGAGGCGCGTTTTTTCTTTCCCAGAACTGGTCCACTGCTGGCCGCGTTACTGGCGCGGTCCGGGCAGCGCCATACAGGCCGCCTGCGTCCTCGATGTGCTGCTGACCAGCGCATCGCGCTTGGCGATCAACTGCGTCAGCTTGCGCTGCTCCAGCTCCATATCCACCGCCACGGCCTCTTCGCGGGACGTCATGCGGGTCTCATTGCAAAAGCTGACGCCCACGTTCCGTCGGCGATCCCCCATGCAGAACACCAACTCGTTCCGCGGCTCCAGCTTTTCGACCACGCGATAGCCCCGCGCCACGATCAACTGCTGCTCGGCGATCAATGCGTCGATCACCTGCAATTCCCGCGCACTGTCGCGCAGACACTTCTCTTGCGGGCTGGCGCATGCCGCCAGCAACAGGGCCAGCGCCAAAGGCATCACATAACGGACCATTCGTCACCTCATAGACTTCCGTCCCAACCCTAAGCGCCAGCGCCCCAAAGGCCAACTCACGCTTGCGCCAGTGCCTTACTGTTCGGCAGGAATACGCAGCACGCGCCGCGCCAGGGCAAACCCAAGCGGCCCGATCACCATCGAGGCCACAAAGGCAATCGGCCACGCCACCACAAAACGCTGGCCCCAGTGTTCTAGCCACAGAAGCGTTAATCCATCCTGAAGCGCACTAAAAAGTCCCGTCATAAACAGGGCCATCATGGCGGAAATAAACAGTTGGGCGGTGATGATCATCTTCTTGGCCTGCATCGGCTCTCCTTTCAGGGTGGAGGATGGCCCGACACATATGCAGACAGCATCCCCCGAAAAACGGGTCGGATGCCGTGGGTTCGGGACCAAGGTCCCGACTAACTCTCGCAACTGCGATGACCGGGATAACCGTACCGGTCCTGCGTTTTTCGGCTAATGCTCAGCTAGGGGCACGAAAGCGCCAAGTCAACGGTCCTTCAGCGCAATTCCAGATCTGATAGTGTCGCCCGCACCACACTGCCTGTATCGTCACCATCGCTTGAGACCGCCAACCCCACCAGCGCCCCCGCTTCATCCCCGAAGGCACGGCGGTAATCACTGGCCAGATTAACCGTTTCCTCAAAAACGCCCGTGCCGGCATCACGCAGGACCACAGACGTGCCTTGCCCCAGCAAATAGGGCGAAGGCACCAGCCGCCCGCGCGCGCCCTTACCGCCCCAGACATACAGCAGCACCCGCACCTCGGGACGCTTCAAAAGCCAGCGGATCGGGCGGCCCTCGGCCTCGGCCACCAGATCATTCGGCAGGAACACGAAATACAGTGACACGTTGCGGTCATCGCCACCCTTGCGGGCCAGATCGGTGGCAGGCACCGACTGATCCACCTGCCAGCGCCACGTTGCTTGCCGTGCCCCCCGCGCATCCGCAGGCACCGCCCGCCACAGCAGGGACACTGCCCCATCCGACACAATCTCCAGCGCCGCCCCGCGTTGGGTGTAATCGTTCGAGGAAAACAGCGAAAACCGCTGTTCCCGCCAGCTGCCATCAAAGGGCAGGGCAAGCAGGGCAGAGGGCAACAGCACGCAGGCCAGAAGGGGCATCAAATGTCTCATACGGTCTGATACGACAGGAACACGCCCTTGGTTCATGACCTTTCCTCACAACTGCGTCAGCCCTGCCTCTGGTCAGGCCCGCTGCTACCTGCTAGCCAAGTGCCCAACACCGCCAAGGCACATGAGAGGGCCCATGACCGAAGAACTCGTCACCGAACGCGAACGCGCCAGCGCATGGTTCAAGGAACTGCGCGACCAGATCGTCGCCGCCTTTGAAGGGCTCGAGGACAGTCACACCGGCCCTCTCGCGGATCGTCTGCCCGCAGGCCGGTTCGAAGTCACCCCCACCAAGCGCACCGCCGAAGATGGCAGCGACGCAGGCGGCGGCCTGATGTCGGTGATGCGCGGCGGGCGCGTCTTTGAAAAGGTCGGCGTGAATATCTCGACCGTCTACGGCATCTTGGGCGAACGGGCGCAGAACGCTATGGCCGCCCGCAAAGGCATTCCGGGTATGAAAGAGGACCCGCGTTTCTGGGCCAGCGGCATCAGCCTTGTGGCCCATATGCAGAACCCCCATGCCCCCGCAGTCCACATGAACACCCGCATGTTCTGGACGCCCCACGCGTGGTGGTTCGGTGGCGGCTCGGACCTGAACCCATGCATCGAATATGACGAGGACACCGCCCACTTCCACGACACGCAAAAGGCGCACCTTGACCCCCACGGGGCCGATTGGTACCCCAAGCTGAAGGCATGGGCGGATGAATATTTCTACGTCCCGCACCGCAACCGCGCACGCGGTGTCGGCGGCATCTTCATGGATGACCAGTGCAGCGGTGACTGGGAAGCGGACTTCAAGCTGACCCAAGACATCGGCCGCGCCTTCCTGCCCGCCTTTCTGCCGCTGGTGGAAAAGCGCCGCGATACGGATTGGAGCGACGCGGACAAGGACACCCAACTGGTGCACCGTGGTCTGTATGCGGAATACAACCTTGTTTACGACCGCGGGACCAAGTTCGGTCTGGAAACGGGCCACGACGCCAACGCCGTCCTCATGAGCCTGCCGCCGCTGGCCAAGTGGGTCTGACATCGGATGGGGCGCAACCCGCCCTATTCCCCGCAAACGTATGTACGTTTGCCATACGTTAGCCATACGCGAAACCACCCCTTGATTTTGCGTAAAATCAAGGGCTTGCGCAGAGTGTCGCCCGTTTCGCGATCAGAGGACCTGTTCGCCCTCGCGCCAAACGCCAAGCAGTTCCAGATCATCGCTCAGATGTACCAGATCGGCGCGCGCGCCAACCTCGATCCGGCCGATGTCGGTGCGTCCGATCAGATCGGCTGGCACGCGGGTTGCCATGGCGAAAGCGTCGCTTAAAGGCACGCCCGATCGCACCATGTTGCGGATGGCGGCGCTCAGGTCCAGATCGGCTCCGGCCAGCGTGCCATCTTCCAATGTCAGGCAACCATTGCGGCGCAGCACCGTGCGGCCATTCAGGGTGAAGCTCTGGTCCAAGGTTCCGGCGACAGCCATCGCGTCACTGACCAGAAACAGCCGGTCCTCACCCGCCTTGGCCCGCCAGACCATTGCCAGCAGGTCAGGGTGAACATGGACGCCATCGGCGATCAGACCAGCGCTCATGGTTGGGTCATTCAGCGCCGCACCCACACAGCCCGGCGCACGGTGCGACAGCCCGCTCATGGCATTGAAAAGATGGGTAAATCCTTCGGCCCCCGCTTCGCTGGCCGCGCAGCAGGTGTCATAATCGGCGTCCGTGTGGCCCAGGAAAACCTGCACGCCACCGGCCCGCAGTTCGGCGATCTGATCAGGGCGCACAAGCTCTGGCGCGAGGGTCAGTTTCAGATGCCCGACGATCCGCGCCGCATGGGCGTAGAGGCTGATCTCGACCTCGGTTAAAGGGCGCAGCAGACTGAGGTCGTGGGCACCAGCGCGGGTGATGTGCGGGCCTTCGATATGAAGGCCGGCCAGCCCGCGAACCCCTTGTTTTCTTGCCTCTTCGAAGGCATTCACAGTGGCCTGAAAGACTTCCAGAGGGGCAGTGATCAGGGTCGGCAGCAGGGTGGTGGCCCCAAGCTGCGCGTGGGCCTCGGACATGGTGGCAAGGGTCTGGGCGGTAGGGGCCTCATTCAGCATCACGCCGCCGCCGCCATTCACCTGCAAATCCACATAGCCGGGGCACAGATAGCCGCCGCCAAGGTCAATCCCTTTGGCAAAATCCAGCCCGCTGATGCGCCCGTCCTTGATGTGGACCGAGCCGCCCGCGTGCAACTTCACTCCGTCGAAAAGCCGTGCCCCTTCAAGGATCATGGCATCTCTGCCGCATAGGCAAATGCGCCGTCCAGCGGGCTGCCGTCGCGCTCGGCCAAGGCGATCTGCATGGGACGGGGCAGGAACTCTACATAAGTCGCGCCAAGCCCGCCCATCAGCGCCAGCGGCACATCTTCGGTCCAGCCAAGCTGCAACAATGTCCGGTGCAGATAGTCGGCGCCGCGGCTCATCAGATCGGCGGCAACCACATCACCCGCACGGGCCGCGCCCGCCACATCGGGGGCCAGTTCGGCAAACTCGGGCGCGCTCATTTGTGCGGCGCGGCGCATCAGATCCGCAGGCCCGTGTTGCAATAAGTTTTCTGTGAAATCAGAGGCTTGTCCTGACCCGTCATGGGCGGACAACGCGGCGCGATAGGCCTCGCGTCCCAGCCATGCGCCGCTGGCCTCATCCCCAAGAGTAAAGCCCCAGCCGCCCGCAAATCGCGCCTGACCGCCGGTTATCACCCCCACGTAAGATCCTGTGCCAATGCCCGCCACAGCGCCGTTGCCGCTGTTCAGAAACGCCCCGCGCAAGGCGATGGCGCGGTCATCCTCAACACGCAAATGCAGAAAATCGGGGAACGAGGCCGCAACCCGCATCCGGTCGGTGTCGTCCAGCACTCCGGCCAATCCCATGCAGACGCGGGCCTCAAGCAGATCGGCCCAATCCAGCCCTGCGGCAGCGGCCAGCGATGCCAGCCCCGCCTGCAGGTTTTCAATCGCCCGCTCGGGGGCGCTGGTCACATTGGCCGGCCCGCCCGAGACCTCGACCCGTTGGTCGCCCTGCCTCAGAACCATCCGGCAGCCCGAACCGCCACCATCAACTGCTATGCGGATCGGGTCTGTCATGGGTTATGCCCCGCGGACCGTGTCGATCATCAGTTGCACATTCGCGGGGTCCGCGTCGGGCGTAATACCGTGACCAAGGTTGAAGATATGGGGGCCGTTCTTGAAGGCCTCGACGATGTGGCGGGTCTCGTCGATCAGGGCCTGACCGCCGGTCACCATATGCGAGGACTTCAGGTTCCCCTGCACACAGCCATCCACCTGCACATTCGCCGCCGCCCATTCTGGGCTGACCGAGTTGTCCAGCGCAACGCAATCGGCGCCGGTGGCATTGGCAAAGCCCACATAGTTCTCGCCCGCTTCACGGGGGAAGGCGATGATCGGCACACCGGGGTGACGGTCTTTGATCTCTTCGATGATGCGCTTGGCGGGGGCCTGCGCGTATTTCAGGAAAGCCTCACCCTTCAGTGAACCTGCCCAACTGTCGAACAGCTTGACGCATTCCGCGCCTGCGCGGATCTGCATCGACAGATATTCGATGGTGGAGGCGGTCAGGCGGTCGATCAGCGCTTCAAACAGGGTCACGTTTTCCGCCATCAACTGGTGGGCAGGGCCCTGATCAGGGGTGCCGCGACCCGCGATCATATAGGTCGCAACAGTCCAAGGCGCGCCGGCAAAACCGATCAGCGCAACCTCATCGGGCAGGGCCTCGGCCAGATTGCGGACGGTCTGGTAAACGGGGGCCAGATGATCGTGGATGTCATCCGCGCCCTTCAGTTTGGCAAAGTCGCTTTCGGTGGTGATCGTGGACAGACGCGGGCCTTCGCCGGTCACGAACCACAGATCGGCGCCTAGGGCGTCGGGGATCAGCAGGATGTCGGCAAACAGGATCGCAGCGTCAAAGCCATAGCGGCGGATGGGCTGCAAGGTGACTTCGGTTGCCAGATCGCTGTTGTAGCAAAGGGACAGGAAATCCCCCGCCTGCGCACGGGTTTCGCGGTATTCGGGCAGATAGCGGCCTGCCTGACGCATCATCCAGATGGGCGGGGTGGGCAGGGTTTCGCCCGACAGGGCGCGCAGCAGCGGTTTGGTCTCGGCCATGATGTCCTCTGTTCTCTTTGCAGTGTGGTCCCGCGTCTGGGACAATCTGTCAAGGCCAACCGCCTGCGACCCGTGGTATCGCGCTTGCGCAGGGGGGCTTTGGCGGTCTATCGATTGCCACATGACACAGATGCGACCCACCCCCGACCAGCCCCTGCGTATCGGCACCCGCGGCAGCCCGCTGGCGCTGGCTCAGGCCT
>JAYZYX010000351.1:0-3828 GCA_036139795.1 Pseudomonadota bacterium | reverse complement strand
CGTCGCGCAGGACATAGCCGGTGCCAGCCTCGCCCTGCACTGGGATCCGTTGAGCAATCAGTTCGGCCATGTCGCGGTAAAGGGTGCGCAGGGAAATCTCTAACTCATCCGCCAACTCGCGTCCCGTGACGGGGCGGCGGGCGCTGCGGAGAATCTGGATGATTTGAAACAGGCGATCAGTGCGGCGCATTTTTCGGCCTCCTGCTGCCATGCTGCTGACAGAACGCTGTCAGCATAGCAGGTCTAGAGAAGGTGTCAGTTGTTTCTGACACGAAGGAATCGAGAGATGCACAGAACCGGTCAATGCGCCTGCGGCGCCATTCATTTTGAAATTACCCAGCCCTTTATGGCGTCGGGCGTGTGCCATTGCACCGATTGCCAGAAGATCACGGGCGGTGCGGCAAACTATGTCGTGCTGGTGCCGAAGGATGGTCTGGCGGTCACCAAGGGCACTTTGGCCCATTACCGGAAAACCGGTGACCGCGGCGGGGTGGTGTCACGGGCCTTTTGTGGCGATTGCGGCACCCATCTATGGGGCGAGCCGGCGCATGACCCCTTCTTCACAGTCAAGGTCGGCACGTTGGATGACCGGTCGGACTATGCGCCGCAGATGGAGATTTTCACAGCCTCCGCGCCCGCGTGGCACCTGAAGCACGACGGCATTCCCCATTTCGAACAGATGCCGCCTGCGCCTGCTCGCTAACGCCCAAAAACAAAAAGGCCCGCCAATCAGGCGGGCCTTTCCAAATCATATGAAGGAACGCTTAAGCGTTGGCTTCGCGGATCTTGTTGGCGGCGTCCTTGTCGTAGGTCACGCCGTTGTCGTCGAACATCTGGTCCAGCTCGCCCGAAAGGGTCATCTCGGTGATGATGTCGCAACCGCCCACGAATTCGCCCTTCACATAAAGTTGGGGAATGGTCGGCCAGTCCGAGAAATCCTTGATGCCCTGACGGATGCCTTCATCGGCCAGAACGTTCACGTCGGTATAATCAACGCCCATGAAGTTCAGGACGCCAGCCACGCGGCTGGAGAACCCGCACTGGGGCATTTCCTTGGTGCCTTTCATGTAAAGCACTACGGTGTTGTTCTCGATCGTGTCTTTGATCTGCTGTTGTGCGTCGCTCATTCGACCCTCCTTGAGGTCTTACGATTGTGGGCGCGGTGGTAGCGCCGTGCATAATCGCCGTCGTCTGTTTCCTTAGGGATATGAATATCGGCCTCGGTCAGCGATTTTCTACCCCAATTCGTATTCCGCTCCAGTGATGCGTTGCGGCGGTTCGCCTCGGCAATGATTGAGTGATCAACCGCCTCTAGCCCCAGTTCGGGCCCATCAGGCGCGTCGTAGTCCGGTTGCCGCCGTGCCAGCGGAGTGTAGCGAGAGGGCCCTTTGCGCAATCCCCAAAGGATCAGCACGGCCCCGAACGCCAGCACCCCGATCAGGGCGGCATCCATCAGGCAGGCGCCCGCGTGGTCAGGGCCAGCGCGTGCAACTCGCCTTGCGAGCCGTCCATCTTGCCCTTCAGCGCCGCATAGACGGCCCGTTGCTGCTGGACGCGATTCTGGCCGCGGAAGCTTTCATCAACGACCTCGGCGGCAAAGTGGTTGCCGTCGCCTGCGGTATCCGTAATCACGATTTTCGCGTTCGGAAAGGTCTCGCGCAGCAGGTTTTCGATTTCATCAGCACGCATTGGCATGTGCTAGGGGCCTCCGTCATTTACCGAATAAAGGGTAGGCGTCGCGTGCCCCCTTCGCAAGGGGCACGCGTGATTGAAATATCAATTTGACTGAGTGTTTGTGGCCTTAACCCAGACGGTCGGCCAGCGCACCGCGGAACAGCGCCGAGAGTTCGGCCAGCGATGCAGAGGTGCCACCGAAGGAAACGGTGTCACCGTGGAATTTACCGACAGTCTGGATCGACACATCAGCAGTTGCTGCTGCGGTCATCAGGGCTTCGGCCATGTCAAAGTTACAGGCGATCAGGTAACGGCCCTGGTCCTCACCGAACAAAGTCGCGGTGTCTGAGGCATCCAGGTGCACGCCAACGCCGTGGGCTTCGGCCATTTCGAAGGCAGCAACCGCCAGACCACCATCGCTGAGGTCGGTACAGGCGCGGATGAAGTCGCGGTTCGCGCGGATAAAGTCGCCGTTCTTGCGTTCAGCTTCCAGATCCACATGAGGCGCATCGCCATCTTCGCGGTTGAAGACCTCTGCCAGCAGAGCCGACTGACCCAGGTGACCTGCGGTGTCACCCACCAGCAGCGCCACATGACCTTCGCGTACGTCGCCGCCGATCACGTTGTCCAAGTGGTCAATGATGCCAACGGCACAGATGGTCGGAGTGGGCAGGATCGGCTCGCCGTCAGTCTCGTTGTAAAGCGAGACGTTGCCCGAAACGATCGGCGTATCCAGCGCAAGACATGCCTCGCCAATACCCTGAATAGCGCCCACGAACTGGCCCATGATCTCGGGCTTTTCGGGGTTGCCGAAGTTCAGGTTGTCGGTGGTGGCCAAGGGCTTGGCGCCAACGGCGGTCAGGTTGCGGTAGGCTTCGGCCACGGCCTGACGGCCACCCTGTACGGGGTTGGCTTTCACATAGCGCGGGGTCACGTCGGACGAGAAGGCCAGAACCTTGTTCGTACCGTGAACGCGGACCAGACCTGCACCGGCACCGGGGGTGCGCAGGGTGTCACCCATCACCTGAGTGTCGTACTGCTGGTAGACCCACTCGCGCGAGCAGTAGTTCATGCTGCCAATGATCGCCTTCAGGCCATCGATCGGATTCACCTCGGCCACGGGGGCCAGTTCGGCTGCCGCAGGGGTGGGGATATGGGGACGGTCATACTCCGGCGCGTTGCCCGAGAGGGCGCGCAGAGGCAGATCGGCCATCACCTTGCCGTTGTGTTCGATGATGAACTTGTCTTCGGGGATGGTCTCGCCAACGATGGCAAAGTCCAGATCCCACTTGTCGAAGACAGCCTTTGCTTCGGCTTCTTTCTCGGGACGCAGCACCATCAGCATACGTTCCTGAGATTCCGAAAGCATCATCTCATAGGCGGTCATGTTCTTTTCGCGGCAGGGCACGTTGTCGAGGATCAGGCGCACGCCCAATTCACCCTTGTCGCCCATTTCCACTGCCGAGCAGGTCAGACCCGCAGCGCCCATGTCCTGAATCGAGATCACAGCGCCGGTCTGCATCAGCTCCAGCGTAGCTTCCATCAGACGCTTTTCAGTGAAGGGGTCACCAACCTGAACGGTGGGACGCTTTTCTTCGATGGTCTCGTCGAATTCTGCCGAGGCCATGGTTGCGCCGCCAACGCCGTCACGGCCGGTCTTCGCACCAAGGTATACCACGGGCATGCCCACGCCGGACGCGGCCGAGTAGAAGATCTTGTCCGCATCTGCGAGGCCCGCAGCGAAGGCGTTGACCAGACAGTTGCCGTTGTAGGCTTTGTTAAAGCGTAGCTCGCCGCCCACAGTGGGAACGCCGAAGCAGTTGCCGTAACCGCCGACACCTTCGACGACGCCGTGCAGCAGACGTTTGGTCTTGGGATGCTCGGGCTCACCGAAAGACAGGCTGTTCATTGCGGCGATGGGACGGGCGCCCATGGTGAAGACGTCGCGCAGAATGCCGCCCACACCTGTCGCTGCGCCCTGATAGGGCTCGATGTAGCTGGGGTGGTTGTGGCTTTCCATCTTGAAGATGACAGCCTGACCGTCGCCGATATCGACGACGCCTGCGTTCTCGCCAGGGCCGCAGATGACCTGCGGGCCGGTGGTGGGCAGGGTGCGCAGCCATTTCTTGGAACTCTTGTACGAGCAGTGCTCGT
>JAYZYX010000350.1:0-5310 GCA_036139795.1 Pseudomonadota bacterium | reverse complement strand
GTTCAGGCTCGGACACGGTGGAATTCGATCTGGGCTACAGCAATATTAACGAAAAACGGTTGGAAAGCGCCTGGGTCGATCTGATCTTTGAACGGGCGCGGATGAACCAGATCACCATCCGCGATCTGACCTTCTGCCGCCGCCCGCGCGCCGAACTGTAACGTGGAGCTTGTGCAATGATGAATGTGACCTTGACCAAGACCCGCATCCTTGAAGGCGTGTGGCACGGTGTTCTTAGCTGCTCGACCTCTGAGGATGGCGGCCCCTCGATCGAGGTGACCCATCTGGGCCAACCCGTGGACGGCGTCAGCGTTTCGCCTCAGGACGGCGACTGGTTGCTGCGCGTGCCGATTCCGGCTGAAAAGATTTCGGACGGGGTGCAGACCTTTATCATCCGCGATGTGACCACGGATGAAATCCTTGAGACCTTTTCCATCATGGCAGGCGACCCGCTGACCGGTGATCTGCGGGTCGAACTGAACCTCTTGCGCGAAGAGCTGGACCTGTTGAAGCGGGCCTTCCGTCATCACTGCCGGACCACCAGCTAAGCCAACCCAAGACCTGCCCTTGACGCCGCGCCATGTGACGCGGCGTTGCGGATGACAGGCCATCGGGTTTGGTGCCAACCTGCACGCAAAGGGGAGGCACCGATGACAGACTATCCGCACCTGTTGGCACCACTGGACCTTGGTTTTACCACGTTGAAGAACCGTGTCCTGATGGGCTCGATGCACACTGGTCTGGAAGAGACCCGTGACTGGAACCGCGTGGCGACCTTCTATGAAGAACGCGCCAAAGGTGATGTGTCCCTGATCGTCACAGGCGGCATGGCTCCCAACCGTGAAGGCGGCGTGTTCCCCGGCGCGGCAGGTCTTTTCAGTGCCGAGGATATTGCGAACCACCGGATCGTGACGGACCGCGTCCACGGGGCAGGCGGCAAGATCGCCATGCAGATTTTGCACGCGGGCCGCTATGCCTATGGCAAGGATTGCGTCGGCCCATCTGCGATCCGCTCGCCCATCTCTCCGTTTCCGCCGAATGAGCTGGATGAAGACGGCATCGAAAAGCAGATTTCGGACATCGTCACCGCTGCCGTCCGCGCCCGCGAGGCAGGCTATGATGGGGTCGAGATCATGGGCTCGGAAGGGTACTTCCTGAATCAGTTCCTTGTGACCCACACCAATCGGCGCGAGGATCGCTGGGGCGGCAGCTATGAAAACCGCATGCGCCTGCCGGTCGAGGTGATGCGCCGTGCCCGCGCGGCTGTGGGCGATGACTTTATTATCATCTTCCGTCTGTCGATGATTGATCTGGTGCCGAACGGCAGCACCCACGAAGAGGTGGTGCAACTGGCGCAGGCGGTTGAGGCGGCTGGCGCGACGATCATCAACACCGGCATCGGCTGGCATGAGGCGCGCATCCCGACCATCGCCACCAGCGTGCCCCGCGCAGGCTTTGCTTGGGTGACGAAAAAGCTGATGGGCAAGGTCGGGATTCCGGTGATTACCTCGAACCGGATCAACACGCCCGAAGTGGCCGAACAGGTGCTGGCCGATGGTTGCGCCGATATGGTCAGTCTGGCCCGTCCGTTTCTGGCGGACAGCCAGTTTGTGGCCAAAGCAGCCCGTGGCCGGTCCAAGGATATCGCGCCGTGTATCGCCTGCAATCAGGCCTGTCTGGATCACACCTTTGGTGGCAAGATCAGCACCTGTCTGGTGAACCCCCGCGCTTGCTATGAAACCGAACTGGTGATCACGCCCACCGATGCCCCTAAAGCCGTGGCGATTGTCGGGGCGGGGCCTGCGGGTTTGTCGGCAGCTTTGACCGCCGATCAGCGGGGCCACAAGGTTACGTTGTTCGATGCCGATGCCCGCGTGGGTGGTCAGCTAAACATGGCCCGTCAGGTGCCGGGCAAAGAAGAGTTCCACGGACTGGTGGATTGGTTTGAAGGGCAGGTTGCGGCCTCGGGCATCGATCTGCGTCTGAACACCCGTGTTGCTGCGGCCGATCTGGATGGCTTTGACGAGGTGATCATTGCCACCGGCGTTGCCCCCCGTGATCCGCAGATCGAAGGTCAGGACGGCCCGAACGTGCTGTCCTATATAGATGTGCTGGCAGGCAAAGCCCCTGTGGGCAAGACCGTGGCCATCATTGGCGCGGGCGGCATCGGCTTTGACGTAGCCGAATATCTGGTGATGGACGACAGCCCGACCGAACACCCCGAGGAATGGCGCGCGGAATGGGGTGTGGGTGATCCTGAAAAGACCCGCGGCGGTCTGGCCGAGGCTGGCCCCCAACCCACGCCGCCTGTCCGGCAGGTCACACTGTTGCAGCGCAAGGCCGAACGACCGGGCAAGCGGCTGGGCAAGACCACCGGCTGGATTCACCGCGCCAGTCTGGCGATGAAGGGCGTGAAGATGCTGGGCGGCGTGAACTACGAAAAGATCACCGCCGAAGGGCTGCACATTAGCCAAGGCGAGGCCCGCGAGAACCCGCAGGTTCTTGATGTGGAAACAATCATTCTGTGTTCAGGGCAGGTTTCGCGGCGTGATCTGGCCGATGCGCTTACAGATTCAGGCAAGAATGTGCATGTGATCGGTGGCGCGGACGTGGCTGCAGAATTGGACGCCAAACGGGCGATAAATCAAGGAACTCGCCTTGCGACTATGCTCTAACTGATGTTTTTGCAAAGATATGGTTCCTAAGGGCGTAGAGAAACGACAGTTTTGTCGTTTCCATATGCCTAACGATTATCCATTTACCCTGATATTGTCCGCCCTCGGCCCCACTCTTGCCCAATTTCAGCGGGATACAGTCCTTGAGGATTTTAGTTCGAGGGATTGTTATGGATCGGCTTACCGAAATGGAGGCTTTCGCAACGGTTGTTGACCAAGGAGGGTTCACCGATGCGGCCAAAAAGATGGGAATCTCCAAATCTGCTGTGTCCAAGCATGTGTCCAGTCTGGAGGCACGCCTGGGGGCGCGCCTGTTGAACCGCACCACGCGCCGTGTCAGCCCGACCGAGATTGGTCTGGCCTACTACGACCGCGCGCGCCGCGTTCTGACGGATGCAGGTGAGGCGGATGCACTAGTGACTTCCATGCAGGCGGCGCCGTCGGGCCAGCTACGTATTTCGGTAGCGACCGACTTTGGCGTGAACCACCTGAGCCCGGTGATTGGCGATTTTCTGGCCACATACCCGGACATCAGCGTCAACATGGTACTGAACAACCGCTACGTCGAGTTGATCAGCGAAGGTTTTGATCTGGCCGTGCGTATCGGTGAGCTGGAAGACAGCACTCTGCGTGCCCGCAAGCTGACGGACACCAACCGCCGCATGATCGCCTCGCCCGCGTATATCGAGCGCTACGGTCGTCCCAAGCGGATTGACGATCTGAACGAACACAAGCTGCTGCATTATTCCAGTCAAGCGAATGGCAGCGTCTGGAAGCTGACCGCGCCTTCGGGTGAAAAGCGTCAGATCCGCACTGGCGGCTGGCTAAGCGTCAATGACGGTCAATCGCTGCTGAATGCGGCCATCGCGGGTCTTGGCATCGCCTATCTGCCCTCGTTCCTTTACGCCGAGGCGCTGGAGCGTGGCGAGGTTGTGGATGTGATCCCCGATCTGCCGATGGAGACACAAGGCATCTACGCGGTTTACCCGCCGGGCCGCTTTACCCAGCCCAAAGTCCGCGCCTTCATCGACTTCCTCGTTGATGCCTTCGCGGAAAAAGGCCCGAACAGCTGGTAAAGGCTTACTGCCTTAGCAACACGACTTCGACACGCCGGTTCGCTTCGCGACCGGCGTTTTCCATGTTGCTGGCAATGGGTGCCAGATAGCCCGCGCCTTGGGCGTCCACCTGCGCGGGGGCCACGCCGTAGCGGTCCAGCAGGCTTCGGCGCACCGCCTGCGCCCGAACCTTGGACAGGCTGGTGTTTGCGGACAGCGATCCCACCGAATCCGTATGGCCGACCAGAACCACCTGCGCTGTGGGATGCTCTTTCAAATAGCCCGCCAGCACTTCGAGCGAGGCAAACGGCCCTTTCCCAAGGGTCGAGGCGCCGGTCTCGAACGTCAGATCATCCAGAACCGCGTGGCCCACGGATAGCATCCGTTGCAGCAGGGGCGTGGCGTAGGAAATTTGCGGAGCGGCGGTGATCGGTTCAGCGGGTTGGACCGTTTCGGGCGTTTCGCCCACAGAATCGGGGCTGATTTGCACCATCTGCACATAGGTCCGGTTGCTGGTCTGGCTGACCAGCAGGGTCATCGCGCCGCCATCGGGCAGACGGGCGGACAGAAAGCGGAAATCGCGCAGGTTCACGAACATCTCCGGCCCCGGCGCCACATAGGTCGCGAAGCGGAAATCAAAGCCGCCGCAGGTCAGCGTATCGCAGGAAAAGATGATCTCGATGTCTTGTGCCTTCAGCCCGTCGATCAGGGCGCTCATCACCCGATAAGAGCTTTGCGGCGGTGCCCGCCAGACCGAGACCGAACGCAGACCCTCGATCTCTTCGCTGGGGACGATGCCTTGGGCGTAGGGGCCGGTGGGCATAGCATAGTTGTCTGCGGCAGGCGCCAAGGACAGCACCTGCTCAGTGCCCGCAGGCAGGGGCAGTTCCAGAGCAGCGGCAGCATTGGCGGCAAGCACGCCGCCAAGCAAACAGAGAGTACGGATCATCGTGCCAGCGCGTGATACTCGGGGTTGGGGCGCATATCGGTGGCCGAGGCCATGCGGTTCGTCATGTTGTAGAACCCCGCGACCGACGCGATGTCCCAGATGTCCCGATCGCTAAAGCCGTGATCGCGCAGGGTTTGGCGGTCCGCCTCTTCAATGGTGGCGCTGGCCAGTGTCATCTGTACCGCGAAATCCAGCATGGCCCGCTGTTTGGGGGTGATATCGGCCACGCGATAGTTCATCGCCAGCGCCTCGCCCAAGGCCGGATCGCCGGACAGCTGCCGCACAGCCGCGCCGTGGGCCACTAGGCAGTAGAAGCATTTGTTGTGGCTGGAGACAGTGACAGCGATCATCTCACGCTCAAGCTTGGTCAGGCCGCTGTCTGCCAGCATCAGATCGTTGTACATCGCCGTGAAGGCGTTCAGCTTGTCGATGTCGAACGCATAGGCTTGCAAAACATTGGGGATCATCCCCAGTTTGTCCTGACAGATATCAAAGTATTTCTGCGTTTCGGGCGGCAGCGGATCAACCATCGGCAGGTCAAGCGCGGTGGGACGAGAGTCTTTGGTCATCATGCCTCCTTCAAGCGGTAGTGGTACTGTCCCACAACCTGCATCCCCAAGGAAGTGTATAG
>JAYZYX010000349.1:0-9128 GCA_036139795.1 Pseudomonadota bacterium | reverse complement strand
AGTACCAGACGGCCCGTCTCGTCCACGCTCAAGGTCATGGCGTTGGTCGAGTACATCTGTTCCAGAACTTTGCGGCGCTTGTCGCCGCGAGGGAATGTTTCGATCCTGTCGTAGATCGCCTCGATTGCTTGAATCGTAAAACATTCCAAGTAGTTACGACGCTGATCGCCGTACACGATCACCAATTTGGGCTGGTTTTCACCTTCACGATAGTCGGGGTCACCTTCGCAGAGGACACGGCGAAAGTCGGCGGGAATCGAGACCCGCCCCTTTGTATCGACCTTGTTTAGGTCGCGGCCTATGAACCTCAGTTTGCGGCTCACTGCCCTCTCCAGCCCTGGTTTTCGTTGCTCGTTGCGGTTAAACGAAACGGGGGGTTGAGCGTCTGCCACTGCTCAACCCGCCGCCCTCGTCCCACTACTGGGTGTCCGACTGTGCAAGCCACCTGGGGGGATGTTATTCGCCCGCCAATCGGATCTCTTTATTTCGATGATGCGAGCTGCCTGTATGAAACCTGCTAGAGCCTTTATTTGGGATCTGACGTCCCTTTTTGTGTGCTCGTCTCATCGTGTGACTTAGGGATGCCATGGGAATTCATGGTAATCAACGGTTTTTTTCGGCACCCAGACCCCATACCCTTGTGGATAATCGTTGGGATAACTCTCATTTGGACACGGATTCGTGAGAATTTTCGACACATATCGGTAGTAACGTTTACCAAGACACAGGATATAGTGTGCCCGCCTGTGGACAAAAACGTCCCATAATTTCCCAAAAAAAAACTAATACCGCCCATTTGCGTACCACCCTCCCCTTTCGAGAGCCCCCCTGAACGCCGGATTTTCGATTCGAATCTGAGAGTTTAGCGGCGACTCTTCATCAAAATGGCCGAGTCAGCCCAACTCGGCCCATAATTTCCCAAAACGAGACAACAGGCCCCGGAAGACATCCCATAAAATCCCACGACGGGCAGCAAGTGCCGGACAAATATGGAACAAAACCTGAAAACCTTACCCAAGGCGGGGGCGATCGCGACCAATCAGGCGGTTCGCCATGCGAAACTGCGAACGAAACGTTAACAGATGCGAACGCCCTATTACGCGACACGATAGATTGGGGCCATGTGGGAACGCCCGACCCACCGGCCGCAAGAATGGCTCGCCGCACGACACCAACCGCAAGCCATGACGCTGCGCTCCAGTGGCCCCTATATATAGAGGGCCCAGTTTTCCCGCTTACCCATCACTCTCGCGCCATCCGAGCACACCGAAGGGATGCAGCCGCAGCATTCTGAAGGGGCAGAAGGTAAGGAATAGCGGAAATTAGCTCAACACAGACAACGATTTCTGCACTGCGGCGGCGATTCCGCACCACAACCAGAGATAGCCATGCACTGAACACATACTACCATCTGATGCTCAAAGCACTTTGAGAGCCTCATATGTCTATTTTGCTGCATTTTTAGGCATACAGCAAACTGGATGACATATGCGTCATACGCATAGCGGCATTGAACCAAAGGCGGATTGTGCATTCGCAGCATTTGCGTACATTTGATCTCAACAGGGCACACCTTTTGGAGGCCCGATGATACGAATGAAGGTTGTAACGATGGCATACGCTACCGATATCCACGCCAACGGCGTTTCGCACAGCTCGCTTGGTCTGATCGAAGGCCTGAAGCAGCGCTTTGCGCACTACCGTCTTGTGCGCCGCACCTACAACGAACTGAACGCGCTGTCGAACCGCGAACTGGCTGACATGGGTCTGCACCGCTCGCAGATCACCAGCCTGGCGATCGAAGCTGCGAACGAGCACTTCGGCGCAAAGTAAGTTTCGAATTCAGAGAGCCCCTCCTCCCTTTGCTCTCTGGAATC
Source organism: Pseudomonadota bacterium (assembly GCA_036139795.1). Lineage (GTDB taxonomy): Bacteria > Pseudomonadota > Alphaproteobacteria > Rhodobacterales > Rhodobacteraceae > Donghicola. The sequence goes on along the minus strand of JAYZYX010000349.1, from coordinate 7,251 downwards.
CGGCGATGGTGCTTCTCCTCCTCCCTAGTGCCATCGCCACCCCAATTCGGAATTCAGAGATCTCTCTCCTCCTCCCTGAGATGACTGAATTCCGCGACGATCCGCTCCTCCCTTGGGTCGTCGCACCCCAACGACGAGATCAGACGGCTCTCTCCTCCTCCCTGAGCCTTCTGTGATCTGGCGGTGATGCTCTCCTCCTCCCTGCATCACCGCCTCCTAATTCAGAGATCAGACGGTCCGCTCCTCCTCCCTGGACCTTCTGTATTATAGCGGTGGCACCCCTCCTCCTCCCTGGTGCCACCGCTTTTTCATTTCCGGAACATGCAGACGAAAAAGCCGCCCCTGAGGGCGGCTTTGTTTGAGTATTTGTGCAATAAAGAAGCGGATTTTTTAGAACGGGATATCGTCCGGCGTGGTCACAAAGCGCGCGACGACTTTTTTGGTGCCGGCTTTTTCAAAGTCGATCTCCAGCTTGTCGCCTTCGATCGCGACCACCAGGCCGTAGCCGAACTTCTGGTGGAACACCCGATCCCCGATCGTGTGGGAGCTAATCGCCTGCACGTCAATCGTTGGCGCGCGAGATTCGCGGGGCTGACTGGTAGGACGCTGACTGCCCCGCTCTTGCAGACGGCGCCAACCGGGCGAGTTATAGACATTCGCGCTGGCGGCTGCGTTATCAAGGCGCGAAGCACCATAGTCGCCACCGCCATAAAGGCCGGGCGGCGTCAGAACCTCGACATGGTCTTCGGGCAATTCATCGATGAAACGGGACGGCATCTGGCTTTGCCATTGGCCATAGACCCGCCGGTTGCCCGCAAAACTGATCGTCGCCAATTCTTCGGCGCGGGTGATGCCCACGTAGGCCAAGCGGCGCTCTTCCTCGAGGCCCTTGAGACCCGTTTCATCCATCGCGCGCTGGGATGGGAAAAGGCCATCCTCCCAGCCGGGTAGGAAGACCACCGGAAACTCCAACCCCTTGGCCGCGTGCAGGGTCATGATCGAGATCTTTTCTCCTTCAGCATCGGAGTCGTTGTCCATCACAAGACTGACGTGCTCGAGGAAACCTTGCAGGTTTTCAAAGGATTCCAGCGCCTTGACCAATTCCTTGAGGTTTTCTAACCGGCCGGGCGCTTCGGGCGTTTTGTCGTTCTGCCACATTGTCGTGTAGCCGGATTCGTCCAGAATAACTTCAGCCAGTTCAATGTGGGACAGCGCGCGCTCGGGCAGGGATTCGTCGATGATCACATCGTCTTCATCAGCCACATAGCTGGCTGAAGTATGACTGCGGGCGATTTCCGACCAGCGGGCGATGCTATCGACCAGAGTGCGCAGTTCTTTCGCGCCTTTGCCGCCGATCCCTTTTTCGTCCAGCAGGATGCGCGCGCCTTCCAGCAGGGAAACCCCATGACGGCGGGCCGCGTTTTGAATGTTCTGCTGCGCTTTGTCGCCAAGGCCGCGTTTGGGCGTGTTCACGATCCGCTCAAAGGCCAGATCATCATCGTTCGAACAGACGACGCGGAAATAGGCCATCGCATCGCGAATCTCGAGCCGTTCATAGAAGCGCGGGCCGCCAATCACGCGATACGGCAGACCAATGGTCAGGAAACGATCCTCAAAGCCTCGCATCTGGTGCGAGGCGCGAACCAGAATCGCCATATCATCCAGCGAATATGGACGCAGGCCACGGGTGCCGCGCTGAAGGGATTCGACCTCTTCACCGATCCAGCGGGCCTCTTCCTCGCCGTCCCAATGGCCGATCAGACGAACCTTTTCGCCTTCGTCCTTGGCCGTCCAAAGCTCCTTACCCAAGCGCGCCTCATTCCCGCGGATCACGTTCGAGGCGGCGGCCAGAATATGGGGGGTCGAGCGGTAATTCTGTTCGAGGCGCACCACATGGGCGCCTTCAAAGTCCTTTTCGAACCGCAGGATGTTGCCCACCTCGGCGCCGCGCCAGCCATAGATGGACTGGTCGTCATCGCCCACACAGCAGATGTTCCGGTGGCCCTGCGCCAGAAGACGCAGCCATAGATATTGGGCGACGTTGGTATCCTGATATTCGTCCACCAGCACATATTTGAACCAACGCTGGTACTGTTGCAGCACGTCTGGATGGCGTTGGAAGATCACCACCATGTGCAGCAAGAGGTCATCAAAATCGACGGCGTTCAATTCGCGCAGACGGTTCTGATAGGCCGCGTAAAGCTCAACCCCGCGATTGTTAAAGGCTGCAGCCTCGCCCCCCGGCACCTGTTCGGGCGTCCAGCAACGGTTCTTCCAGTTGCCGATAATTCCCGACAGTTGCCGCGCGGGCCAACGCTTGTCGTCTAAATTATAGGCTTGCAGCAATTGCTTCAGCAGACGGATCTGATCGTCCGTATCCAGAATGGTGAAGTTCGACTTCAGGTCCACCAGTTCCGCATGACGGCGCAGCAGCTTGACGCAGATCGAGTGGAAGGTGCCAAGCCATGGCATCCCCTCAACCGCCTGCCCCATCAAACGGCCCACACGTTCTTTCATCTCGCGTGCGGCTTTATTGGTGAAGGTCACGGCCAGAATTTCGTTCGGGCGGGCTCGACCTGTGTTCAGTAGATGGGCAATCCGGCAAGTCAGCGCCTTGGTCTTGCCTGTCCCGGCCCCCGCCAGCATCAGCACAGGACCATCCAGCGCCTCAACCGCTTCGCGCTGCGCGGGGTTGAGATCGTCCAAATAAGGCATTGGCCGCGCGGCCATCGCACGGGCGGACAGGGAAGCGCCTTCGAAGGCGTCGAAATCGTCAAAGCTGCTCATGGGGGAAATCTAGCGGCGGCACGTCGAAAGGGAAAGAGGTGTTCTTATATTGTTCACGCGACTTTTCGAAGAAAAACCAGAGTTTGCAAATTATCTTTTACATTGCTGTCATTCGCAGAAAACACGCAAATTTGCAAATTTTTCAACTTTAAGAATTTGATATGTATGAGTTTTTGGACAAGTTAGTTAACCAATACGTTATCGCAACCAGCCTTCTACGGGCAAAAGTGTGTGAAATTTCGCACTTGCGAACAGCTGCAAAATCCTCACGCTGCAAGCGCAGCAACTTGCTTGCACTCTGAAATACAACGATTGTTAACGCTATCAGGGGAGATTGGCGTTAGCGATGTCATGTCGTACGTCAATCGTACGCATAACCAGTGGGACTGTCGGGAACCAACTATGACCGAGTTTAAGAAAATTCTCATCGCAAACCGGGGTGAAATCGCCATCCGTGTCATGCGTGCCGCAAACGAGATGGGCAAGAAAACCGTCGCCGTTTACGCGGAAGAAGACAAACTGAGCTTGCACCGTTTCAAGGCGGACGAGGCCTATCGCATCGGCGAAGGCATGGGCCCTGTGGCCGCCTATCTCTCCATCTCCGAAATCATCCGCGTGGCCAAGGAATGTGGCGCGGACGCGATTCACCCGGGCTATGGCCTGTTGTCGGAGAACCCCGATTTCGTTGAGGCCTGCGCCAAGAACGGGATCACCTTTATCGGCCCGAAAGCTGAAACCATGCGCGCCCTTGGCGACAAGGCCAGCGCCCGCCGCGTTGCTATTGAGGCAGGGGTTCCGGTCATTCCCGCGACCGAAGTCCTTGGCACCGACATGGAGGCCATCAAGAAAGAAGCCGCCGAGATCGGCTATCCCCTGATGCTGAAGGCGTCCTGGGGTGGCGGCGGTCGCGGCATGCGCCCCATTGAGGCGGAATCGGAACTGGCCACCAAGGTCAGCGAAGGTCGCCGCGAAGCCGAGGCCGCATTTGGCAACGGCGAAGGTTATCTGGAAAAGATGATCATCCGCGCCCGTCACGTCGAGGTGCAGATCCTTGGCGACAAGCACGGTGGCATCTATCACCTGTGGGAACGGGATTGCTCGGTCCAGCGCCGCAACCAGAAGGTCGTGGAACGTGCCCCCGCCCCCTACCTGACCGAAGAGCAGCGCACCGAACTGTGCGAACTGGGCAAAAAGATCTGCGCCCATGTGAACTATGAATGCGCCGGTACCGTCGAATTCCTGATGGATATGGAGTCGGGCAACTTCTACTTCATCGAGGTGAACCCCCGCGTTCAGGTGGAACACACCGTCACCGAAGAAGTCACCGGCATCGATATTGTCCGCGCACAGATCCTGATCGCGGAAGGCAAAACGCTGGAAGAGGCGACCGGCAAGGCTTCGCAAGAGGACATCCAACTGAACGGCCACGCCCTTCAGTGCCGTGTGACCACCGAAGACCCGCAGAACAACTTTATCCCCGACTACGGCCGGATCACCACCTATCGCTCGGCGACCGGTATGGGCATCCGTCTGGATGGCGGCACGGCGTATTCCGGCGCGGTCATCACCCGCTACTACGATTCGCTGCTGACCAAAGTGACCGCTTGGGCCCCGACCCCCGAAGCGGCCATCGCCCGCATGGACCGCGCCCTGCGTGAATTCCGTATCCGCGGCGTCAGCACCAACATCGCCTTCGTGGAAAACCTGCTGAAGCACCCGACCTTCCTGTCGAACCAGTACACCACCAAGTTCATCGACACGACGCCCGAGCTGTTTGACTTTACCGCCCGCCGTGACCGCGGCACCAAGGTTCTGACTTATCTTGCGGACATCAGCGTCAACGGCCACCCCGAGACCGCAGGCCGCGTCAAACCCCGCATGGACATTCACCCCCGTGCGCCCCAACTGATGGCCGACGCGCCCGCAGCGGGCAGCAAGACCCTGCTGGATGAAAAAGGCCCGCAGGCTGTGGCGGACTGGATGGCGGCGCAACAGCAGCTGCTGCTGACCGACACCACCATGCGCGATGGCCACCAGTCGCTGCTGGCGACCCGTATGCGCTCGATCGACATGATCCGCGTGGCGCCAGCCTATGCCCATAACCTGCCGCAGCTGTTCAGTGTTGAATGCTGGGGCGGCGCGACCTTTGACGTGGCCTATCGCTTCTTGCAGGAATGCCCGTGGCAGCGTCTGCGCGATCTGCGCACCCGTATGCCCAACCTGCTGACCCAGATGCTGCTGCGCGGGGCCAACGGTGTGGGCTACACCAATTACCCCGACAATGTGGTCAAGTTCTTCGTCAAACAGGCGGCTGAAACCGGTGTGGATATCTTCCGCGTTTTCGACAGCCTCAACTGGGTCGAGAACATGCGTGTCGCGATGGATGCGGTGCTTGAGACCAACAAAATTCTCGAAGGCACCGTCTGCTACACCGGCGATATCCTGAACCCCGACCGCGCCAAGTATGACCTCAAATACTACGTCGGCATGGCGCAGGAACTGAAGGCGGCTGGCGCCCATATCCTTGGCCTCAAGGACATGGCGGGCCTGCTGAAGCCCGGCGCAGCCCGCGTGCTGGTCAAAGCCCTGAAAGAAGAGGTCGGCCTGCCCGTCCACTTCCACACCCATGACACTAGCGGCATCGCAGGCGCGACCATTCTGGCCGCAGCCGAGGCTGGCGTGGATGCTATTGATGCGGCGATGGACGCCTTCTCGGGCGGCACCTCGCAGGCGGCTTTGGGCTCGATCGTCGAGGCTCTGCGCCATTCGGACCGTGACACCGGTCTGGACGTGGAAGCCGTGCGCCAGATCAGCGATTACTGGGAACAGGTCCGCGCACAATACGCAGCGTTCGAAAGCGGCCTCGCGTCGCCCTCGTCCGAGGTCTACCTGCACGAGATGCCCGGCGGCCAGTTCACCAACCTCAAAGCACAGGCCCGCAGCCTTGGCCTTGAAGAGAAGTGGCACGAAGTGGCGCACGCCTATGCGGACGTGAACCAGATGTTCGGTGACATTGTCAAAGTGACCCCCTCGTCGAAGGTGGTCGGTGACATGGCCCTGATGATGGTCAGCCAAGGCCTGACCCGCGCCGATGTTGAGGACCCGAACCGCGACATCGCCTTCCCCGACTCGGTCGTAGATATGATGCGCGGCAATCTGGGCCAGCCTCCGGGCGGCTTCCCCGAAGGCATCATCAACAAGGTTCTGAAAGGCGAAAAGCCCAACACCGAACGTCCGGGCCTGCACGCCAAGCCCATCGACATCGAGGAAACCCGTCTGGCCGCCACCAAAGAGCTGGATCTGGACGAGCCTCTGGATGACGAGGACCTGAACGGTTACCTGATGTACCCCAAGGTCTTCAGCGACTATGTGGCCCGTCACAAGACCTATGGCCCCGTGCGGACCCTGCCCACTGGCAGCTTCTTCTACGGGATGGAACCGGGTGACGAAATCAGCGTCGAAATTGATCCGGGCAAGACCCTTGAAATCCGGATGCAAGCCATGGGCGAAGCGGACGATAAGGGCGAGGTGAAGGTCTTCTTCGAACTGAACGGCCAGCCCCGGGTAATCCGTGTGCCGGATCGTAAGATCAAAGCAACCACCGCCATTCGTCCCAAGGCCGAGGCAGGCAATGCCAGCCACATCGGCGCTCCCATGCCGGGTGTTGTGGCAACGATCAGCGTCTCTGCGGGTCAGAAGGTCAACGAAGGCGATCTGATCCTGACCATCGAAGCGATGAAGATGGAAACCGGCCTGCACGCCGAAAAAGGCGGCGTTGTCAAAGCGGTACACGTCAAGCCGGGCGATCAGATCGACGCAAAAGACCTATTGGTCGAACTGGAATAAACGGTCGCTAACGGCTAATCAGAAAGGCGCTTCTCCGGATGCGCCTTTTTTATTTTTTCCCCTCTTCCCACGGCGAAAGCGACCCACCATCTAGCAATCTGGCACCTCTTGTGTCCTTGGGAACAATTAATGATCGATCTGCTTTTCGACCCCGCAGCATGGGCATCCCTTTTGACACTCACCGTGTTGGAGATCATTCTTGGCGTGGACAACGTCATCTTTATCTCCATCGCCACTTCCAAACTTCCAAAAGAACAACGCCCACGGGCACGGATGATCGGCCTCAGCGGTGCTTTGGTATTGCGGATTGCGCTGCTGGCATCGATTGCATGGATCGTCAGCCTCACAGAACCCTTCGTCAGCATTCACGGTTTTGCCCTCTCGTGGCGGGATCTTTTACTACTGGCGGGCGGGATCTTCCTGATCTGGAAAGCCTCGAACGAAATTTTCGCAGAGGTCGAAGGCGCCGGTGCCCCGCCCCACGAAGGCACCACCGCCCTGAAAAGCGCCTGTGGCGCGGTAATTGTGCAGATCATGATTCTGGACATCGTGTTCAGCTTTGACAGCGTCCTGACCGCCGTTGGCATTGCCGACCACCTGCCCGTCATGATCACCGCT
>JAYZYX010000348.1:0-16565 GCA_036139795.1 Pseudomonadota bacterium | reverse complement strand
TCTGGCGCAGGTCGTCTACTACTTCACCTCGGCGGTTGCGCTGGGTGCGCCTCATCGCAAGGTCAGCTTCACCGTGCCGACCGGCAACTTCGGTGACATCTTCGCTGGCTATATCGCCAAGCGCATGGGCCTGCCGATTGACCGTCTGGTGGTTGCGACCAACCAGAACGACATTCTGCATCGTTGCCTGTCGACCAGCGAATACATGGTCGATGGCGTGATCCCTTCGATCAGCCCGTCGATGGATAGTCAGGTGTCGTCGAACTTTGAGCGTGCTCTGTTTGACGCCTATGGCCGTGACGGCGCCGCCGTTGCGCAGTTGATGGACGAGTTGAAGGCCGGTGGCTTCAAGGTCAGCCAAGGCGCCCTGCAAACCCTGCGCGAACATTTTGACAGCGGCCGCTGCTCGGAAGAAGAAACGCTGGCGACCATCAAGCGCACTCTGGCCCACAGTCAGGAACTGCTGTGCCCGCACAGCGCGGTTGGGGTCCATGTTGCAGAACAGCACATGGGCACCTCGCCCATGGTCACTTTGGCAACAGCCCATCCGGCAAAGTTCCCCGATGCGGTCGAAGAGGCCACCGGCGTGCGTCCGGCTCTTCCCCCGCGCATGGCGGACCTGTATGAGCGGTCGGAACGTGTGACTCGGGTTGCCAACGACCTGACCGCCATCGAAACGCTTATCAAGGACCGGATTCACCTTTGACAGTCCAGACCCACACCCTCTCGAACGGATTCCGTATCGTCACTGAACATATGCCCGGCCTTGAATCGGCCGCCATCGGCATATGGGTGACGGCGGGTGCCCGTCACGAGCGGGTCGAGCAGAACGGCATTGCCCATTTCCTTGAACACATGGCGTTCAAAGGCACCGAAAAGCGGACCGCCCTAGAGATTGCCGAAGTGATTGAGGACGTGGGCGGCTACATCAACGCCTATACCTCGCGTGAGGTGACGGCATATTACGCCCGCGTTCTTGGGGCGGATGTGCCGCTGGCGCTGGATGTGATCGCCGATATCCTGCTGAACCCCGTGTTCGACGAGCGCGAGATCGAGACCGAGCGCGGTGTCATTCTGCAAGAGATCGGCCAGTCGCTGGATACGCCTGACGACGTGATCTTTGACTGGCTTCAGGAAGAGGCTTACCCCGATCAGGCTTTGGGCCGAACCATCCTTGGCCCTGCTGAGCGTGTGCGCCATTTCAGCCAGACCGATCTGCGCGGCTTTGTGCAGGAACATTACGGCCCCGGCCAGATGATCCTGTCGGCTGCTGGTGCTGTGGATCACGATGCGCTGGTGCGCGAGGCGGAAAAGCTGTTCGGCCAGATGAAGCCGCGCCCGCTTCACGTGGAAACGCCCGCCCTGTTCAAAGGCGGCGAGCGCCGCGAGGTGAAAGCGCTGGAGCAGGCACACTTCACGTTGGCCTTTGAAAGCCCCGGCTATATGGCCAACGATTTCTACGCAGCGCAGGTCTATGCGACGGCCCTCGGTGGCGGCATGTCCTCGCGTCTGTTTCAGGAAATCCGCGAAAATCGCGGCCTGTGCTACACGATCTTCAGTCAGGCAGGCGCTTATTCCGACACCGGTATGATCACCGTCTATGCAGGCACCAGCGCCGAGCAACTGGGTGAATTGGCCGAGGTCACCATTGACGAGATTCGGCGCATCACCGGCGATTTGCGTGAGGTCGAAATTGCCCGCGCCCGTGCCCAGATGAAGGCGGGGATGCTGATGGGACTGGAAAGCCCCTCGAACAGGGCAGAGCGTCTGGCGCGCATGATCTCTATCTGGGGTCGTGTGCCGGACCTGTCCGAGACGGTCGAAAAGATCGACAACGTGACGCTGGAATCGGTCCGCGATTTCGGGGTCCAGATGGCGCAGAACGCGGCATCGGCTATGGCGATTTACGGGCCGGTTTCGAACGCACCGGAACTGTCTTCGCTGAAAGCGCGGTTGATGTCCTAAGATGCTACTGACCAAGCGCAAGTTCCGACTGGAGACCGAGCGTATGACATTACGCTTGCCGACCCATGCGGATTATCGTGCTTGGTCTTCCCTGCGCTTTATGAGCCGTGAATTCCTGACCCAGTGGGAACCCACTTGGGCCGACGACCACCTAAGCCGTAAAGCGTTCTCGAACCGCGTGTATTGGGCCAGCCGGTCCTTGGGGCAGGGCACGGCATTACCGCTGTTCATGGTGCGCCGCGATGACGACATGCTGCTTGGGGCGCTGACGTTGGACAACATCCGGCGCGGGCCTGCGCAGATGGGTACGATCGGCTACTGGATCGGCCAGCCCTTTGCCCGCAGCGGCTACATGACCGAGGCGATTCAGGCCGTGGTTCACCACGCCTTCTCCAAGATGGATCTCAGCCGGGTCGAGGCTGCCTGCCTGCCGGAAAACGCTCCGTCCCGCGGGGTGCTGGAAAAATGCGGGTTCAAATACGAAGGCGTCGCTCAAAGCTATTTGCAGATCGATGGCCGCTGGCGAAATCATGTGCTGTATGCCGCGTTGCGTTTGGATCGACGTGGAAAAGCCGTCACTGACTGATCCGTGAACACCCCAAAACCCGTATCCCGTGTTAGCCTTTGCTGACAGGAGGTGCGCCATGCCGTTCAAAGCCCTAGTGACTTGCCTGCTAACCCTGACCGCCTCGGTCGCTTACGGGCAGGATCGAAGGCCAAGCCATTGTATCGCCATTGCCGATGCCGCGCCGGGGCTTGAATACGTGCAACTGGCCAGCTTCTCGGAACCGCTTGCGGATGAATACACGGTGCGCATCCGCTACATCGACCATGCGATGTTCTTGCTGAAGACCTATGGCGGGCTAACGGCGATCACCGATTATGCGGGCTATCTGGGGCAGGCGGGCTTGGTGCCTGATGTGGCCACCATGAACAACGCGCATAGCACCCATTGGACGCCTTACCCCGACCCCGATATTACCTACGTGCTAAAGGGCTGGGGCGACGGGCAGGGGGCCTTTGCCGACCATCACCTTGATCTGGGCGAGATGCTGATCCGCAATATCCCCACCGATATCCGCTCGTCGTTCAGCGGGGCGGTGCCGTTTGGCAATTCGATTTTTATCTTTGAGGTTGGGGGCCTTTGCATCGGCCACATGGGCCATCTGCATCACGAACCCTCGGACGAACAATATGCGGCGCTGGGGCGGCTGGATGTGACGATGGTGGCTGTGGATGGCGGCGCGACGCTGGATCATGACACGGTGGTCAAAATGCTAAAGCGTCTGCGGTCGTCCATCGTGATCCCCATGCACTGGTTCGGGCGCAGCACGCTAGAGGGCTTTCTGGTCCGCATGGCCGAAGACTTTGACATCCGCCGCGACGGCGAGGTCCAGATCGACGTTTCCTTGCGCAATTTACCCTCGCGCCCGACGGTCGTGGTGCTTGAACCCCGCGCGCTTTCGGCCCAAGACTTGGGCACGAAATAGGAGAGCCCATGACACCTGTCACGATGATCGAGGGCGCCCTTCGGGACGCTCTGCCTGCTGCTGCATTCCGCGATCTGGAACCCCGTTATCTGGAAGAGCCCCGTGGCCGCTATAAGGGCGAGGGCGGCTTTCTGATCGCGCCAGCCTCGACCGAAGAGGTGTCTATGGCGGTGAAGATCGCCTATGAGGCTGGCGTTCCGGTTGTCCCTTATGGCGGCGGTACGGGCCTTGTGGGTGGGCAGATCGCGGGCGCGGGTGTACAGCCCCTGATCCTCAGCCTTGAGCGGATGAACAAGGTGCGCGGCGTCTACCCCGAAGAAAACGTGTTGGTGGCCGAGGCAGGCTGCATTCTGCAAGACCTGCACGGGGTGGCCGATGGGGTGGACCGTCTGTTCCCGCTGTCGATTGCGGCCAAGGGCTCGGCCCGGATCGGGGGCAATTTGGCAACCAACGCGGGCGGTTTGAACGTGCTACGCTATGGCAATGCGCGGGATTTGTGTCTGGGGCTAGAAGTCGTGATGCCGAACGGCGACATCTGGAACGGTCTGACGCGCCTTCGCAAAGACAACACCGGTTATGACCTGCGCAACCTGATGATCGGCTCCGAAGGGTCTTTGGGCGTCATCACAGCAGCGGCGCTGAAACTGTTCCCGAAGCCGGCTCACGAAGGGACGGCCTTGTTCGTAGTGCCGAACCCCGAAGCAGCCCTTGGCCTTTTGGCGATGGCCCGCGCCCATGTTGGTGAATCGATCAGCGCCTTTGAGATCATGCACCGTCAGGGCTGGGAATTTCTGGCAGAGACCATGCCGCAGGTGCGCCTGCCTTACGCGGAAGCGCCCGAATGGTGCGTCCTGTGTGATATCGGCCTGGGCCGCGGCCTTGATCCCGCCGAGGCGCTGGAGGCGTTGTTCGCCGAGGCGTTCGAGGCCGATCTGGTCACGGATGGCCTGATCGCCCAGTCCGAACAGCAGCGCATTGACCTGTGGAACGTCCGCGAGAATATCCCCGAGGCAAACCGACTGATCGGTTCGGTCTCCAGCCACGATATCTCGGTGCCCCTGTCGCTGATCCCCGAGTTCATCCGCCGAGGCAATGCCGCGATGGCCGAGATCGGCGATATGCGGGTGAATGCCTTTGGCCATTTGGGCGATGGCAACCTGCACTACAATATCTTCCCCGCGCAGGGGAAAACCCGCGATGACTATGAAGACAAGCGCAGCGCCGTGAAAAAGGGCGTCCATGATCTGGTGCATGAGCTTGGCGGCTCGGTCAGTGCCGAGCATGGGATCGGCCGCCTGAAGGTCAAAGACCTTGAGGTCTATGGCGATCCGGTCAAGCTGGCCAGCTTGCGGGCGATCAAACAGGCGCTGGACCCCAAGGGCATCATGAACCCTGGCGCGGTTCTGGCCGCGTCTTAAGCTCGATGACAGGCGGCGGCCTGATGAACCAGTCCGCCGTCGTTGAAATAGAGGGTCTCGGTTGCAAGAACCCCGCGATGATTGGTGTAGCTGATCACCAGCATCTGATGGCCTTCAAAGACGTCTTGCACGGTGAAGTGCAGATCTGGTTGGCGCTCGAGCGCCGCTTGCCAATAGGCGCGAAGGGCAGTCTTGCCTTGTAGCTCGCCCGTGCCAACCAGCGGCACTGCTTTGCGGGACCTAAACACGATCTCATCGGTGTAATGCGCCATGATCCGATCTAGATCATGGCTGTTCCAGGCCGCTTCCCAATCCTTCGCAAAGCTGTTGGCGTCCTGCATGGGATCAATCGCCTTCGTATTCACACAGGACATGAACCGCGTGGCCCATATCCTCTAGGCGCTTGCGGCCGCCAAGATCGGGCAGGTCCACCACAAAGGCGCAGCCAGCAACCACGCCGCCCAAACGCTCGACCAGTTTGATGCCTGCCTCGGCGGTGCCGCCGGTTGCCAGCAGATCGTCCACGATCAGTACGCGCTGACCGGCTTTGATGGCATCGTCATGCAGTTCGACCACGGCTTCGCCGTACTCCAGCGCGTAGGCTTGCTCGATCGTCTTGCCGGGCAGCTTGCCCTTTTTGCGGACGGGGACAAAGCCCTTGCCCAACTGGTGCGCCACTGCGCCGCCAAGGATAAAGCCTCGGGCCTCAAGGCCGATCACCAGATCAATGGGCGCGCCCATGAAAGGGTGCAGCAGCTGGTCCACAGCCATACGGAATCCGCGCGGATCAGCGAACAGCGTGGTCACATCGCGGAACTGGATGCCCTTTTTCGGGAAATCGGGGATGGTGCGGATATAGTCCTGCACGGTCTTCATTTGGTCTCTCCTAGAACGCGGCCCGCCACCGCATCCAGTTTGGCAACCAGCGCGGGGTCGCGCCGGTCGGGGGTCGTCATGATGGCGTATTCCAGCGCGCGGTCGCAGCCATGGGGGCAGACCTCACGCGTGGACGGGATCAGGCTAGGCAGAGCCTGAATCGTGCCGCGCGCCTTTTCGCCGTTTCCGCCCATGGTTTCAATGATCTGACTGATGGTGACTTCGCCATGATCGGGATGCCAGCTGTCATAATCGGTGACCATTGCGACCGAGGCATAGCAAATCTCGGCCTCACGGGCCAAAGCGGCCTCGGGCATGTTGGTCATACCGATGACATCTGCGCCCCAGACCTCGCGGTACATCTTCGATTCGGCGAGGGTCGAGAACTGCGGCCCCTCCATCGCCAGATAGGTGCCGCCGCGATGCACGCGCGCTCCGGCGGTTTCGGCGGCTTGCGCAGCGAGTTCCGACAGGCGCGGGCAGGTGGGATGGGCAAGGCTGACGTGGGCCACGCAGCCCGGCCCGAAGAAGGTCTTTTCCCGCAGGCGCGTGCGGTCGATGTATTGATCGATCACCACGAAATCACCGGGTGCCATGTCTTCGCGGAACGATCCGGTTGCCGATAGGCTGATGATATCCGTGACTCCCAGCCGTTTCAGCGCATCGATGTTGGCGCTGTAAGGGACGGTGCTAGGCGTGTAGACGTGTCCGCGCCCGTGCCGCGGCAGAAAGGCCAGCCGCAGCCCGTTCAAGGTTCCGGTCAGGATCTGGTCGGACGGATCGCCCCAAGGGGTCTGGATCTGTTGCCAGTGGGCGTCCTCAAATCCTGCGATGTCATAAAGTCCGCTGCCGCCGATAATGCCGATCACGGGTTCCATGGTGCCCTCCTTTGCCGTTTGCCCCGTTAGGGATACGCAAGCGGGCGTCCGGAGGGAAGCAAGGAGATCATTTGTCGTCGGGACGGGTCAGGCTAAAGACCTCTTTGATCACCGCGTAGTCACGATAACCAAGACGGCTGAGGGGATGGAAGCGGGTCACGTCAAAGCGTCCGTCAACGATGCAGTCGTCGCGCATGTGGATGCCGATCACCTCGCCAAAGACGGCAAAGTTGCTTTCGCCTTCCAGCTTGATGATCTGGGTGACTTTGCACTCCAGCGCGGCGGGGGCATTGGCGACGCGCGAACAGGGGATGGTTTGGCATTCTTCCTTGGTGATGCCGGCTAGCTCGAATTCGTCCACCCCCGCAGCCACCATGGTCGAGGTTTTGTTCATCACGTCCCGCGCGGCGTACTCCACGATATTCACGCAGAAAAAGCCGGTCTCGCGGATGTTGCTGACGCTGTCCTTGGTGTCGCCGCGATCTTCCTTCGATGAGGTCGAGCTGAACATGACCTGAGGCGGCACATAGGCACAGGCGTTAAAGAACGAATAGGGGGCCAGATTATCGCGCCCGTCCGCGCCCCGCGTCGAAATCCAGCCGATGGGGCGGGGCGTTACGATGGCGTTGAACGGGTTGTAAGGCAGGCCGTGGCCGTCTTCCGGACGATAGAACATGAATCCCTCCTAATTGATTGAACCAGAGGTAGCGTCATGATAGTCCGCCGACCACCGGAAAGATGGGGGTGCAGGTGTTCTCAATCGCACAGGAGCAACCAAGCGACTGGTGGGAAGTCGAAGCGCTGTACGATCTGTGCTTTGCCCCCGGACGCGAGGCCTTGTCGTCCTACCGTCTTCGTGACGGTGTGGACAAGGTGGCGCCCCTGTGCCTGATCGCCCGTGATCGCGACGGGATCGTCGCTGCCGCCATCCGTTATTGGCCGATTATGGTTGGCGAACATCCCGCTTTGCTGCTTGGCCCTATTGCCGTTCACCCGACCCGTCAGGGCGAAGGTTTGGGCGGTCTTCTGATGCACCAGTCGCTGGAAATGACCGAAGGGCTGGGATGGCCCCGCGTCATGCTGGTGGGCGACTACCCCTATTACAGTCGCTTCGGTTTCGAAAAGCTGACGGGCGTCGAGATGCCTCCTCCCACCAATCCCGACCGCATCTTGGGAATCGGGGATTGGGAAGGCATTGAAGGTGCCGTCACCAAATGGCCCGAGGCCAAGTGACCACGGGCCGAATCGCATAGTCGAATCGGATTTCCTTCAAACTCAGCTTTGTTGACGCATGTAGTCCATGACCGCGTCACGTACGCTTTGATCCCCCGCCTCCCGAGAGGCGTCGATGACCTGTTTCAACTCTTTCAAGTTGGTGCGACGCAGCAGGTGTTTGACCGGCCCGATTGAGGCTGGCCGCATCGAAAGCGTCTCGACGCCGATTGCCGCAAAGCACAGCGCCTCGATCGGGCGGCCTGCGTCTTCACCACAGAAGGACAGCGATGTTTTCGTGGTGCGGCAACGGTTTACGATGCCTTCGATAAAGCTGAGGAAGCTGACGTTCAGCGTGTCATAGCGCCGGCGCACCCGTTCGTTTTCACGGTCTGCAGCAAAGAAGAACTGCTTCAGATCGTTGCCGCCGATCGAGACAAAGTCCACCATCTCAAAGAACCGCTGCGGCGCGAAGGCCAGCGACGGGGTCTCTAGCATGGTGCCGACTTCCAGCGTTTCGGGCAGGGCGTGCCCCAGCTTGGTCTCGCGCTCTAGGACTTTGTCCAGCTCGGCGCGGGCCATTTCGAATTCATCGATCTGGGCGATGAAGGGGAACATCAGCGACAGGGGCCGTCCGTTGGCAGCACGGATCAGCGCCTGCAACTGCATCCGCAGCACGCCGGGTTTGTCCAGACCCACACGAATCGCACGCCAGCCAAGGGCGGGGTTCGGCTCGTCGTTGGGCTTCATGTAGGGCAGCACTTTGTCCGAGCCGATATCCAGCGTACGGAAGATCACCCGCTGCCCCTGCGCGGCGTCCAGAACCCGGGCGTATAGCGCCGAAAGCTCTGCCCGCTTGGGCATCTGGTTACGGACAAGGAACTGCAATTCGGTGCGGAACAGACCCACCCCTTCGGCTCCCGATGAGGGCAACGAGGGCAGATCGGCCATAAGGCCTGCGTTCATCATCAGCTTGACGCGCTGGCCGCACAGGGTTTCTGCAGGCAGATCTCGGATCGAGGCATAGCGCTGCTGCGCCGCCGCCTGCATCGCCATCTTGTCGCGGAATGCCTTCACAACCACTTCGTCGGGACGCAGGTGTACAACGCCCTGTTCGCCGTCGATTAGCACGTGGTTTCCGTTCAGCGCCTCGGTGGTGATGTTGCGGGCATGCACGATCAGCGGAATCGCCAAGGCGCGGGCCACAATCGCCGCGTGGCTACCGACCGAGCCCTCTTCCAGAATGATGGCTTTAAGACTGCGGCCATAGTCAAGCAGTTCGGCGGGGCCGATGTTTCGAGCAACCAGAACCGGATCGTCAGGCATTGCCGCACCCGTATCTCGACCTTGGCCGGTCAGGATGCGCAGCAGGCGGTTGGACAGATCGTCCAGATCGTTCAGGCGTTCACGCAGATAGGCATCGGTCGCGCGGGCCAGACGGGCGCGGGCGACGGATTGTTCTTTCTCGACGGCCGCTTCGGCGGAGAGGCCGCGCGCGATGTCATCCTCCATCCGGCGAATCCAGCCTTTGGAGTTTGCGAACATCTTGTAGGCTTCCAGAACCTGTAGCTGTTCGCTGTCGCCCCCTTCGGCAGAGGACAGCATTTCATCGACAGAAACGCGCAACTCGCCCACGGCTTTGTGCAGGCGTTCGGTTTCTGCCTCGGGGTTCTCGGCCACGGGGTTGGTGACCACGACGCGGGGTTCGTGCAGCCAGATGTGACCCTCGGCCACGCCTTCTTGGCCAATGGTGCCACGGAATAGCACGGGCTGCTGGTGGCGGGCCTTCAGGGCCGCGCCATCGCCAATGAATGCGCCAAGCTCGGCCATCTCGGCCAGAACCATTGCCACAACCTCTAGGGCGTAGACTTCGTCGGACGAATATTCGCGGGCCAGTTTGGACTGGACGACCAGAACGCCCATCGGCTCGCCCAAGCGCTGGATCGGCACACCAAGGAACGAAGAGTACGCCTCTTCGCCGGTTTCCGGCATATAGCGGAAACCCTTTTCCTTCGGCGCGTCAGCGCTGTTTACAATTTCGGATGTCCGCGCGACGCGGCCCACAAGGCCCTCGCCAAGACGCAGGCGGGTTTGGTGAACCGATTCAGGCTTTAGACCCTCGGTTGCACAAAGCTCTAGCGTCTCTTCATCGCGGAAGAGGTAGATCGAGCACACTTCCGTGCGCATGGATGTGGCGATCAGATGCGTGATCTTGTCCAGCCGCTCTTGACCCGCGCCGGTTTCGGCAAGGGTGTCACGCAGCCGGACAAGTAGCTTTCTGCTTTCGCTTTCAGTCCCGTCGGGCATGATGCCCCTCAGAAATTATTTCTCCAGTTCAAAGGCATCATGCAGTGCCTGAACCGCGAGTTCCATGTATTTCCGATCGATCAGCACCGAAATTTTGATTTCGGAGGTCGCGATCACCTTGATATTGATGCCTTCGTCCGACAGGACCTTGAACATCTTGGCTGCAACGCCCGGTTGCGAGCGCATGCCAATGCCAACGACCGAGATTTTGGCAACGGCGGTATCTGCGATGATCTCTTCAAAACCGATGCTGCCAGCGGCTTTGGCGTCGTTCAGAGCCTTCTCTGCGCGCTTCACCTGATCGGTGGGGCAGCTGAAGGTCATGTCGGTGGTGCCCTCGTCCGAGATGTTCTGGACGATCATATCCACGTTGATGCCTGCCTCGGCCAGAGGGCCGAAGATGCCAGCAGCGATGCCCGGACGGTCTTCGACCGAAACCAAGGTCATTTTCGCTTCGTCGCGGCTGTAGGCGACACCGGAGACAACTTTGTTTTCCATGATTTCCTCCTCATCGCAGACCAGCGTACCGGCTTCGTCTGACGGTTCTTCAAAGCTGGAAAGGACGCGCAGTTTTACTTTGTAACGCATGGCCAGTTCGACCGAGCGGGTTTGCAGCACCTTGGCACCAAGGCTGGCCAGTTCGAGCATTTCTTCGAATGCGATCTTGTCCAGCTTGCGGGCCTTGTCGCTGATACGGGGGTCGGTGGTGTAGACACCGTCCACATCGGTATAGATGTCGCAGCGTTCCGCATCGAAAGCCGCCGCGAACGCAACCGCCGTGGTGTCCGAGCCACCACGACCCAGCGTGGTGATACGGCCTTCGGGGCTGATGCCTTGGAAACCGGCAACGACAGCAACGCGCATGCCTTCGCCGAATTTGGCCAGAATGTTCTCGTTCGGGATCTCTTCGATCCGCGCTTGGCTGTGCGAGCTGTTGGTCTTCAGCGGCACCTGCCAGCCCTGCCAGCTGCGGGCGGGGATATCCATTTCCTGCAGGGTAAGCGCCATCAGGCCAGCGGTCACGTTCTCGCCCGAGCTGACAACCGCGTCGTATTCGCGGGCGTCATACAGCGGCGAGGTTTCATTCACCCAGCCCACCAGTTCGTTCGTCTTGCCGGACATGGCGCTGACGATCACAATAACATCGTAGCCCTTGGCTACTTCCAGACCTACGCGTTTGGCGGCGCGGCGGATGCGATCAAGGTTGGCGACGGACGTACCGCCGAATTTCATTACGAGGATAGGCATTAGAGAACCCCCCAGTCGTCAAAAGTCCGCTCGGCTTTACGCGGACTGTTGCGGCTGCGCAAGGGTTCAGAAGGGGTGCTGTTGCCCGTCCCAAGTCAGAAAGTGTCCCGAAGTCCTCATATCCAGCGCATCAAATTGCGCGATTAGGCCCTTCGAGGCGGTTTTTGCATTAATGTCGGCCCCTTTGCCGCCCATATCGGTTTGCACCCAGCCCGGGTGATAGATGCCGACGGCGATTCCTTCGGGCCGAAGATCGGTGGCCAGATTGCGCCCCAGATTCAGGACCGCTGCTTTCGAGGCACGGTAGATATAGCTGCCGCCCGGTGCACGCTCATGGCTGGCCATCTGGGACGAGATAATCGCGATCTTGCCCTTGGCAGTGCGGACATTCGGCAGCAAGCTTTGGATGGTCATGAACACGCCCGCCACATTCACCGCAAAGGTCTGCGCCCACATGTCCGCCGGATAGCCATCGTCCAGTGTTTGGCCTGCGTCCAGATAGACACCCGCGTTGCAGACCAGCAGATCGATGGGTTGGTCTTTCAGCTTTTCGGCCAAAGCCGTGTGGCTGGCGGGGTCCGTGACCTCAAGCGGTAGGTAGTCACCGCCGCTGCGCGACGTGCCGATCACCGATCTGCCCTCCGCTTGGTAGTCCAGCATCAGCTGGTGTCCTATGCCGCGGTTGGCGCCGGTGATCAAAATGCTCATCAGTTTGTCTTTCGTGCCGGAAGGAAGGGCAGGGGCGCGACCGGCACGCCATCCTCGATCAGCTTTTTGGCGTCTTCCAGTTTGGCCTCGCCGTAAATGGCGCGGGCGGGGGCGTCGCCGTCATGCTGTGCGCGGGCTTCGGTGGTGAAGTCCTTGCCCACATAGGTCGCGTTATCCTCGACATGCTTGCGCATGGCGGCCAACGCCTCTTGGGCGGGATCTAGCGGGGTGCGTAGATCGGCCTTTTCCGGCGCGGGTTCTGTCGGGGCAGGGGCCTTGGCCGCCTTGTCCGAGGTCGTGACCCGAGGGGCCATCAATGCCTTTTCCACCTTGGCGCTTCCACAGATCGCGCAGTTGACCATGCCCGCTGCGGCCAACTTGTCGTAGGCCGATGCAGACTGGAACCAGCTGTCAAACTTGTGCCCATCGGCACACTTCAGATCATAGCGGATCATGTGGGAACCCTGAAAACGGTTTTCCTAAAATATGCAGATGCGCTGAGGATGCAAGTTTCCTAGCCTACCTCAGCTTTGACGCAACAGCTTGTCCATCGCTTCGCCATCAAAGCTTTCCAGCAATGCGGAAAGCTCGGGCTCCCACACCGCCTTGGCGGCTTTCTTGGTGGAAAACCAGCGGCGCGAGCGTTCGTTCGCCTCAGGGAACTTGTTTTTCAGGTCGCGCACGCGCAGGGGATAGATGACAACAGCGCAGGGCAGATCGTCCGATTTGGCCATGACTTTGGTGTAGGTATAAAGCCCGATCGAAGTCTCGCCGACTTTGCCTTCCACCCCAGCTTCTTCCCATGCCTCTTGTGCGGCAGCTTGCGCTGGGGTCCGGTTCGCCATCGGCCAGCCCTTGGGCATGATCCAGCGGCGGGTGGTGCGGCTGGTGATCAGCAGGATTTGCGTCTCGCCGTCTTTGACACGATAGCAGAGCGCACCGAACTGGGTCCGCACGTCACGCTTTGGCGCGTCTAGATCTATAAGTGGCGGTTGTACAATTCCCGGAACGGTCATGGTCAGTCTGGATTTCTGCTCTATCTTTCTTTTGGCATTCTATGCGCATGGCGTGCCAAGTTTGTAGGGCAAAGGCCCTTTCTGTTAGAAATGTTATTTTTAAGGGGAATGGCAAGCGCAGATATGCATCGGATGCGCATGCAACATGGGAGACTCCCTATGATTAAGAACAAAGTGATTGGCCTTGCAGCGGCCCTGTTCGTTGTAGGTGCGCAAGCTGCCCTAGCGGGAATAAGTCAGTTCAGCTTCACCTCGATCGAGGGCGGGGCGCTGGATACGGCGGCATGGGAAGGCAAGCCGGTATTAGTGGTCAACTCGGCTTCGCGTTGCGGATTTACGCCCCAATACAACGGGATGCAGGACCTCTATGATCGCTACCGTGATCAGGGGCTGGTGGTTCTGGCGGTCCCATCGCAAGATTTCCGGCAGGAACTGGCAACCTCCGAAGAGGTGAAAGACTTTTGCGCGGTCAACTTCGATCTGGATCTTCCGATGACCGATATCACCTCTGTGCGTGGCGATACCGCGCACCCATTTTATAAATGGGTAAAACAGGAAACAGGTTTTGAGCCAACGTGGAACTTCCACAAAGTCCTGATCGGGCCGGATGGCGAAATTCTGGGCACTTACGACTCGTTGGTAAAGCCGACGTCGTCCAAGATCACCAAAGCGGTCGAACAGGCGCTGGCAGGGAACTAAAACCTGAATGACACAGCCGCTGTTCATCGGCTCGGAGATATACCGGAATTCGTCCTATGGCCCTTGGCACCCTCTGCGCGTGCCAAGGGTCTCGACCGTTATGGACCTGTCCCGTGCGTTGGGTTGGCTGCCGCCAGAGCAGTATGTGACCAGCCCAAGGGCCAAGGCGGCGGCCCTTGGTATCTGGCACTCGGCCGATTATCTGGCCGCGCTGCAACGGGTCGAGGCGACGCAGACCGCCACACCCGAAGACCGTGAGCGGTTCGGGTTGGGTACGCCCTCTAACCCTGTCTTCCTCGAGATGTGGCGGAGGCCTGCAACGTCAGCAGGTGCGTCACTGTTGGCCGGAGAGCTCTTGGCAAATGGCGGTGTCATTTATTCCCCTGCGGGCGGTACCCATCACGGGATGCCGGATCGGGCCAACGGTTTTTGCTATCTCAACGATCCCGTTCTGGCGATCTTGTCGCTGCGTCGGTCGGGTGCGCGGCGGGTGGCCTATATTGATATAGACGCACACCATCCCGACGGGGTTGAACATGCGTTCCGCGACACGCCTGATGTGCTGGTGGTTTCGGTCCACGAACAAGGGCGCTGGCCGCGTACGGGGGCGTTGATGGATCAGGGGGCGGGGAACCTCTTTAATCTGCCGGTGCCCTCTGGCTTTAATGATACCGAGATGACGCAGGTCCGCGACCGGTTGATCCTGCCGCTAGTTGCTGAGTTCCAACCTGACGCGATCGTCCTGCAATGTGGCGCTGATGCGGTGGTCGAAGATCCTCTGTCCCGTCTTTCTTTGTCTAACAACGCCCATTGGAGCATTGTCGCCGCTCTACGCCCGATGGCTCCGCGTTATCTGGTGCTCGGGGGCGGCGGTTATAATCCGTGGTCGGTCGGGCGGCTGTGGACTGGCGTCTGGGCGACCTTGAACGGCTTTGCTATTCCCGATGTTTTGCCAGCCAAGGCGCAAGCGGTCCTGCGAGAGCTGCGATTTGACAATCATCGATTGGGCCGCAATCCGCCCGAGCATTGGTTTACCACCCTACAAGATGC
The DNA here is from genome assembly GCA_036139795.1 of Pseudomonadota bacterium. Taxonomy (GTDB): domain Bacteria; phylum Pseudomonadota; class Alphaproteobacteria; order Rhodobacterales; family Rhodobacteraceae; genus Donghicola. The sequence continues at coordinate 1,698 of JAYZYX010000348.1, read as the reverse complement.
GCCGCGCGAAGGTCCGGTGCGGGATCAGGTGCTGCATGGGCTTCAGGTTCTGACCAAACGGATCAGCACTTTGCGGGTGCGCCTATAGCCCTTCAACTGGGCGGGGCAGCAACGGCAGAATGCGCGCGATCAAGGTCTCCAGATCGGCGGCTTGCCGAGTCACGTCATTGGCATTCTGCACCAACTCAAGCGGAGAACTCAGGGCAAAATCCACGCCCGCCGCCAGCGACGGGCCGTCCGCCACGGGGATCGCCGCATCTGCTGCATCCAATTGGCGATAGATTTTCTGAAAATTTGACAGGTAGGGGCCGTGAAGTAGAGCCGTTCCATAGGCGGCCGGCTCATATGGCGTGTGCCCGCCCCGATCGATCAGCGAGCCGCCAACAAAAGTTGCCCGCGCTGCACTGTACCATAGGTGCATCTCGCCCAGAGTATCAGCCAGAAAGACCTGCGTTTCGGACGTGACCTCGTCAAGCTGGCTGCGTTGTGCGCAGATCAGCCCTGCGTCTTCGATCAAGTCGCGGATCGCAGCGGCGCGGCGCGGGTGCCGTGGTGCTAGAATTAGACGGACACGGTTGTCACGCTCTAACAGCGCCTTGTGCGCCTCAAGAACCAGCGCATCCTCCCCTTCATGGGTCGAGGCGGCCAGCCATGTATGTGCATAGGGAAACTCTGGCAGGGCGGGGGTCTCTACAGGCTTGGCAACATATAGAGCCTTCAGGTCCACCAAGGGGGCCAGACGGGCCTGGCGAACTCCCAGCGTCAGAAAACGCTGCCGTGATCCCTTGTCTTGCGGTGCTAGCAGTTTGATCGCCGCCAGCATCTGTGCACGGATGCCAGGCATTCTGCGCCAGACCTTGGCCGATTGCTTGGATAGGCGGGCTGCAACAAAGATCACCGGCACATCCTGATCCGCAGCGGCTGTGATCCGGTTCGGCCAGAGTTCATTTTCCAGACTGATAAATGCCTCAATCCGCTGGCGGCGCAGAAACCGCTTGGCCATCCAGCGGAAATCCAACGGGGCACAAACCGCGCTGACCATCGGCAGCGACCATCCGTTCACCAGATCGCGTCCGGTGATGGAATTCGATGTCACTATAATGGGCAAATCAGGACGGGCCTGACGCAGGGCCTCAATCAAGGGGCGGGCCGAATTCAACTCACCGTTCGAGGCTCCGTGCAGCCAGATCTTGGGGCGATCCGCCTTTGCGACGTCCCCGAAGCGGTTCGCAAGTGACTCGCGATCTTCCTGACCTTTGAGCCGACGGATCACAAAGGCCGCTGCAAGTACGGGGGCAGCGATTGTCAAAATCACCCTGTATCCAAGCATCTGACGCCTCGTTTGCTGAAAAAACACACAAGAAGCTGTATGTCCCCCCTCTCTTTGCCACAAGACTCTATGCGTAAGCAAAGTTATCCTCTAATTTATCCACAAAAGAGCATTCGGACTGCGCGCCACTGGATTCGTAGAAAATCCGGAGGGCGATGCAGTTTTTTCGATTTTTTCTGATTTTCCGCTTGCGACTCTTCTCCCCTATCCGTAGAAGACCCCTCACCGGCGGCGCTGAGGTGCGGTTGGGACGGGCGGGACGGTCGCAAGGCGGTTCGGTTCGGTAGGAATTCAGGAGATGTTAGCTGGCTGTAGCGCAGAGTGATTTGCGCTTTGGTTGGTTTTTTGTCTCCGCGCTCTTTGACATC
>JAYZYX010000347.1:0-10402 GCA_036139795.1 Pseudomonadota bacterium | reverse complement strand
CCGTGACAGGTCTTGCACGCCATATCCCAAAAACTGCCGCGTTCCACTTTCGCAAACCGAGACCAACACAGACCCCAAATCAACCAAAGCCATGGCAATCAGCCACCTGATATCCTCAGATACTGGGCAAGCCATCTGCCCAATCATCCGCTTTTGCCGCGTGAGGAACCCTAACACCTGTTTTGCGCTCCAGAGGACAAAGCACCGGCGCAGGCAACGCGCCGAGAACGGCAGCGGTCCGGCCAGCGCTTTCAGTATTAGCAGAAAACTGAGCTTTCACAATTTCGCGAGACTGACCACTTCGCTGCCTAATTCGCCCATAAAATAGACAGACCAACGGGTTTTACACCCATCAAGAAAGACGCATCCCGGATGCTCGCTTAGGGAGATTCGCTCTGGCGCAATGCTTAACCCCGCGCCCATTCCCTTCAAATATGCTTCTTTACCGGTCCAGAATTCATAGAACTTTCGCAATCGGTCTGTTGGATCAAGGCCATTCAATACGGCTTGCTCGGAACAATGACAGGTCGCTGCGATCAATGTGTCCAAATCGTCCAAGGGACGTATTGTCTCGGCATCCAAGCCGATTGGCCCGTTGGCTATAGCCGCAACAGCGCGGGTCCCTGAATAGCTGAGACTTAGGCAGAGGTTCGATGTTCCCAATATCGTAGGACCCCGATCGCCACCATGGGCAACCGGAGCCTCACCCAGCGGGCATCCGGTAGCCTCTGAAACGATTTGTCGGCAGAGAAGACGGCCGCAAAGGTGCTTGTGCCGTTCACCAGATGCATAATCAGCGCATTGAGCAATCTCTTGATCGGTAAGTTGGGCCCTTAGTGCATCCGTCGAAAGGCTTGCAAAAGGCAGGGCTGCGAAACGCACGGATGAGAAAGACATGGGACGCTTGAAAAAACTGAACTTTGGAAACCAAACAATGTCACAACTTAAGGTTGTTGGGGTCCGTCCTGCAAGCCGTATTAAAGCGCCGACGCCGTCTGACCGCGACGAAATCTTTCTATGATACCTACAGCGCAACATTCTCCTGTCGTTCACTCGTTACGCCCCGATCAGATCTGTAGGACACCGCACAACTTTCACGAAAACCGGAACCTGCGGTGGACCCTCTAGGACGCTTGAGGCACAGTTGGCGCAAATCGCCGTCAGGCCCGACTTCAAGCGGCCATCATATATGAGGTGTCTCATGATCTCTGTCGCCCTGCGCTACGTCACGTTTATCGCAATAGGCGTCGCGTTTTTCCTCTTCTTGATCGCAGCCATCGTGTTCGGCAGTTGGAGCCTTGCGGCCCTTGCGCTGATCTCCGGCGGGCTGTTGGCGCTTGGCATCTATGATGTGATCCAGCCAAGACACGCGGTTTTGCGGAACTACCCGATCCTTGGTCACTTTCGCTACGCGTTCGAGATGATCCGCCCCGAAATCCGCCAATATCTGCTGGAAAGCGACAGCGAAGAGGTTCCCTTTTCCCGCGAGGCCCGCGCAATCGTCTACCAGCGCTCCAAAAACGTTGAGGACAAGCGCCCCTTCGGCACCAAGAAGGCGGTTTATGACAGCGGCTATCAGTGGCTGACCCACTCGATCCGCCCCAAGGAAATCAAGGATAAGGATTTTCGGGTCACCATTGGCGGGCCGGATTGCACACAACCCTACGCAGCCTCGATCTACAATATCTCTGCCATGAGTTTTGGCGCCCTATCCGCGAACGCCATTCTGGCCCTGAACAAGGGCGCGAAGGCTGGCGGCTTTGCCCATGACACCGGCGAGGGCGGCATCAGCCGCTATCATCGGGAAGGGGGCGGCGACCTTATATATGAAATCGGTAGCGGCTATTTCGGCTGCCGAGATGAGCATGGCAACTTTGACCCCGAGAAATTCGCGCGCATCGCCGCCGAAGATCAGGTCAAGATGGTCGAGCTAAAGCTGAGCCAAGGCGCCAAGCCCGGGCAGGGCGGGATGCTGCCCGCCGCCAAAATCACCCCCGAAATCGCCGAGGCCCGCGGCGTGCCTATGAATAAGGACTGCATCTCGCCGGCCAGCCACTCGGCCTTTGATACGCCGATCACCATGATGGAGTTTATCGGCAAGCTGCGGACCCTGTCGAATGGCAAGCCCGTAGGCTTTAAGCTCTGTATCGGTCACCGCCGTGAATTCATGTGCATCGTCCGCGCCATGCTGGAAACCGGCATCACCCCCGACTTTATTGTCATCGATGGCAAAGAGGGGGGCACTGGTGCGGCGCCGATGGAGTTTGCGAACCACATGGGGATGCCGCTGGTTGAGGGGCTGACCTTTGTTCACAACACATTGCGCGGTGTGGGCCTGCGGGATCGCATCCGGCTGGGGGCCAGCGGCAAGCTGATCAGTGCGTTCGACATTGCGCGCACGCTCGCGCTTGGCGCGGATTGGGTGAACTCGGCCCGCGGGTTCATGTTCTCGATCGGGTGCATTCAGGCGCAAGCCTGCCACACCAACCACTGCCCCACAGGTGTCGCGACCCAAGACCCCAAGCGATATCGCGCACTGGTCGTGCCGGATAAGGCCGAGCGCGTGGCCAATTTCCACCGCAATACCATGAAGGCGCTGGCGGATATGACCTCGGCGGCGGGGCTGACCCATCCGTCAAACTTCCTGCCACACCATTTGCTGATGCGTGAAAAGGATCGCGACATGGTCACAGGGCAAGAAATCTATCCCTACATGCCCGAGGGCTTCCTGCTGCGCGAGGATGACGACCGCGGCGGGTATCTGATGCGCTGGCGCCGGTCGTCCTCGGTCAGTTTCGATCCTTTTGACGGCGGTGTATGATCCGAAGTGAAAAGCCCAAGGCCCATCACACGCAACAACGGAAAACCCCGCCCTTCGCGGGGTTTTTTATCAATTTTTGTATACCAAAGCGCCGATGCGGTTGATTTTCCTCTTTTTGGGGTGCAGGAAACCGTGCAACCGACAGTTTGAAAGCGAAAGACATGCCCGCATATCGTTCCCGTACGACCACCCATGGACGCAATATGGCAGGGGCCCGTGGCCTCTGGCGCGCGACCGGTGTGAAGAACAGTGACTTTGGCAAGCCGATCATCGCCATTGTGAACAGCTTCACCCAGTTCGTCCCCGGCCACGTTCACCTGAAAGATCTGGGCCAGCTGGTCGCCCGCGAGGTTGAGGCCGCAGGCGGGATCGCCAAAGAATTCAACACCATCGCGGTGGATGACGGCATCGCAATGGGCCACGATGGGATGCTCTATTCGCTGCCCTCGCGTGAGCTGATCGCGGACAGCACCGAATATATGGTCAACGCCCACTGCGCCGACGCCATGGTCTGTATCTCGAACTGTGACAAGATCACCCCCGGTATGTTGATGGCCGCTATGCGCCTGAACATTCCCGCGATCTTCGTTTCGGGTGGCCCGATGGAAGCGGGCAAAGTCACGCTGGACGACGGCCGCACCATTGCGCTGGACCTTGTGGACGCCATGGTTGCTGCGGCGGACGACAAAGTCTCGGACACTGATCTGGCCAAGATCGAAGAGGCGGCTTGCCCCACCTGTGGTTCGTGCTCGGGGATGTTCACTGCAAACTCGATGAACTGTCTGACGGAGGCATTGGGCCTGTCGCTGCCGGGCAACGGCTCGACTCTGGCGACCCACTCGGCCCGTAAGGCGCTGTTCCTTGAAGCTGGCCGCCGCATCGTCGAGATCACCAAGCAGTATTATGATGAGGGCAACGAAAACGTTCTGCCCCGCAACATCGCGACCAAAGCCGCGTTCGAGAACGCAATGGCGCTGGATATCGCTATGGGCGGCTCGACCAACACGGTTCTGCACATCCTTGCCGCTGCTCAAGAAGGTGGTGTGGACTTCACTATGGACGACATCGACGCCCTGTCGCGCCGCGTACCCTGCCTGTGTAAAGTTGCGCCGAACAAAGCCGACGTACACATGGAAGACGTCCACCGCGCTGGCGGCATCATCAGCATTCTGGGCGAACTGGCCCGTGGTGGCCTGTTGGACACCAGCTGTAACACCGTTCACGCGCCGACCCTTGGCGATGCGATCAAGAATTGGGACATCGCCGTCAGCCAGAACAACACCGCACGCGAGCTGTTCCTTGCCGCCCCCGGTGGTGTGCCGACCCAAACCGCGTTCTGCCAGTCCAGCACTTGGCCCGATCTGGATACGGACCGCGAAGGCGGCGTGATCCGCTCGACCGAGCATCCGTTCTCGAAAGATGGCGGTCTGGCCGTTCTGAAGGGCAACATCGCTGTGGACGGCTGCATCGTGAAAACCGCTGGTGTGGATGAATCGATCCTGAAATTCAGCGGCCCCGCCCGTGTGTTCGAAAGTCAGGACGCAGCCGTTCTGGGCATTCTGAACAACAAGGTTCTTGCAGGCGAAGTGGTTGTGATCCGCTATGAAGGCCCCAAGGGCGGCCCCGGCATGCAGGAAATGCTGTATCCGACCAGCTACCTGAAATCGAAAGGTCTGGGCAAAGCTTGTGCTCTGATCACCGATGGTCGCTTCTCGGGCGGCACGTCGGGTCTGTCGATCGGTCACGCCTCGCCCGAGGCGGCAGCCGGTGGCACCATTGGTCTGGTCCGTGATGGCGACATGATCGAGATCGACATCCCCAACCGCACAATCAACCTTGCCGTTGATGACGCCGAACTGGCCACCCGCCGCGCGGCGCAAGACGAAGCAGGCTGGAAACCGGTTGAGCCGCGCAAGCGTCAGGTCAGCCAAGCGCTGAAGGTCTACGCAGCTTTTGCCTCGTCGGCAGACAAGGGCGCGGTTCGGGTTCTGCCTGAATAAGCCTTAAGGCGTCGCTAGAAACACAGCCCCGCCCGCACCCGCAGGCGGGGCTTTTTCGTCTTGGCCCCTTGCACCCTTTGGCCTGTTGCGGGACACAAGGCAGACCGCAGCAAAGACGAGACACCTGATGAGCACCGCCACGCCCGCCACCCGCGCCTTGGACAAAGCCGGTATCGCGTATGAGGTGCTGGAATATGACTACGTTGCCGGTCAGGACAAAATCGGACTTCACGCCGCCGTCGCAATCGGGGCCGACCCCGCATCGGTGCTCAAAACCCTGATGGTCGAGGTCGACGGCAAGCCTATGTGCACAGCCATCCCATCAGACCGTAGCCTATCGATGAAGAAAGTGGCGCAGGTCTTCAAAGGCAAATCCGCACAAATGATGGACCCAGCCAAGGCCGAGCGCCTGACCGGTTTCCGCACAGGCGGCATCAGCCCATTTGGCCAAAAACGGGCGGTCCCAACAGCCTTCCATGCCCCAGCGATGACCGGACAGATTGTTCTGAATGGTGGCAAGCGCGGCATGATGGTCCGCCTTACCGCCGCTGATGCAGTAAGTGCAGCCGCCGCCCAAAGTGCCGATCTCTGCGCGGACTGAAGACCATGCGGAATGTTTGCGGTACCGGAATCAGGCCAGCCAAGCTGAACCTGACACCCATAATTACACCTAAAGCGCGAACCCTCGTGCCCGGATCTTCCAGAATTTTAGCCCAAAATTGAGCTTTTTTGGAATATTTCTGGGGACATAGGGGGGCGCAAACTACACCCTGATGGGTCTGCTCCGTGCGCATAAGTAGGGGGGCGATTGATTGTTCTACAGTCATATTTACACAAATTCAAAATGAGACACATTCACCCCTTGCCTCCGGTCCTCTTGGGACTAGCGGCCTTTGTCATTGCGGAAACGGCCAGCATCCTTGCTGTGCCAGTCCCGGCGGAAGACGCGCCGGTATTGGTGGTCGCACCCCCTTGGCACGGCGGCGCTGAGGCGGTGGTGCTGGCGGCTGGGGGAGAGTTGGTCAGTCCGGTGAATGCTCCGATGTCTGCGGTCGCGGCAGGCGCGTCTCATGCGGCACTAAAACAATCTGGTGCGTGGTTCCTATTAGACCCGAACACCTTCGAATTCCTCTGTGCTTCAGGATATCCATCATGACAGTCGAACCCTCCAAACAAACCGCTGCGCCGACGGCCTCAAACAGTTCTGGCAGCAGTGACGATTTGACCAAGCTGGCCCGTATGGTGTGCCTCGGGCTGACGCCAGTATCGCCGCTTGCCGCATTTCTGGTCGGCGCGCCTCTGACCGCCGTTGCAGTTTCCTCGGTAATCTTCGGATTCTTGGGGCTGCTCTCGATCCGGATGTCCGAAACCGCAAAGCCGATGGTTCTGGCATTTGCTCTGGTCGGTCATGCCGCTGCCTTTGTCGCTGCATTTGCGGGACATAAATGGCAGATCGACGCGCATATGCTGTTCTTCGCGATCCTCGCGATCATCGCCACCATGAACAGCATCCCCGCCTTGGGCGTCGCCGTGGTAGTCGCCGCTGTTCACCACCTCTCGTTCGGCCTGTTGCTTCCCACCGCAGTGTTCCCGTCAGTTGGCATGATGGAAAACCTTCAGCGTGTTATTCTGCACGCTGTCATTGTCGTCTTTGAATCCGCCGTTCTGCTAGCCTCGATGCTGCAGCGCGCCCGCGCCGCGAAAGAGATCGCCGCCGCCCGTGAAAATCTGGCACGCACCGCTGCCGACGCGGAAGAAGCACAGGTCGAGGCAGAAAACTCGCGCGAGCAAGCTCTGGCTGTCGCCGAACGCACCCGCCGTGAAGGCCAGAAAGCCGCCGTGGCCGTCGAGGAAATCTCTGCCGCTGCAAACTCGGCCAAGGACAGCGCCACAAATGCTCAGGCAGTGGTCCGCAAAACCCAAGAATACGCCGAGCAATCGCGCCTTGTCGTCGACCGCGCCAAAGAAGCGATGGGTGCCATCAAAGTCTCGTCGACCGAGATCGACACCATCGTGACCGTGATTGACGAGATCGCCCGTCAGACCGACCTTCTGGCACTGAACGCCGCCGTTGAATCCGCCCGCGCTGGCGAAGCTGGCCGCGGTTTTGCGGTCGTCGCACAGGAAGTCCGCAAACTGGCCCAACGTTCGGCGGACGCCAGCCAGCAGATCCGGAACCTTGTCAGCACCTCGTCCGAGCAGGTGATGGAAGGAGTCGATCTGGTCGGCGAAACCGGCGATGCCCTGACCCGCATTCTGGATGCGGTGGCGGAACTGAACACCATGATGGCCGACATCTCGCTGGTCACCCAACATCAGGCAGAAGGTCTATCGCAGGTCTCGGTCGCCATCTCGCAGATCGACACCATTGCCGAAGATGACGCAGTGCAGCAACTGAACGCGGGCGCAAATGTCCGAGCCGCCTCGGACAAGAAGGGCGAGCTTTCCTTCACTTTCTGACTTACAGCACATCGAAATGGGCGCGGGACAAGTCGCGCCCATCAATGCTTGGCAGGGAAACCTACCAAGCATTTGTCGTTTCAAAACGGGAACAAGTTCTGCAGAATGTTTCCAAGGCAAGCAGCAATGCCGGTCCTGCGGACTGGAAAACAACTTTAAAGTGTGTAGATTGGCTTAAGAATCCAGACAACGAACGGGAACATCTAAATGAAACGCATGTATTCGACACCTCTCGCCTACCGCGTTTTCATCGGTGCGCCGCTGCTGCTTTTTGCATGCGCGGCAATGCTTGCGGCGGGGCTGGCGCTTTACGTGCAGGATGAATCCGTCACCGGCACCTTCGCCAGAATGGCTGACAGTCTAGCCCCTCATCTCTATGTCGTTGGCATTCTATCGTTTCTCCTGAGCTGGGTCTTTTTACGGGGCACGCCGATCAAGACCATCGCACTGGCATTGGGCGGTCTATCCTTCGTTCTGGCATCGGTCAGCGGCGTCTGGACGGCGCTGGACAATCACAAGATGACAATCGCCGTTGATAGCGGCCTTGAAACCGACATCACGGTCCTTTGGTTCAACGTCTATGAGGGTAATCAGGTCTCACCGAACCTGCTGGCCTCTGAGGTCAGAGACAGTGGCGCAGACGTGGTCTTCCTTGGGGAATCCACCCCGATCAAATCTGTCCTCCCCGATCTGCAGGCGACTTATCCCCACCAAATGGGCTGCGCCGAATGGACCTGCCAGATCACGGTTCTTTCCAAACTTCCGTTTGGCGCAGGATCAGAACTACGCGCCACCACCCGCCCGGATCGACTGGCCACACTTGTTCTGGAGACCGGCAACGGCAAGCCTGTGACAGTCTTCGCCTCGCACCTGGCCAAGCCTTGGTTCTATGGTTACGTGAACCATGACATATGGTTCGTGGACAAAGCGTTAAACGCAGCAGAGACGCCCTACATTCTAGTGGGAGACTTCAATTCTGCCCCGTGGTCTAGCGTGATGATGGGCTTGCGGCGTGAACACGGCCTAAGCAATGCAAGCAACGCCCCCAAAACATGGCCTGTGGGTGCGCCCTCTATCGGGGTTCCAATTGACGGGATGTATGTCTCGGGCGGGGTGGCGATCACGTCGATCACACCATGGGGTGCCCATCTTCAGTCAAACCACCTTGGGTTGCTGGGAACCTTCCACGTTTCGCAATAAGCGGCGCCAAAAATCCAGAGCAATCCGCTAAAAGCATATCCCCGCACCCATCAAAAATTTATGGGGCGGGGATACAGTTCGACATGCGCTACACAGGGTAGCGCTTAGTGAGTGGTGGTCGAATTCGGTGTTCTTTTTCTGCCTAAAGAATATGCAGGCAGCCTACATCAGAAAACTTCAAATACCGCAAAACGTGTTTGCAAAAAATACAGTTAACGAACCTCTATCTGTTTAATCGTGTCGAGGGAAATCAATTCCTCATGACCACTTATAGGTCGCACAAGGATACCAAATCAAGCATAAATTGTAATCTGATGTATCATATGTAGTTTACGCGACTTACATCTTGAAGTCTGAAGGCATGAATGCCGCTCTACACCGAGATTTTGCTGTAACCACTCGTTTCTACGCCAAAGACTACGCCGGCAAGGATCGTTCCAACAGCTAGCACGGATTGAGCACACTGATTGTATGGGTTGGTTGACCGATAAACTTATGGTAATTTTCTTGATCTCCGCGCCAAGATCAGCCCTTCAAAGCACCCTTAATTCAGCATTATACATTCGCTAGCTGAGCCAAGACGCAAGCGCCGCCTCACATAACCCTTTCGCCACCAAGCGACTCAATTCAAAGCGTAAGGGGCTTAATATCAAGAAATGGTAAATGTCCGTGGGTGATTTCGACCGCTTCTCGGGAAATCTCTTTCCGATTTTTTACACTTTGGAGGCATTGCAGCACATCATTGCAAGATTGTGCATCATACTTGCAGTGGATCGGATATTTTTTCCAGCCACTCGCGCTTGGGGTATGTATATTTATAAACGCTCTCCCTATAAGTGTATTTGTGCTGATTTGGCACGAACTTACAGTCGCAGCGGGATTCTGGTGGGTAGCTTGTTTTTAAGGGTTACAAACCGCTGCGTTCTCTTGAACGGAGTATAGACATGAAGTCAATTCTTCTGCGCCTTGCGCTTGTGATTGGCAGTTTCTTTGCCATTACCGGTGCGGCTTCGGCTGCTTCGGTAAATTACGAAGGTACCGTGGGTTTTGTTTACACCACTGCCTTTGAAGTAACCGAAGCCGATGCTGGCGCACACCAAGTGACCATCACCGGCCTCAACACCGCCCTCATGCTGCTTGGCTACATCGAGCAAGGCGTCGCATACTTTGAGGGTGCGCTGGTCCTGAACGGTGGCATGATCGACAAAATCGTTGATCTGACCGTAGGCACCTACAACCTGGTCCTGTTCAGCCTGCTTCCCGCAGATGTAAATATCAGCATCTCGCGCGTTGCAGATGTTGCACAGGTTCCCGTTCCCGCCGCCCTGCCTCTGCTGCTTGCAGCTCTTGGTGGTCTCGGGATCGCAGGTCGTCGCCGGAAAGCCGCAACTCCGGCATAATCGGACGTATTGTCCCTTACTGTCGTGATCTTGGCTTGAAATCTTGGAAAAGCTCTGCTGAAAAAGCAGGGCTTTTCTTTTAGGGTCAGAGCGTTGGACACAAAGCCTCTTCTGACTGCTGGGTTCACGGTTTTGAACAACTGATCGGGTTATACATCATGAAAATTGTTGTCGCAGGCATCGGGTATGTCGGTCTTTCCAATGCTGTCCTTCTGGCGCAGCACCACGAAGTGGTCGCAGTCGACATCTCGGAGTCCCGAGTGGCGGCGGTAAACGCCCGCAAATCCCCGATTGTGGATGCCGAACTGGAAGACTATCTGGCCAGCAAGCAACTGAACCTCAGCGCAACCACCGACATCACCACCGCGGCGCAAGGCGCCGACTATGTGATTGTGGCCACGCCCACCAACTACGATCCGCAGACCAACTACTTTGACTGCTCCAGCGTAGAGACGGTGATCAAAGCCGTCACCGCAGTGAACAAAGATGCGGTGATCGTGATCAAATCCACCATTCCCGTT